>NZ_JBXAOE010000007.1:0-305196 GCF_058802485.1 Cupriavidus sp. GW822-FHT02D05 | reverse complement strand
GTAAGCTAAAAGACCGAAGTCTTCCGCATCCGCTATCAAGCGCCCACACTTATCGGTTGTTTGTTTGTTAAAGAACTGGCCGCGGTTCGCTTTGCTTACCGCGTCGCTGCGTTTGCTGCAGCAGAGAAACGAGATTATGAAGCGTGATCATCGTTTCGTCAACAGGTTTTTTTCCTTCAGCTCGCTGCGCCGTGCGCGCCGCCAACCACCCCCGCCAACCCCGCAACCCTTGTCCCGTCTGCTTTGCAGCGGTGTTTCGTGTTGCGAGGGGGCGAATCATAGGGGACCCCCTCGGCCTTGGCAAGCGTTTTCTTGAGCGAATTTCTCGAGAGGAATAAAGTTGATCATAAATAACATCTAAGATCAATTCCGCTCGTATGCCTACGCCAGCAAAGCAATGCCGAGCTTACGCATCTTGAACATCGCGTCCATGACCCGAGCCGACTTGCCCGCATCCTTGTCTTGCAGCAGTCAGCCGAGGATCGATGGAGCGATCTGCCAGGACACGCCAAACTTATCCTCGAGCCAACCGCACTGCCCATCCTCCCCGCCAGCGGGCAATTGCTCCCACAGGGTGTCCACCTCCGATTGCGACTTGCGACTCACAACTCACAAGCAATGAGATAGCCGGGATGACGCAGCCCCGTCGCGTGACCCACACGAGTTCGCTCAAGTCGTCTATTCACGGTTGCGGCGGGCCTTGTGCCGCTCGCAGCAGAGGCAACCGAACGCCAGCAAGGCACCCAGCACAAGCACGCCAATGGCTAAGCCCTTGGCGGCACACCCCCCTGCGGAACACTCCCCATCCAGATCACACTTTCCCATAGCCCTCTCCTCAAACCCGTGCCAGGAAGATCTGACGGTTCCATGCTAGATCACGGCGAAGGGAGATCAAAGCGCACACCACCAGGCCACCTGCCGCGCGGTGCAACTTGCCAGCACACGGAGTCTTGGTGGCGTCCGCCGCCTTCTAGAGAACAGCCGGCTTGCAACTGCCTCCCCAACATCCAACGCAGAACATCTTCCGCAATGACGCCTTCGCCACAAACGGGACTACGGTGCACCGCCCCGCCGCTGATGCGCCGTAGCGTCGAATCTGGGCCAAGAAACTGCAGAGGGTGACAACAAGCTTGCACCGACCCGGCCCCGCAAAACCGCAAACAATTGCATACGCCGCCAAGTGCGCTGTCAGCCGCCTCGACTCGACTTAATTCTGACTTAGAAAAGTCTCAGTTGGTTTGGGTGCAGTTTGCGCTATTTTCACAAACATTCTTGGCATGCGCCGAGCGCCCTACTCGGCACACCGTGGGCTCACAATCCAAGTGGAAAGAACAACGATGCAGTCCTTCAGCACCAAACTCACCCTCAAGCTAGCCGCCACGCTTTGCCTGGTCGTTCTCCTGTTCGGGAGCGCGTACGGGCTCTTTGGCCCGCATAGCGGAAGCGAAGTGTCGCAGGCTGCGAACGCCGACCACGCCAATACCCTGCTTTCCTTGCTGATGCATATCCTTGGCCCGATTGCGGCCATCCCCGCCCTGATCGGTATGTGGTCGCAACGATTCCCCGCACTGGGCGGACTGGTCCTCGCCTGCCCGGCCATTGCGACGTTGCTGCTGCACCGATTTGTCATCGGATAAGCCAGACGTTCGATCCTCCCCACGCCTCTTTCCGCCTGGTTTGTCCGCAGGAACCCACCGCCGCTGGTTTGCATCGACCACCTCCGCACAGGAACTAAACCCGGTGCCGGATACCCAATGGAGAATGCTGTTTCCGCGGCAACACCGGGAAAGGACCATGAAACAAACGTTGTGGGGACTGCTGGCGGGATGCGCGCTGCTGGTAGCCCTTGTTGGATGCGCCAGTCGAGGCGCCGATGGCCGGGAGTCAAGCATCACCGCATACGGCACCGTTGATGTCGGCGTTTCGCGCACCAGCGACAAGTAGTGCGCAGTGCCGGCCAAGGCGACCACTCGATAGCAAACGGCAACAGGAAAAAACAGGCAAAAAAAGAACCCGCAGCGCGGGTTCTTAAATTAGCGATCTCAATTGCCCTGAAGGCGCTGGTAATCTAACTGTCATTTTCCGTTCGTACTATCCGGGTAAACCGAAGTCGACCAAGCAATCGCAACCACCACCACGATAAAAAAAAGCCCGCACTAGGCGGGCTGAACAATCAGTTGAAGAAAGCCCTGTATTCGAGGGCAAGCACAGTGTAAGAACTTGCGGCGCCCCGACTAATTAGGGGAATCCCTTTACCATGGCGGGAAAGCGGCCCGCCGCGACGATCAAGTGCACATCACAGCCCCCCGCGGCTCCCGAGCACAAAAAGGATATTCGAAGTTAGAGGAAATATTCCAGCTGACGCCAAAGCAGGCGTTCAGTGCCCATTGTGCTCAGAGTACGCTAATACGATCCATTCGCAGTCAAGATCTGCTTGCTGGCCGCGTGCGAGAGTACTGCCGGATAATCCGGACTCCACCCGCTAGCCCTAGCGGATCTTGTTCAAGCGGCCTCGAGGGATGGCGCGCCTCCCTGCAGCAGATGCGCCCGCGCCTCTTCAAACATGGCGTCGACGGCTACGCGTGTGCGCACCGCGTGCATGCGGCGCGCATCCGACAAAACCCGCCGCCAGCCGCGGCCACCATGGATACCACGATGCAGGCCCAGCATATGGCGCGTCACTGCACCCATGTAGCCGCCCTGCTCGACGACATCCCCAATATAACGCTGCATCGCCAGCTCAACGTCCAACCGTGATGGCACCGGGGTCTGCGCGGCATAGAAACGCCCATCCATTTCCGCCAGCACGTAGGGCTGGTGATAGGCCTCGCGTCCAATCATGACGCCATCCACATGCGCCAGGTGCACGTCCATCTCGTCGTGCGTGACGATGCCGCCATTGATCAGTATCTCGAGATGCGGGAATTCCTGCTTGAGTTGGTAAGCCACTTCGTAACGCAGCGGCGGGATCTCGCGATTTTCCTTTGGGCTCAAGCCTTTCAGGATTGCATTGCGCGCATGCACGATAAAGGTCGCACACCCCGCATCGGCCACGGTGCCGACGAAATCGCGAACAAAGTCGTAATGTTCGATCGTGTCAATGCCGATGCGATGCTTGACGGTCACGGGAATCGATACCGCGTCGCGCATCGCCTTCACGCAATCCGCCACCAGTTCCGGCTCCGCCATCAAACAAGCGCCGAATGCACCGCGCTGCACCCGCTCGGAAGGGCAGCCGCAGTTCAGATTCACCTCCAGGTACCCCCATTGCTCGCCCAGTTTCGCCGCGGCGGCCAGATCAGCAGGCTCGCTGCCGCCGAGTTGCAGGGCCACGGGTTGCTCAGCGGCATCGAAGTCGAGATGACGAGCCACATCGCCATGGAGCAGCGCGCCGGTGGTCACCATCTCCGTGTACAGCCAGGTATGGCGGCTCAGTTGCCGGTGAAACATGCGGCAATGACGATCCGTCCAGTCCATCATCGGTGCAACCGATATTCTGCGGCCCGTTGATTTTGCTGGGATTCCGCCTCCTGCTCCGGTTTGCGGGGGATTCTGAACGTGTGCCATTTCCTACGGTTACTGCCTCTTTAGGCTCATTTTTGAGCTCGGGTGTTTCAATGTTGCACTGAAAAAACCATGCTGCACCGGAAACCATGGGCACCATTCATCAGCGCGAACGCAAGGACAGGAGTATAGGTTACGCCGCCGCGATCCGCCCGAAGCCAGGCGGCAAGGTGGTGCTCTCCGAAACCAAGACGGTTGATCGCCGCCAGGCCGCCGCGACCTGGATGGAAAAACGCGAGCGCGAACTGGCACAGCCCGGCGCGCTGGAAACCGCGCAGCGGGATGACCCACTGCTGAGCGCCGTGATCGACCACTACATCAGAGATGTCTCGCAAGGACATCGGCCGGACGAAAACACAGGTGCTCCGCGCCATCAAGGCAGCACCGATCGGCTCGATGCACTGCTCGAAGATCCGCAGCCAAGAGATCACACAGTTTGCGCAGAGCCTCGGCGTGCTGCCGCAAACGGTCGGCAACTACCTCATCTTTGCGATAGCTCGCCCGGCCTGGGGCTACCCGTTCGACCAAACGGCGATGGATGACGCGCGCAAGGTGGCAAAGAAGCTCGGCGTGACGAGCCGCTCCGTAGCCCGCAACCGCCGGCCGACGATGACTGAACTCGACCTGCTCATGGCGCACTTCGGCAACATCCGCGCGAAACGGGTGGATAGCACGCCGATGCAGGCCCTCACCGCGTTTGCGATCTTCTCCACGCGCCGGCTGGAGGAAATGTGCCGAATCACGTGGGACGATTTGGACGAGCCGAGTGAGCGCATCATGGTGCGCGATCTGAAACACCCCGGCGAAAAGCTTGGCAACGATGTCTGGTGCGACCTGCCGGCCGAGGCTATGCGCATCATCAAGGCCCAGCCGAAACGCGAGGCCAGGATCTTCCCGGCCAACAGCGACTCGGTGAGCGCCGCTTTCACCCGGGCCGCCAAGTTTCTGGAGATTGACGACCTGCACCTGCATGACATGCGGCACGAGGGAGCCAGCCGGCTGTTTGAGATGGGCCTGAGCATCCCGCGCGTCGCGGCTGTGACTGGGCACAGGAGCTGGCAGAGCCTGAAGCGCTATACCCACTTACGGCACGATGGGGACCGTTTCGCCGGCTGGAAGTGGCTTGACGTCGTGGCACCAGCCAGCCAGGCAGTGGTCGCTGTAGGTTCAGCCTAAGTAACACTGTATATCCATACAGTTAACTCAGCCTTTACAAAATCCCGTCGTGTACTCCCTATACTGTATATTCATACAGTAAACGTGCTGCATTCCGCAGCACCCACCAACGCTCGGAGTTGCCGCCATGCCTGATACTCGCGCCATCAAGTACATCGTCGTGCCCTACCGTAAAGGCAAGGGCGAAGCGCTCCTGCCTGGCGAGATCCGCCAGGCATCCAGCGAAGTCGGCGCTATCCGCATCGCGAACGGCATGGCCTCAAGTTTCGTTGGCGTCGCGGCCTATGAGGTGCTGGTGGACGAGGAAACCGGCGAGATGGGTTCGCCCCGAATCCTGGTGCAGGAAGGGAGCGTCCCCGCTCTCGGCGAGTGACAAAAAGGGGCGCTGCCCCCTCCTCCCACAATCCCACTTCCTTTCCGGCCACACGGCCGAACTGCGCCGGCCTTGCGACACCATATTAGTATCGCCCGACGCGATCACCGTGCAGGACGTCGAGACCCGCCATCTTCAGGCCATGGTCTGGTTGGCGGAGTACCTATCGTTCGACGCCGACTGCCAGCACTACCGCTTCGGAGTGGCCCGGCCCGCCGTCAAACCGCCGCTGAAAGCGTGCTTCCCCCGGCGGTGAAGTTCATCTTAGTGGTGAACGGAATGGCCCAAGGCGCGCAGATGATGGCGAGGCTGGCCAGGCTCAACACGCCATCAGCGCACTCGGACATCCAGGCTTGCGCGTCGTGGCGTTCGACCCGGATACGCTGAGCGAGGCAAACATGGGCCGCCAGCTGTTCAGTGCGGCTGATGTGGGGCAGAACAAGGCGGCGGAGCTGACGCATCGCGTGAACATGCACTTCGGCCTCGACTGGGTCGCCCAGTCCAAGCGCTGCGGGTTGGCCGAACTCTTGAGCGTCATAAGCGGCGCGTTCGTGATCGTATGCGTCGGCAGCGCGAAGGCCCGGCGGGAGATCCATCATCAGTGCATTGACAAGAAGCGCGATGTCTACCTGCTGGACCTCGGCAATCATGCAAGCGATGGACAGGCGATTTTCGGTCACACCCAGCGCGGCTGCGGCAGATTCCGAATTGGCATCGGCACCGTTTATCCGCTCAAGTGCCCGAACTGCGAGATGCTAGTCGTCGCAGTCAACGCTGATCTGATCAATCTCGCGTTTCGCAACTCGATATGCATCATCGATCGCGATCTCTTCCGAGGCCGCAGGCTCCCGAGTGTTTTGCCTGTGTCCGTGCCCACGGATGACATACGACCAGTCCCACCGATTGCTCGCGACCTCTCTCGCCTGGATGGAGATATCCCGACCTCTGTACTTGAAGTCCATATGTGCCTCCCCGGATCTCGGAAGACCGTAGCACGCAGTGTGGTTGAGCCGGATGGTGATACGGTGCTCAGTGAGCGCCCGGATTCGCCCGGCCTTCGTCTATGAGCTTCTCGGCATAGTCGCGCGCATGCTGCCACGCCTCGCCTTCGGAAAAGTACTGCCCAGGCACGGGTTCATGCTCGAAGATCTTGATCGAGCTGCCGTCCCCCGCCTTTGCACAGATCGTCACCTCGCCATGCCAGGGCCCACCAGTTGGGGATGCTGCGGAAGCCTCATACCAGTGATCTTTGTAGTACGTGAAGCCTTGGAGATCCATAGCTTTCTCCAGTTGTTCAAGAGGATCGTAGCACGGCCCAAGGACCCACGATCGGCTTCATTTCGGGCATTGCCCTGCCCTAGGTCAGGATCCACATCGAAGGCTCAAACAAGAGCGCAAGGGGATCCACGTAGGCGACTTGGCAAAATACATCGACGAACGGCGGGCCGCAGCTCAGAAAGAATGCACCCAGATGTGTGACTAAGGAAGGTTTCTTGACTGATTTCGGAGTGGCCGCGCGAATCTCATTTGCGCAAGGCGCAATCTAACGCAGGTTCTGCCGGCTCGCGGCATGGGCCGGTGCCTTACTGTGTTCATCTCGGGGCGGAAGCTGTGACTTCGAAACAGCTTGCGTTGGGCAATGGGAGCCTGGCGCTCTGGCGAATGCGACCGACTTCCGCCCTGGAGACTGAGCGCACCTATCGGAACCCGGAGTTCCACCGAGTGCAGCCGGAATGAAGACATGATTTAGCTCAATGGCATGCGAGTAGAAAGGCCTACGATTCAAGAGAACAAAGGGGCCATACGCCAGAAGCCCCTGCACGCAAAGCTTGCGTACATGGAAGGAGCACTGAGACCGGAAAACTAAAAGTGACAAACGAGCCACATTGACCCCGCGTGTGGCAACGCGTTTACCTGCGCAAGCGCTGCTTTTGGATGCAACGCGTTTGCGACTGTGTCTAGCGGGGCGGGATACGACACCGCCAGACGCTCAGACCCTTGCCTCTGGCCCCAGTGCGGCTGGAAGTATTGCCCGGCAGATACAGAGAATAAAGCAACATAAATTGATGGCTTCACAAGTCTTTCTAATGGTGCGTGTTGGCACATGACGCGCACACGTGAAGTGTGGTGAAATTCGGCGCCGTATGACACCTGTGGTACTGCGGTCAATGAACAGGCGGCGAATGAAAAAGCAACTTAAATCGGACCAGCTTCGAACCTTCCTTGCTGTCGCACAGCAACGCAATTTCACTCGAGCCGCACACATGCTGCATTTGACGCAGGCCGCCGTCAGCATGCAGATCCGGCAATTGGAGTTGGATATCGAAGCGCCGCTATTCGTGCGAAGTCCACGCCTGCTTACCTTGACGCCAGCAGGGGAAACGCTGCAAGTCTATGCGGAGCGAATCCAGGAGCTTCACGAGCAAGCGTGGCAGGCATTGTCGTGCGTGACCTACGAACGATCGCTGCGCATTGGCACGCCAGACGCCTATGCCAGCCTGGTACTGCCTGCGGCACTGCGTGCCTTCACGTTCCAGTTCCCGGCTGTCCAGGTGGAAGTAGTCTGCTTGTCTACGCTCGAGCTTGGGCGCAGGTTGGAGAGCGGCTCGCTGGACCTCGCCGTAGGCACGTGTTGCCCTCAATTTCCAGGGCCGCCTATTTATTCCGAGGAACTTGTCTGGGTTGTGGCTTTGTCTGCAACTAACCTGGCCGCCCAGCGGCCCCTCCCATTGGCCATGTTCGAAGTGGCCTCGGCCCCTCGGGCGCATGTTGTACATGCGTTGGAGTCGGCATCGATCCCCTATCGTTGCGTGTACTCCAGTCCAGATACGATGGGAATCCTCGCCTGTGCGCAGGCTGGCAACGCCATCGCCGCAGTACCCAAGCAATCAGTGGGCGGAAAACTCCGGATCATTGGGCTTCAGGAGGGACTGCCGGACCTTGCGCCACTGGAAATCACCATAGCCAACGGCAGGACACCGAATGGACCGGAGAAGCAAGCGTTGATGGATCTACTCACTGCGCCCTCCATTTGTCGGTTGGACTCGATGACGAGTTCCTATGCGGGGGCTTCGCGCGTGTAAGTGCCCCCTTCGATGAAAGGGACTGCGCCGTTTCAAAGAACCAGCGAGACGCAATCACGCAATCACGCAATGGCGATGAGCAGGCGCTTGGAATTCAGCTTCAAAGCTAGGTTTCTCGGGCGTCCGGCGGCAGTCTCGATCCCTGCCATTACGCCCATACCAGTGCATTCCCCCGACGCGCGCCCACCTGCCCGCGCAACAGCCCCCCTCGTTCACCTCACCCGGCGTGGCAAAGCAGACAGAATGCGGTGTGCCCCACCCTTTCGGGGGGGCGTGCGTGGCTGCCGCCAGCAGCCATTCCTAGCCAGGAGCTTTCAATGTTGATGCGAGACGCAATCCCCCATGTGCTTAGCCGCGGTAGCGACATGTTCACGCGAGACATACAGGAGACGCCCCCGCAAAAGACGTTCCATCATGCAATCGATATCTATCTCAAGGATTCCAACGCCTTCATGAATACTTACTTTGCGCGCTACTTCGAGTGGCAGGGTGTCTGCCGGGAACGCTGGTTCCACGAGTGCATTCATGACAACCTGCTGGCTGCCGGAGGCGTGTTCGTGACCAAGCGCGCGCATCAGGAGTACGTGGAAGAGACCTTCCCGTTCCAGAAGGTGGACTGCTACCTGAATACCTTCCAGGTGAAGCAGTGCTCGGCTTACCTGCTGTTCCGCTTTTGCGTCGGGGGGCGCCCTGTGTCGCTCGGCTACCAGCAGATCGTATTCGCCGGCAGGGACAAGCGCATCATGCGTTTCCCGAAGGAGATCGTGGAGCGCGTCAAGGAGTATGAATTGAAGCTGCCTACCTTCGCTAGCTAAACGGACCCCGCCCCGCTGGCCGGCACGTGGCTGGCGGGGCGGGCACGCAGGGCACGGCCTTTGCCCGTATGCGCGTCCGGCAGGCGCAGTGTGAAGGTGGTGTGGACGCCGCGCACGGATTCGCATTGGATGCGGCCATCGAAAGCCTCGACCACGCGGCGGCAGAAGGCCAGCCCCATGCCGGCGCCACTGCCGTGGGCCTTGGTGGAGAAGAAGGGATCGAAGATCCGTGGGAGGACTTCCGGCGCGATGCCGGGGCCGGTATCGCTGAAGCGAAGCAGCCAGCAGCCGCGTTCTTGCACCGCACCGATCTCGATGCGGCCGTTGCCGCTCGCGCGCATGGCCTGCAGTGCGTTCTTGAGCAGGTTGAACAGCACGTAGACCAGCAGCGTATCGGAGCCCCGGAAGCACCAGGCTGGGTCAATCTGGCCTACCGTCACCCGTTCCCGCTCCCCCGCCTGGAAAGGATAGCGATCGAGAGCGGACACCACGCAGTGCTGCAGGGATTGCGCGGTGAAGCTACGGCGGTCCAGCCGTTCCAGCGTGACGGAGGCAAGCGCCATGTCGATCACGGTGTGGGTGCCATCGATCTCCCGTTGGATGGAGGCGACCAGACCGGCGGCCCGGTCCAGTTGCCCGGGCCGCATGCGGCCCTCGCACAAGCCGTGCGCCACCGCCAGTTGATAGCCGGCCAGCAGATCGGGCCAGGCTCGGCCGATTTCGTCGGCCTGCAGGCGGATCGTGGTCAAGGGAGTGCGCACCTCGTGCGCCACGGTAGCCGCCAGCGAGAAGGGGTGCATCAAGTCGTAGCGCACAATGGTCACCGCAAGAATGCCCAGGCTGACGCCGATGAAGATTACCCCTGGCGGATAAAAGGCATAACCGTAGTTGGCCGCGTAGTCGACCGCGGCCAGCGAGTAAAGGCACAGGCTCACCAGGCACAGATCCAGACGCTTGCGCTTCTCGCCCGTGGCGTTGCGGCGCGCGGCCAGCAGCAGCCAGCCGCTGCGGCAGGCCAGCAGCACCGTCTGCGCCACATGCAGCGGATGCAACCGCCCGGCCTTGGGGTACTCACCGAAGAAATAGGTATAGACGCCGGACACCACCTCACCGCCAGTCAGCACCATCACCGCCAACACCAGGGACAGTCCGTAGGAAACCAGCAGCAGCGGCCGCTCGGTGCGGCACTCAGTGACCTCGGTCACGAAGTGATAGAAACAGGTTGGCAGGAAGATGATGAACAGATAGCCCACCTTGGCGAGCAGCAGCGCCACATCCGGCTGCTCAGCCTGGAACAGGAAGGCCCAGGCTCCCTGCCAGGCAAAGGTGGTCACGCACAGCAGAAAGAAGGACGTGGAAATGCGCGTGACGCCCTTGGTGACCAGCACGTACAAGCCGAATCCCAGAAAAATGGCGGACACGAAGGCTGGCAGGATGGCGTACATGGGGTTCCGGAGGAGCGGGTCGGCGCGCCCGGACGGGCGTCAGGCTGAACGGCAGCCGCCATTTTAAGTCGCGGCAAGCGCACCTGTGCAAAGTCCGGCTAATGACAGCCCTGCACGATATTGAAGGCCGGGGCCTGCCTGGCTAGTTCACCTGCCCGGCGTCGATGGTCCGCATGGCCGAGGCTTCCGCCAGGGCGATCGCGGCTTCCGCCGTGCCGGCCACGCCAGCCTCTTCCTCGAATGAAGGCTGCGGCGCGTCGCCAAAGGCGTCGGAAATGATAACCGTCGCCGTATAGCCGCCACCAGCCAGCGCGGCCGCGCGTACCACCACGGCATAGCCGCCGTACTCGAATCGTCGTTCCATCGCGCAGCTCCTCGTCGCTGGGGATGAAGCCATGATAGATGGACACGTCGCTGCGTGGCCAGGAGAAGGCATTGAGCCCGCATGCGGCGTGGCGCGGGTCAAGCACCTCAGCCCACCCTGAGCGCTGGCGGGAATACGCACCAGCACCCGTCGGCATGGCGGAAGAAGAACATCGACAACTGCCCCGACGGGCGGGCCACATCCACTCGGATACAGCCGCTGCGGCAAGCCCGCGAACTGCGCACGCGGGTGATCCGCGCGGGCGCCGCCAGGTTGGAGCCGAGCCATTTGTCGATCAGCCCACGCAGGGATATCTTGGCGGTTTGCATGTCAGTCTCCTTGACTTGCCTTGTTGAAGCGACCCACGTCACGCGCCAGGCGCTAGGCGGCACGGGCACCGGAGTGCGTGCCCTTGAACTCGGTCTCGAGAAATGCCCTGAGCAAGTTGGCCACGGTCTGCATGGCCATGGAGGGGTGGTGCAGGCAGGCTTCCACTTGCTCACTGCGGCCTTCGCCAAACAGGCACCAGGTGCAGAAATGCTCGCAATTGTTGGTCAGGAGCCGGTAGTTGTCTTCACCGAGGCGGGAGCGGGCGCGCGCCACGGCTTCCAGGCCGACATACCTGGCGCAAGGATTGGCCTTCACGGTAACCGTGTGGCCGGCCGCAAAAACTTTCACCGTGGTTTCCTCCACTGGGCCGCGATGGAGCGAGCCAGCAAAGCCGGCATAGTGGACCACCTTGCCTTCGCCGATGTAAATGCCGTGGTGGGCATAGCCGCGGCGTTCCGTGACCAGGTGCGCGCCTAGGGGAAGGTCGGCATCGATGGCCTTGTCTTGTTGTTGGTGTTGGTGGTTCATGGCTGCCTCTGATCTGTTTGCTTGCCGCAGGCATTGCCTGCTGGTTGCCATACCGTCCGCATCAACCGTGCCACCCGCCGCCGTCCCAGGCAAATCAAGAGATTGCGGGGATTTCAACCGGCCAGGCAGGGGAAAAGCGTCTGCGGCCAGCCAACAGCCTGATGCCAATAGTGTTGGTGGCATGGCATCAGAGGAGCCCCCGATGCCGTGTAAGCCATGACGAAGTGGATGCGAAGGCCGCGGCAGTGCACTACGGCGCGACTTCGCGCAAGACGGCTGCCGGGCGGCGAGCCCGAGTCAAATCGGTGGGTTCCCCCCCACCATACCGGTGGAGGGTGTTGGCGTTGCGCCAACGCTTACGGCCCCGCCGCGAAGTCCGAGATCGGCCCGGCGTCGCCAACGAAGAGGGGAAACACAGAAAATTCAAGCACTTACGGCGCCGCATCGGGCCAGCCACATCACTGGCATGCGCTTTGCTCTGTAGAAGCATGGCAAGTAGCCACGGACCGCAACACAGCCCCTACCCATCCCACGCACCGGAGACCATCATGGCGGCGCTCACCATCAAAGACCTCTACACCAACCGCACACTGGACGGCCAGGCCATGGCGGCCATCCGGGGCGGCGGCGCACCCTGGGTATTCGGCTGGATCCAGCCCTATTCCCCGCCCCGGCAAAGCGTTGGTCCCGTCGTCAACTTTTACGAGATCAACAACAGCTTCTATGCTGATCAGATGGTTAACCAGTTCCAGAACATCGACGTTCGCAATACGGCGCCCGGCGCGAACATCAATGTGCAAGCGGGACAAGGGGCAAGAAACGACGGCCGGATGTAACCCGGTTCGCGCTCAGCCCGCACGGTCCGGCCATGCGCCGCCCGCCACGCCAATGCCGCCCGGGCACTGGCGTGGCGTTGTGGCGTCCTAGCTCGCCCGAACACCGGAGATGATCGTGACCTGTGCATCGCAATTCCGCTGGACTTCAGCCGCTCGCACCGATGTCGGCCTGGTGCGGGAGCGCAATGAGGATGCCTGCCTCGCCCAGCCGGAGCGGGGGCTCTGGGTGGTGGCGGATGGCATGGGCGGCCACGCGGTTGGCGACTATGCCAGCAATCTGGTCGTGGAGACGCTGTCCCGGCTGGCCCTGCCGCACAGCCTCGAAAGCTTGCTCGACGGGGCCCGCATCGCCTTGCAGGACGTCAATCGCGAACTGCTGGAGGAAGCGGCGCGCCGGCAGGTCCGGCGCATTGGCAGCACGGTGGTGGTGCTGATGGCGTGCGAACGCTTCTGTGGCTGCCTGTGGGCAGGCGACAGCCGCATCTACCTGTACCGGGACGCGCACCTGACCCAGTTGACCCGGGACCACAGCCGCGTGGAAGAACTCAAGGCGCGCGGCCTGATCACCGCGGAAGAAGCCGTGCATCACCCTGCGCACAACACCATCACCCGCGCGGTCGGCGCGAATACGGCACTGGAACTGGACCAGACCTGGGTGGAAGTCGCGGACGCCGATATGTTCCTGCTCTGCAGCGACGGCCTGAGCAATGAACTGCGGGACCCGGAGATCGCCAGCGTGCTGGCCTGCGGCGATTGCGAGCTGGCAGCGCAGGCACTGGTGACCGCGGCGCTGGGCCGCGGCGGCCACGACAACATCTCGGCGGTGGTGGCGCGCGCGGAGGATCTCTACGCCTCAGACAAGACCATGGTGAATCCCGCGCTGTAGCCTGGCGCGCGGCTCACCGCCCTCCCTCCTACCGCGCCTTGCCGCCCTGCGCCGCGCCCTGGTTGCGAAAATCCTTGGAATGGATGCCGTGTTTCTTGAGCAGCATCTGCAGGTGCGAGCGATTCATGTCGAAGCGCCTGGCCAGCTCCGCCACCGTGCCGCCGACCTCCTGCAATCCCCGCTCGAGAAAAGCGCGTTCGGCTTCATCGCTGGCGGCGCGCTTGGCTTCGCTGAGTGAGGTGGCCGTGGATGCATCCACCACGAGCGGTGCCACGGCGCCGCTGGCTGCCGGCGCCGATGGCTTGGGCCGCAGGTCCTGCGGAAGATGCTCTAGATCGGCCGTGTCGCCGGCGAGGCAGGAGGTCCGGTACATCAGGTTGCGCAACTCGCGGATATTGCCCGGATAGGCGTAATTCATCAAGAAGTCACGCAGGCGCGGGGTGAGCTTGATGGGCCGGCGCTTTAACACGCCGGCGGCCTCGTCGCCGAAATAAGCCACCAGCAAGGCGATCTCGTCGCGCCGCTCGCGCAGCGGCGGCAGGGTGACGTGGATCACGCTGAGGCGGTAAAACAGGTCTTCGCGAAACTTGCCCTCCTCGCTCAGGCGCCGCAAGTCCCGGTTGGTAGCTGCAACGATGCGCGTGTCGACCGAAATGGTCTCGTCGGAGCCGACCCGCTGGATCTCGTGCGACTCCAGCACGCGCAGCAGCTTGACCTGCCCGGTGAGAGGCAATTCGCCAATCTCATCGAGGAAGATGGTGCCGGTGTGCGCGCTCTCGAACTTGCCGCGGCGATCGTTGGCGGCGCCCGTGAAGGCGCCCTTCTTGTGGCCGAACAACTCCGACTCCAGCAGGTTCTCAGGGATCGCCCCGCAGTTCACCGAGATATAGGGCTTGTCCGTCCTGGAGCCGTTGGCATGGATCACCTTGGCCATCAGCTCCTTGCCCGTGCCGCTCTCGCCATCGATCAACACCGGCAGATCGGTGGGCGCTGCCTTCTCGGCAATCTCCAGCGCCTCCAGCAGCTTCGGGTTGTCGCCGAAGGTGCCCTCGAAAATAAAGCTGCGCTCCAGCAACGCCTGGCGGCGCTCGCGCGGCGCCAGGTCGGCCGGCGCAGGCTCCGCCACGGCCGCCTGCACGAAGCGCTCCTTGTGCGATAGCTGCATCACCTCGTCGCGCAGCGTGGTGGCCTGCTTGAGCAGCTTCTCGATCTCCGTGCGCTCGAGCTTGGAGGCCCAGCGCAACGTGGAGCGCAGGATCTCGATCTTCTCGATCAGACCGGCATAGGAGATGGCCGACCCGACGGAGCCACCCTGGTTGAACAGCTTCATGTCGCGCTCCCCCATGCATCGCGCTACGACAGATATGCCAGACGCGCCGTTGCTGCCCAGCGGCACCCGGGCTATGCAAAAGCGCTCACTCCGAGCTCAGTTGCTTCTGCACCAGCTGGTAGTACATGCCCTTGCGCTCCAGCAACTCCTCATGCCGTCCTTGCTCGACGATGGCCCCTTCGTACAGCACCAGGATCTTGTCCGCGCGCATGATGGTGCTCAGGCGGTGCGCGATGATCACGGCCGTGCGGCCCTGCAGGATCTCCTGCATGTTGCCAAGGATATTGCTCTCCGATTGCGTGTCCAGCGCAGAAGTTGCCTCGTCGAAGACCAGCAGGCGCGGATCGTGATAAAGCGCGCGCGCAATGCACAGGCGCTGGATCTGACCGCCAGACAAACCCACGCCGCGCTCGCCCACCACCTGCTCGTAACCCAGCGGCAGCTTGCTGATGAACGCGTGGGCATCGGCCATCTTGGCGACTTCCTCGATATGGCGACGATCCGGGCTGTCGTCGCCGCAGGCGATGTTCTCGGCGATGGTGCCCGAGAACAGCAGGTTGCTCTGCATCACGTAGCCGATCTGCGCGCGGTAATACTCTTTGTCGATCACGCCGAGGTCGTAGCCGTCCACGGTGATCTTGCCGTCCGTGGGCACGTAGAATCCCACCAGCATCTTGGCCAGCGTGGTCTTGCCCGATCCGCTGCGTCCCACGATGGCCAGCAATTCGCCGGGCTTGATGCTGAAGCTGATGTTCTCCAGCACGTAGGGCGTTTCGGCGCCGCCGTAGCGGAAATAGACGCCTTCCAGGTTGATCTCGCCTTGCAGGTCCGGCAGCATCACGCGCGACGCCAGATCCTGCGGCTTTTGCTCCGGATCGAGGTCCAGCACGTCGCCCAGGCGCTCCATCGCCACGCCGGCATCGTTGAGCTGGCCCCACAATGCCACCAGCCCCATCAAAGGCGCCAGCACGCTGCCCATGAAGGCGTTGAAGGCAATGAGCTGGCCAACGGTCAGCTCGCGCTGCAGCACCAGGTTGGCGCCCACCCATAGCACCGCGATGGTGGTCGCGGCATTGAGCAACTGGCTGGCCAGCCCAACCAGGATATGGAATGCCTGCGCCCTGTACTGGACCTCCAGCGCCTTGGCGTACTTCTTCTCCCACTTCAGGCGCACCGGGCGCTCGATTCCCATGCCCTTGACCGTTTCCACCCCGCCCAGCGCTTCCATCAGGTAGGACCGCGCATCGGTCGTGGTGGTGAACACCTCGCGCGCGAAAGCCTTGACCTTTGGCGTTGCCACGATCGTCAGGATCGCGATCGGGACCACGAAGGCGATCAGCACCAGTGTCATCTTGACGTTGTAGAGAAACATGATGGTGAAGTAGATAAACACCATCAGCAGGTTGAGCGCCGTCGTCACCGTCGACTCGGTCAGGAAGGCGCGGATAGTCTGGTTCTCCTGGAAGCGCGCGAAGATGTCGCCCGTCTTGCGCTTGGCAAAGAAGGAAAACGGCAGCGACAAGGTGTGCTTGAAGAAGTGCGACATCATGGCAAAGTCCATATTGCGCACCATGAAATTGGCGAGATACGCCCGCACCGAACTCATCAGTTGCGAAAACACGCTGGAAACGATCAACCCAAGTATCAGCAGGTTCAGCAGACCCATGTTCTGGTGCACGACCACCCCGTCAAGGATGTTCTGGATGATCAGGGGCGGCACCACGCCCAGCACCTGGATCACGAAGGTCGCCATGAACAGGTGCGCAAGGATCCGTTTGTACGGCGCCAGGTAGCCGATGAAGCGCAGCCAGGGCGAGCGTGCCACCGCCAGTTGCGCCATGCTTTCGCCGGAGGTGAAAAGCAGGCAGGTGCCGCTCCACCCGCGCTCGAACTCCTCCACGCCCATCTTGCGAAAGCCGAGGGCCGGGTCCGCCACCCACACCCAGCGCTTCGATACGCCGTAGACCACCACGTAGTGGTAGCCCTCCCAGTGCACGATGAACGGCAGCTCGAAACCCAGCAGGGAATCATGCGTGCACTGCACGCCGCGGGTGGTAAAGCCGAGCGACTCGCCGGCGCGGGCCAGGCTGTCCAGCGTGGCGCCCTGCGTGGTCACGTTGGCCAGCTCGCGCAGCTTGCCGAGCGTCATGGGGATGCCGTGATGGCGGCAGATCATCGCCAGGCAGGCAGCGCCGCAATCCATCTCCTCGGCCTGCTCGACCAGGGCGAAACGGCGGATAACGCGTTCGCCAAACTCCGGCTTCGAGCGCAGGTCGAGCATCACCGGATGCTTGCGCCGCTCGGCCATCCTCTTTTGCCGGTGCAGTTCCCTGTCGATAAAGCGTATGCGCTCTTCCAGCACCTCGCGCAGCTTGGGATTGCGCTCCAGGATCAGCTGCACGGTCTTTTCCGGAATCACCAGCAGCCGCGCATCCGTGCCGGCGATGGCCGACGCAATCTGTTCTTGTCGCATCACGCAGGCACGCTCGCCAAAGATATCGCCCTGGCGCAAGGTCGCCAATGGATACTCGACGCCCTCCTCGGTCCGCACAATGCGCACTTCGCCCTGGCGCACCACGTACAGGCGGCGATCCTCCCGTGCATCCTGCTTCAGGATCTCCTTGCCGGCGGAAACGCGCTTCACCCCCACGCTGCGCACGGCCTCCTCCAGCTCACTCTTGTCGAGCTTGCCGCGCAGGTCGAACAAGCGGGCGACAAAGCCGCCGGCCGAACTGATCGCCACATAGCTGGCGACAAAAGCCATCGCCGCCGGATTTTGCGCAATCATGGGCTCGGTCACGCTGCGCGGAATAAAGAGCAGCTCGGTCTTGGCGGACGAGCGCACCGAGGATTCATGCCGGTACTCGCGCAGCATGGCAATGTCGGCGAACACCTCGCGCGCCTTGCGCACGCCGAGGCTGACTTCCTTGCCATTGTCTTCGTTGAAGATGCGCACGGACCCCGACTTGATGATGAAAAGCCCGTCTGCCGCCTCGCCCGCGTTGCAGATGGTCTCGCCAAAGCCGTACGAAAGCGCTTGCGCATGCTCCGCCAGCCGCTCCATTTCCTCGCGCGAGAACGGCGAGAGTATTTCCACGCCGGCCAGGAAGTCGGCGAGCGGATGCAGTTCGGGACTGGCTTCCATATGCGTCTGAGCGCCAGCGGCTAGCGCGCTTCGATGACGTGTTCCTGCGCCCTGGCCATCAGCCAGTCTTCACGCAGGAGCCGGCGCACCTCCGCCGCCACATCGGCATCGAGCGTGGCAGGATGCTTGGCGCTCACCATGAAGATCTCGAAGAAGGAGCGGTCCTGGGACGGGAACGGACCGAGCAGGTCGCCGGTGGCGGCGTTGAACACCTTGGCTTCAATATCCGTCTTCAGCGAGCCGCGCAGTACCTTGCCGATCGCGCCGCCCTGCTCCTTCGTGTCCGCGATGGAGTGCTCTCGCGCCATCTCGGCAAAGCTGTCGGGATCGTCCCGCAGATAGGAGATCAGCTCCTTTGCCTTGCCCTCGGCGTCCACCACGATATGGCTCACCTCGATGCTGTCGAACTTCGGCGAGTGCAGCTTGAAGTAGGCCTCGACCGCCTTGTCGCTGGCCACCTCGGCAAGCATCTTTTCCTGGAAGAGGCTATCGGTCACGAACGCCTCGAACTCATCCAGGCTCACACCGAGCACATCGAGATAATGGTTCATCTGCGTCGCGCGGTGCAAGCCCTGCACACGCCGGAACTGGTCGGCGCGCTCCTGGATTTCCTCCGGCGCCACGGTAATGCCCTGCTTCTTCGCCGCGTGCACCGTGAGCTTGTCCCTGACGATCTGCTCGATCAGCCCTTCGAACTGGCCCGTGAGCTTCAAGACCCGGATGAATTCCTCGACCCCGATGACTTCATCGTCGACCCGCACAATCGCTGTCATCTCGTCAGCTCCTTGATTGTTTCCCATTTGCCAAAATCCGCCCGCACGCAGGTGCGGGCCGCCGATGCGTCTCCAACCACTTTCCAGGCGTTGCCGCTATCCGCTGGCTTCAGCCCGCCACCTGCCGGAACGGATCCAGCCCCAGGTCGATCAGGCGCCGCTCGCGCACCACGATTTCCGCCATGGCGGTCATGCCGTAGCGCAGCGGGTACTTGCTGTCTGCCACCGTGTAGTAGTCTTGCGCCAGCCGCACGCGCCCCTCGTACACCGGCTGCTTGTTCGGCCCCGCCAACTTGGTCGCTGGCGAGATGTACTCGAGCGTGCCGGCAATCAAGCCATAGCGCTGGTAGGGAAAGGCGTTGAATTTCAGCTTGACGGGCAAGCCCTCGCGCAGGAAGGCACGATCGCGCTCGGCAATCTCGATCTTGAGCACGGGGCGCGCGTTCTTGGGCGCGATGCCGCCCAATGGCGCATTGGCCAGGACCTTGTCACCGCGCTGCGTGGAGCTGACATCGGTGATCACGCCCGCCACGGGCGCCAGGATCAGCAGGAAGTTGTCCTTGTCGATATTCTCGAAACGGATGCGCGCCGCGGCCTCGGCAACCAGCCGCGCGGTCTGCACCTGCAGGCGCAGCTTGTCTTCCGTATTGGCTATCTCGCGCAGCGCGGCGTCGTACTGGATGCGCAGGTTGGTCAGCTCCTGGCTGCTGCCTTCGAGCTGCACGGTGGCTTGGTTGAATTCCTGGCTCAGCTTGGAATCCAGCTCGGCCAGCCGCGACTGGGCAATCTGCAGTGCGTTCTCCGCCTCAACAGCCGCAATCCGCTTGCTCTCCACCTGTGACTGCGAGACCCCGCCGCCACCCGGCAGCGCAAACAGGCGGGCATAGCGGTCCTGCTCCTGGCGCGCGAATTCACGCGTCCGACGCGCGCTGTCCAGGTTGCTGCGCGCCTGCTGCAATTGTGCCCGCTGTTGTTCCGCGAGCCGGGTCGTGCCCTCCGCCGTACGATTCTCGTGCAGGCGCTCCGCCACATCGATCTGCTGCTTCAACGCTGCCGCCTTGCGCTGCATCAACAGCTTCTTGTCGGGAAACTGCTTCCACTCGCGCTCGGAATCCTGCAGCTTGAGCTGCGCTTCCAGCGCATTGGTGGCGGCCTCGATCGCGCCACGTGCATTCAGACGCGCCAGCACGTCGTCCTTGTTCACCGGCTGGCCCTCGGCCACATAAAGATCCGCCAGCTCCCCGTCCACCGGCGCATAGAACCGCCGCACTTCGGACTCCGGGGCGAGGGTGCCGTCCGCGGACACGATCACATCCGCGTGGCCCACGAACGACCAGACCAGCGCGCACACGACCAGCGACACCATGACCAGCACGGAGATCTGCATCAGCTTCCAGGGCTCCGCGCTGAGAATGGCGATGCCCTCGGCGCTGTGGTCCTCAAGCGCCTCGGACAGCGGCTTAAGGCGATTGTCTCGGCTGTCGTCCTTCATCACCCTCCCCTCCAATCAATGCCAGCTTGGACTTGAGCAGCGCAGGGCTCAGCACCATGCGCAATTCCTGCAGGGAACGCCGCTGCAGCTCGGTCTCCGAATCGATATCCTCCCGGACCTGGCTCCATTGCGCCGTATCGCCAACCTTCAACTGCGCGTAGATGCGCATGCCCTGGCGCGCTTGCGCGCTGGCATTGGACAGCAGGCGTGCCTGCGCGCGGAACTTGGCGGAGATGTCGGACTCCAGCCGCTGCTCGCCGCCGATGGCGCCATCGCGGCGATACTGGCGCCACGACGCAAGCGCGGCGTTCATCAGTCCCTGCGCACGCCGGATCGCCGCATCGTGTATCGCCGCCACATCGGGCTCGACCGCCTTCAGGAAGTAGGCATCCTCGGTGGGATCGAGCATGGCGTAGAACGACAGCAAGGCGTCCTCATTGTCCTTGCCGCCGCGCGCCTTCTGCAGCTCGACGAACTGCGCGGCGACGGCCTGCTTGCGCGCAAGGTCCTTGGCCGCGGCCTCGGCCCACGGCCCCGTCTTTATCGCTTGCAGCCCGGCGAACGCCTTGGCGCTGTCCCCTGCACGCCAAGCCTTGTCCACCTCGGCGTACTGCCGCACCAGCTCCGGCGCCGGCAGGCGGCTGGCTGCCAATTCGCGAAAGCGCGCCTGGAAGGGCGGCGTGGAAAAGCTGGCCTTGGCCATCTGGGCCATCAGCGGGCCAAGCGTGGCTGCGCGCGCCGCGCCGTCCAGCGCAATGTACTGCCGCAGGTCTTCCTTGATGCGATCCATGCCCGCGAGCCTTGGATACTTCTCCGCGTAGTCCGCCAGCACGGCCTGCAGCGCTTCAGGATGGTCACTCGCCAACCCGCTGGCCAGCGACGCGTTCAAGCGGTCGATGGCGGCCAGATAGACCGAGTCGTCGCTCTGCAGCTTGCGCACATTGCTGAGTGCGTCGGCATATGGCTCCCTGAATTGCGGCACATAGGCGGCAATGCGGTCCAGCGCGCGCTGGTGCGCTGGCGTGTCGTCATTCCAATGCTTGAGCAGCGCACGCATGCTGGCTTCATCGGTGAAGATGCGGATCGGCGCGTCCACGCCGCCCCGGCCGGCCACGAAGCGGTTCAGCCGGCCGATCCAGTCGAGTTCATCCAGCACGCCGCGCGCGTCGGCATTGTGCGCGCCGAGCGTCTTCATACGCGCCAGCGCCGTTTCGGCGCCATTGAAGTCGCGCGCCTGCAGCTTGCCAATCCATCCCGGCACCTGGTCGCGCAGCAGCGCCTCGGTACCCATCGCGCGGAACTGCGCATGATCCGGGTGGCGCTCCAGATACGCGTCGGCCACGGCAGCGGCGCGGGCATAGTCGCCGCCGGCCATCAAGGACCTCATCTCGCGCTCGGACGCGCCGCGCAAGTACAGGAAGAGCAGCAACGCCACGACCGCCACGACGACGGCACCGCCCCAGCGCGCCGCGCGCTTCAGGCCAGCGCGCTCCGAAGCGCCGAAGCTGCTGCCGAGCCTGCCCATGACCAGCGCGAACTTGCCCTGCCCGCGCGGCGTGTCCGTCGCACCCCCAACGCCTTCCGGCTGGGGCAATGCCTCCTGATTGACCTCATCCTCCTGCTGGGCGGCATAGTCGACGCAGAAAATATCCAGGAAGGAGCCAGCCGCGGCGACAAACGTGGTCTTGTCGGAATCATGCGCCGGCGTGGCGGGTGCTGGCGCTGCGGCGGGTGCCGGTGCCGACGGGGCCGAGACAGGAGCCGCCGGGTCCTGGGCAGGCACTTCAGCGGCATCGGGCGGCGGCAGGATCGAACTGGTGAGGGTTGCGTCGGCGGCGGCCCCGTTGCATATGCCAACCCGATAGACAAAATGATTGCCACCGAACGCAAGGAGGTCTCTCTCGCCCAGGGCGACCGCGTGCTCATCTACCCGCTTGCCGTTGACGAAGGTCCCGTTGGTACTGCCGAGGTCTTCGACAAATGGATCGTTCCCTTTCAGGAAGATGTGCGCATGGCGGCGCGAGACATAGTTGACCTGGTGCGGATACCTCTCCTTGTAACGGGAGAACGACGCATCCGCCTTGCTGATCAGGAAGGGAAAGCCAGCCACCTCGATCGGCTGCAGCCCAAGATCGTCGCGCTCGGGCACGAGCGTCAGCACCATCGGCGCCTGGCTTGCCGCCTGGACCGGCGCGCGCGCGCGTAGCCGCACCAGGTAGGACAGCGCAGCGCCGAAGCGCAGTTCATCGCCGTCGCGTAGCCTGGCCGGCTGCTGTGCCACAGCCGCGCCATTGACGGTGGTGCCGTTCTTGCTGCCCAGGTCAGCGATATAGGCCGCGCCATGCTCGGAAAAAATGCGCGCATGACGGCGCGAGAGCACCGCGGCTACATCGGGCGGGTATGCCGCGAAAGGCGCTTCCGCGCGCCCCACGGCGAACAGGCTCTCGTCGATGCGGATCTCGCCGAGCTCAGGGTTGGAGATGGGCTCGAGCACGATATCGAACGCCTGCCCCACCTTTGCCCGCATCTCGACAATCAGAGCTTCGTCTGGAGCCATGTTTCGATACCACCAACAGCGCGTGCCACGACGCGTGCGCCAGCGGCAAGCCATGTTTCATGGCGACGGCGCGAGCCGGTGCGGCCCGCTGCGTCGTGAACGTGTTGACTAAGGACATAGTAGGCCACGCTTGCCCGTAGTCAAACGTCCGCCGGTGGCGTACTTCGCGCCTTGCCGGGCGTGCCCGGCTCCTCGTGCGCAACGGGTTGCAGGCCCCTACTTCGAGACCTGCTGCGACGCCTCCTTCGGCGCGTTGCTCACCTCGGTGCTTGGCCACCCGCCCCCTAGTGCCTTGTAGAGGGTGACAGTGTCGGCCAGGATCTGTTGGTGGTTGGCCAACAATTCCTGCTGCGCGCTCAGCAGCGATCGCTCGGTCTCGAATACATCGAGCTGGGACACCACGCCTTCCTTCAACTGGGCCTCGATCTGCGCCGACACCACACGCAGTTGCGCAACCTGCTGCTGCAGTTCGACGCGCTGCTTCTTGTGTGCGTCGACATTGACCAGCGCGTTCTCCACTTCCTCGAATGCCGTAATCACGGTGCGGCCGTATTCGCTCTCGGCGACCTTGGTCTGCGCCTCGCTGGTCTTCACCCGGGCACGCACGCCCGGGTCCAGCATGGGCAGATTGATGCTCGGCATGAAGCCGAAGGTGAAGGACTTCAGCAGGTCGCTCAGCGCGAAGCTCGCCGTGCCGCCGCGGCCCGTCAGGCTGACGCTGGGCAGTTGCGCCAGGCGCGCCTGGCCGACCAGGTTGACGGACTCGAGCACGCGATACTCCGCCGCCACGATGTCAGGGCGCCGCGAGAGCAATTGCGACGGCAGCCCCGCCGGCACCGCCGGCAGCTGCACGCGCTCCTGCAGTCGCCCGGCCGGCACCTTGAACACGCCAGCCGGCACGCCCACCAGCGTGGCCAGTGCGTTCTCGGAAATGTCGCGCGAGCGGCGCAGTTCCAGCAGGTCCTTGGTGAGCCGGTTGATCTCGGCCTGCTGCTGCATCACGCGGATCTTCGGAATCAGGCCGTTCTGGAACATGGCCTGGTAGGTGGCGAGGATCTGCTTGTTCCTCGCTAGTGTCTTGCTCTGCTGATCGATCTGTTCGTCGAACTGCAGTATCTGGAAGTAGGTGGTGGACACATCCGAGACCAGGGTGAGGTAGCCGGCACGCCAATCCGCTTCGGTTGCGTTGAATTCGGCGGTCTGGGCCTGCACACCCTTCTCCACCTTGCCCCATATATCGATGTCCCAGTTGACCTGGGTGCCGAGGTTGTAGGTCTTGACGAGCGACGTGCCTGTGCTCTTCTCGAAGCTTGCCCCTGCCCCCACGTCGAAGACGGGTAGCGCGCCGGCCTTGACCTCGGCAATCTGCGCGCCCGCCACCTTGATGCGTGCGGCCAGCACCTTGATGTCGTAGTTCCCCGCAATCGCCTTGTCGACCAGTCCGTCGAGGTACGGATCCCGGAATGCCTGCCACCAGTTCGGCACGATCGTGTCCGCCGGCGAAACCGTGATCGATCCCTGGCGCGCCCAGTCCGGCTTGGCCGGCGTTTCGGGCCGCTGGTACACCGGCGGACGAAAGTCGGCGCAAGCGGCCAGCACCAGCAGGCAGGCGCCTGCCATCAGGCATCGCCGCAACGCGGCGCGCGCACCATGCACGATGAACGGGGTGGAATGGTCTGGCACGATCGCCTCCTGCGAGCGTCGGCGGGGTGAGGAGGCCACGGCGGGCACCGGCCCCCGTCAGCCACATCGCCAGCGCCAGCTGCGCCGGGTCAGTCACGGCCCGGATGCAAAGGAGCCGCGCCATCAACACGCCATGCATGCATTGTGTATCCGCTAGCGGCGCGATCCAACCTGTAAATAGAGGCCCTGCGGCAAGAAAAGGGCCGCCCTGCCCGGCACGCCGGGAGGGCGGCGGTGGCTTCAACGATAGATGTTGTTCTCTGCGTTCTGCGTTGAGCTCACGTGGGACTTGATGTCGTCGGCAAAGGCCGTGTTGTTGCCGTTCATATTGACGACGTTTTGCGTCTGCCCAATCAGCTGCTGGGCATTGAAGGTCGAGTCGATCTTGACCGCGCTGAAGACAGGCATGAAGGGCACGAAGCCGCCGCGCACGGCGCGCATGGCGCGGGCGTCGAGTTCTTCGGTGACGGACAGGTCCTTGATGGCGAGGGTGGTAGTCATGGCAGTTCTCCGGGGTATTCAGTGGATTGCGAATTTGGCTTGGGGCGTGGCCCGCGGCTCAGTAGATGTTGTTGGTGGCGTTCTGGGTCGACGTCACGTGGGACTTGATGTCGTCGGCAAAGGCCGTGTTGTTGCCGTTCATGTTCACAACGTTCTGGGTCTGGCCGATCAGCTGCGAAGCATTGAAGTTCGAGTCGATCTTGGTCAGGCTGAAGACAGGCATGAAGGGCACGAAGCCGCCGCGTACGGCGCGCATGGCGCGGGCGTCGAGTTCTTCGGTGACCGACAGGTCCTTGATGGCGAGGGTGGTAGTCATGGCAGTTCTCCGGGGTATTCAGTGGATTGCGAATTCAGCTTGGGGCGTGGCCCGCGGCTTAGTAGATGTTGTTGGTGGCGTTTTGCGTCGAATCGACATGGGACTTGATGTCGGTCACGAAGGCGGCGTTGTTGCCGTTCATGTTCACGACGTTCTGGGTCTGGCCGATCAGTTGCGAAGCGTTGAAGGTCGAGTCGAGCTTGACCGAGCTGAAGACGGGCATGAAGGGCACGAAGCCGCCGCGCACGGCGCGCATGGCACGGGCGTCGAGTTCTTCGGTGACCGACAGGTCCTTGATGGCGAGGGTGGTAGTCATGGCAGTTCTCCTTGGGAGCGATTGGGACTTTGGTTCATTTGGGTTGAGCATCTGTGCTGCGCTCGGGAGGTACAAACGCATGGAGTGTGCCAAGGCGGGCCATGCCATCGCAGATCGCCCGCAAACGCAGGCTGGGCCTGGGGAAAAAATTTATCGAGCCGAAAAAGACGCGCCAGCAAGCGGTTCGGGGCAGCCTGGATCTGATGGGTGGCGGCCAACACAACAGACACCATGTGTTTGCTCGCTGGCGACAAACGTCCGCCTCATGCGGCGCGCACGGCCGGAGCGATGAAGACATGGGGGAGTTGTGCTACGAGCGCCGCCTGGAAAGCGCGCAATGAGATCCGCAGCGAAGCGCGAGCAGCACGCGTCATGCGGCGCAGCGAAAACAGCGCGAACCCGAATGAACGACCGGGGTTACTTCACGTAGATCGTGATCTTCTTGGAGTAGATCGGCGGGTTGTGCGGAATGTGCTTGTCGTCGGCCATCAGCAGTTGCAAGGTATGTTTGCCCGGCGGCAGCTCGATCGTGGTCTCGGTCTCGCCGGCGCCGAAATGCAGATGGTTGCGGTCGTTCGGGATTTCCTTGTCCATGGGCGGCAGGTCGGTATCGATCAGCAGATGGTGATGGCCGCTGTTCGGAAACTTCACGCCGCGCGGCGCCACGCCCATGCCGCGCAGCCCGAACCACACCTTGATCGGCTTGCCCGCCGGCAAGACCTGGTTGTTGTTGGGAAAGCCGATATACAGGTAGGCATGGGCGGGCGCGGGCGTGGCGTCCGCGCTTGCGCCGCTCGGCATGCCACCGATCAGAAGCAGGCTGGCGGCGAGCGCAGCAGCCGGAATGAGCTTACGCATGGACTGTCTCCCGCATCGTGCCGCCGGCCCGGCGGCCCGGGGCTCTATCTAACGGTGATGGTGATCTTCTTGGAGTAGATCGGCGGGTCGTGGGGCTTGTGATCCTTGTCGCCGAGCAGCAACTGCAAGGTGTGCTTGCCCGGCGGCAACTCGATCCGCGCCTCGGTCTCGCCGGCGCCGAAGTGCAGGTGGTTCCGGTCATTCGGAATCTCCTTGTCCATCGGCGGCAGGTCCGTGTCAATCAACAGGTGGTGGTGGCCGACGTTGGCCATGTCGACGCCCTTGGGGGCGATCCCCATATTGCGCAGGCCCATGCGCACCCAGAATTTTCCGCCATCGATCACGGCGCCGTCGGGCGGCCAGATGATGTAGACCTCGGCATTGGGTGGGGACGTCGTGGACAACGAGATCGAAGGCAACGGAGTCAGCAGCGACGCTGCCAATGTGCCGAGCACGGTTCGCCTGTGCATACGTTAGCCCTCCCGAACAGCTTGTCTCGAAACGCGGTGAATTCTTGCTATTGGTGCTTGGCTTTTGGCTGATTCGTTGATTGGCTTCAGGCCGGCGTGCTGCATTTCGTCATCCAATTTCGTCATTCAGCTTAGAACGGAAAACAGCAAAAAGATACTTGGCGATACCCTGCGCCGCGCCGGCGCCGCGCGGTTGTGAGCTTGCTACGCCACCCGGCGTTGCGAAGCACCTCCGGATTCACAATCGCTGTGCTATGGTTGATTGAGCCAGCCCAGTGCCGCTAGCGCTGCATCACGTCGGCGCAAAGGACAAGGCGGGCCGGCCAGGTGATGGCCGGGCATCATCGCTCTCGCGTGCCGCGTCACGCCGTTGGCACGTGGACCGCCGATGCACTTCGGCGCCGTACGAACAAGGCCTGCATATGTGGCGAAAATTCCTTGTCGTGTGCCTGCTCGGGTTGGCTGCGGTCGTGCGCGCCGAAGCCGGTATCGACACGCCTACCCTCCCCCCCGAGGCAAGGCACCCGGCCGCCGCCCCCGCGAGCGCTCCGGGCAGGCGCCTCGCCCTGGTCATCGGCAACGGCGCCTATGTGGACGAGCCGCTGCCCAACGCCGCCAATGACGCCCGGGCAATGCGCCGCACCTTGGCCGCGCTCGGCTTCGACGTCATGCTCCGCGAGAACCTGGACCGGGAAGGCATGGCGCGCGCGCTTGCCGAATTCCAGCAGCGCCTGCAGGCCGGCGGCACGGGGTTGTTCTATTTCGCGGGGCACGGCATCGAGGTCGCGGACACCCCGGTGATGATTCCCGTCGATGTGGGCAGCCGCACACCTGGCCGCTTGCTCACCGCGGGCACCGCGCTTGACGCCGTACTGGCCAGCATGTCGGCGCCAAGGCCGGACATGCTTAACGTGGTGATCCTCGATAGCTGCCTGGACAACCCCTATCGCGGCAGTGCCGTCAAGCCGCCCGCCGCCCCCGCCAACACGCTGATTGCCTATGCCACGGCCCCCGGCGCCGTGGCAGCCGAGGGCGCGCGGCACGGCGCGTTCACCGGCGCCCTGCTGCGCACGATGCGCATACCCGGCCTTGATGCCGAGGCCGCCCTGCGCCGGGCCGGCGAAATGGTGAGCCAGCACACCGGGCGGCGGCAGCAACCGTGGCTATCATCGTCGTTATCCGCCCCGCTCCGATTCGCGGCGAACGCCGCGGCCACCGGCGAAAACGACAACGACACGGACACCGTCAACGACAAGGACAACGCACCCTTCACGCTCGCGCACAGGCAAGCCCATCCGCTGATCCTTGCGCAGCATCGCGGCATCCTTCCCAAGGACAGCGACGAGCAGTACGAGCTCAGCTTCTGGGACTCCATCAAGAACAGCAATTTCGCAAGTGACTACGAGGCCTACCTTAAGGCCTATCCGAACGGCCGCTTCGCGCCGCTGGCGCGCGCCAGGATCGAGCGGCTGCGCGCGGCCGGGCCGCCTGCCGAGCGTGCTCGCACGCCAGGCGCCTCATCCGGGCAAGCCACCGCGCAAGGCACCGTCACGCCGCCGCCAGCACGCGCCCAGTCCGGCAAGGTGCAGGCGCCGCCTGCCGCGCCATCACCAACCGCGCCTGCCGCATCCACTCCACCCGCCCCGGCCGCAAGCGCGCCTGCACCCGCCACGCAACGAGCTGCCGCGGCCGGCGCCGTGACAGTCGAGATCAAGCCGGGCGAGGTCAAGGACTGCCCGGCCTGTCCCGTGCTGCACAGCCTGCCGGCGGGCAGCTTCACCATGGGCAGCAACGGCGGTGACCCGACCGAGAAGCCGCCGCATCACGTCACCATCGGCCAGCCCTTCGCGATCGGCAAGTACGAAGTCACGGTGGAACAATGGGGCGCCTGCGCTGATGCGGGGGCATGCCAGCGCATCGCCACTGTCGCCAACGCACCCAGGAACGCCCCCGTGCGCGATGTGAGCTGGGACGATGCCCAGCAGTACGTCGCCTGGCTGAGCAAGGTCAGCGGCAAGCACTACCGCCTGCCGACCGAAGCCGAGTGGGAGTACGCCGCCCGGGGCGGCACCACGACGCTCTACTGGTGGGGCGACCAGATGCGCAAAGGCACGGCCAACTGCAAGGACTGCGGCGAACCGTGGAATGCCGACGCGCCCGCCAACGTCGGCTCCTTTGCCGCCAATGGCTACGGCCTCCACGACATGAACGGCAGCGTGTGGGAATGGGTCGCCGACTGCTGGCATATCTCCTACAAAAACGCGCCTGCCGACGGACGCGCCTGGGACGAGCCCGGCTGCGGCGTGCGCGTGATCCGCGGCGGCTCATGGCATGAAGGCGCGAGCTATATGCTCTCCTCCACCCGCTTCAAGTACAGCGCGAGCGTACGCCAGTCGCAAAACGGCTTTCGCGTCGTGCGGGACCTGAAGTAGCCGCTGCCAATGGCGCCTTGCCTGGCTAGCGCGGGTTGGTGGATATCTGCACCATGTCGGCACCGATGTGGCTTTCTCCGTGCTTCGCCGCCATCGGACCCAGCTGCCTGTCGAGCGCGCGCAGGTAGTCCTGCCTGGGCTCCGACTCGGGGCGCAGCGCGTCGAACAGCGGCGCAGGCGTGGTGATCAGCACGATCAGCTCCGTGCCGAACGGCTTCGAGATCACCCAGTCCCCGAGGCTGCCCACGGCAGCGGTGTAGCTGGCGGGTGCCTGGTTGGCCTTGGCGCGCTGGCTTGGCACCATATGCACGACCTTGCCATCGGCCATGTAGTAGTCGACGTAGACATAGGTGTCGTAAGGCGGCGTGGTGATATCCACGATCAGTGGCGTTCCCTCCGTGAGTTGCGCGCCGGGCGCCCGGGTACGGATCGTGGTCAGCGCGGTTGCGCTGCGGCGCCCCGACCAGTATGGCGAGATCAGCTTGACCACGTCGCACTTGTCATCGCCCAGCGTCTGCACGTCCAGGTTTAGCGTCTGCACGCCGGGCACCGCGCCCAGTTCGTCTTTCAGGCGCTTGATGCCAAAGCGCTCCGCCACGTAGCCACGCACCTGCAGTACATGGTCCTGCCCGGTGGCCGACAGCAGCGAGCAAGGCGCGCGTGCCAGCACCGGCGCCACGGCCTGCATGGAGAGCGTGCGCTCGGGCCGGGCTTCCTCGCTCGGTTGCGCCGGCGGCGGCGAGCCCGGCGCGGCGGATGGCGTCACTGCGGCTTGGGGAGTGGCGGATACCACCGCGCTTGACGCGGATTGCGCCGCAGGTTGCTGTCCCTCCTGCGCGGTGCGCGCGCGCCACACGTAGTAACCCAGCCCGCCCGCCAGCAGCACACCGGCCACCGACGCAGCGCCAAGCTTGGCCATTGGCATGCCACCGTGGCGCTCGGTGCCCATGTCGGCCAGGAAACGCGCCACGGTAGGCGTGCGCGTCGCGCGATCGAAAGACAGCGCCGCGCGCAGTGCACGCCACTGCCCGCGGCTTAGCACCTTGGGGCGCTGTGGCTTGAGGCCGGCGCCGCGCGCCTGGTTGGCCGACAGCCGCTCATAGGGGTGCCTGCCGGTCAGCAGTTCATAGGTCACGCAGGCCAGCGCGTAGATGTCGTCGCGCGGATCCGGCTCGCGATGCTCGAACATCTCGGGGCTGGCATAAGCGGGGGTCATGCCGCCGAGCGTGCCGGGGTCGAACACGGTCGGGTCCGCGTCGTCCGCCGGTTGCTGGAAGACGCGCGCGATGCCGAAATCGATCACCTTCACTTCGCCGCTATCGGTGAGGAAGACATTGGCGGGCTTGAAGTCGCAGTGGACGAAGCCGCGCTCGTGCGCATAGGACAAGGCCCGGCCCATGCCGGTGATGATCGGCAGCGCCTTGGCGTAAGGCATGCCGGCAAAGTCTGGCGCGCGCAAGACACGATTGAGCGACTTGCCCGACAGGTACTCCATGGTCAGGTAGACCACCGAGCCATCGCGGTCGAAGTCATAGACCGTCACGATATTGCGGTGCGCCAGCGTCTGCGCCTTGCGCGCCTCGCGCTGCAGCGCGATCAGCGATTTCGGATGACCCCGGAACTGCACATTGAGGACCTTGATGGCGATGTACGGCTTGCGGTCCGAGGCCTCGAGCTTGCGCAGGTCGAGCGCCTTGTAGACCGTCCCCATGCCGCCCACGCCCAGGCACTCCTCCAGCACGAAGCGGCCATTCAAGGTATCGCCCACCCCTTTGGTCTGCTCCGCCCCGGCAATCGCCTGATCGCTCGCGGGCGCTTGCGATGGCAGGGAAGGCGCGGACGCCATGCCAGCGTGGCCAGTCTGCACGCGGGTTTCCTCGCCGCCATCCTCGAACTGGGTTGCCCCGCGGCGCTCGATGCGCCGCAACACCTCTTCATAAACGCCAGGCGGCAGCGGGAAGCGGGTGTTCTCCTCGCTGAGCATGTCCGCTAGCTGCGTGGCGCTTGCCTGGTCCGCGGCCAAGGTGCTGTCAATGCGGGCCAACAGTTCGTCGTGCGACAGACCACCGCTTTGGAAGGTACGTATCAGGTCTGGAATGCTAGGCATCGATGCAGCCACGACGTGATTGCGCGAAGTTGCGCATTGAGCGCCCACTCGCCCGTCTACAGCGAGTACCTGCCCACGATGGATACTAGTGCGCACTCACGCCAATCGCAAACCCCTCGTGCTTTGCATCAACGCCGGCAAGCCAAGCCAGCGGCACGATGGCGCCGCAAGAGCCACTACCTGTCGCACATGCGCGAACACCCGGTGTTGCTGTGTTGGCCGCCACCCATCAGATCCAGGCCACCCCGGACCGCTTGCTGGCACGTCTTTCCGGCTCGATGAATTTTTTCCCCAAGCCCCGCCTGCGTTTGCGGGCGATCTGCGATGGCATGGCCCGCCTTGGCACACTCCATGCATTTGTACCTCCCGAGCGCAGCACAGATGCTCAACCCAAATGAACCAAAGTCCCAATCGCTCCCAAGGAGAACTGCCATGACTACCACCCTCGCCATCAAGGACCTGTCGGTCACCGAAGAACTCGACACCCGCGCCATGCGCGCCGTGCGCGGCGGCTTCGTGCCCTTCATGCCCGTCTTCAGCCTGACCAAGATCGACTCGACCTTCAATGCTTCGCAGCTGATCGGCCAGACCCAGAATGTTGTGAACATGAACGGCAACAACGCCGCCTTCGTGGCCGACATCAAGTCCCATGTCGACTCGACGCAAAACGCCACCAACAACATCTACTGAGCCGCGGGCCACGCCCCAAGCCAAATTCGCAATCCACTGAATACCCCGGAGAACTGCCATGACTACCACCCTCGCCATCAAGGACCTGTCGGTCACCGAAGAACTCGACGCCCGCGCCATGCGCGCCGTGCGCGGCGGCTTCGTGCCCTTCATGCCCGTCTTCAGCGCGGTCAAGATCGACTCGACCTTCAATGCTTCGCAGTTGATCGGCCAGACCCAGAACGTCGTGAACATGAACGGCAACAACACGGCCTTTGCCGACGACATCAAGTCCCACGTGACGTCGACCCAGAACGCCAGCAACAACATTTATTGAATGGTCCCGGCACCGGCAAGAGGCGGCACCGCCGCCTGCGCTGCCAGCCAGTACCCGCCATTTCCAGCAATCAAGTCAAGTGAAGTCTAGGAGAACCATCATGTCATCCATCATCGTGCGCGACCTCGCCCTGAACCAAGACCTCGACAGCAAGTCCCTGGCCGCGGTGCGCGGCGGCAATTCCTGGTTGCAAGGACTGGGCCCGGTGGCCAACGTCAATGTCAACGTCAACCAGAACATCGCCCAGTTGCAGAGCATCAACGTGAACACGCTCAACAACGTCGGCGTGATCGGCTCCGGCTTCGGCCCGCTGAGCATCGACGTCAACCCGTCGCAGTGGGCCGCCACCCACGCCGCGGTCTGAGCGAGATGCGCCCCGCTCCGTGGAAACCCAAGGGTTTCCACGGCTGTTGCGCACGAGCTGGCACTGCCCCGGAGGTAAAACCCGTGGCCTATACTGATCTGGCTGGGCTTGCCGCATCGCGCGCACCCACCCGGCGAACCCCGGCCGAGCCGGCCTTCGCCACCCTGCAGGAGGAAGTCATGGCCGTCATCGTCATCAAGGATTTGCCGGACAGCGTGGATCTCGACAGAGAAGCCATGGTGGCAATCACAGGCGGCGCGAGAACGCGCGCCGGTCATGCATGGACGTCGCGCAAGCTCGGGGGAGCCTTGCGCGTCATCAGCTATCCGGAGGGCTTTCCAGGCCAACCGCTGGCAGGCACGCAGTCGCGGCCGGCCGGGGACATCAAGCGCAAGTAAGTCGAATCAGAAGCGCAAGGCAGCGATATTCTGCCCTCCGCGCCCGTTGCCCTGTCGGCAACGGGCGTCAGTGTTTTTGGGGGATGGGTTTTGGGAGCGTTGGCGATTACTTTGCTGGTTACTTTGCCGCTTAACGAGCCGCGTTGCGCTCGATCCAGGCGGCGTAGGTAGCCAGGTATTTGCCCAGGAAGCCGCGGGTGGACTCGCTGGCGATGCCGCCCTGCTCGTCGAAGAGCTTGTCGACGCCGCTGATGTAGGCTTCCGGTTGCTGGAGGACCGGGATATTGAGGAAGACGAGCGACTGGCGCAGGTGGTGGTTGGCACCGAAGCCGCCGACAGCGCCAGGCGAGGCGCTGATGACGCCGCCGGGCTTGCCGTCCCAGGCGCTCTGGCCGTAGGGGCGCGAGCCGACGTCGATGGCGTTCTTGAGCGCGGCCGGCACCGAGCGGTTGTGCTCGGGTGTCACGAAGAGCACGGCGTCGGCGCGCCGGATGCGGTCACGAAAGGCGACCCATGGCGCGGGCGGGCTGGCGTCGTCGTCCTGGTTGTACAGCGGCAACTGGCCGATCTCGACGATTTCGAGCTTGAGCCCGGCCGGCGCCATCGCGGCCAGCGCGAGTGCCAGCTTGCGGTTGAAGGAGTCCTTGCGCAGGCTGCCTACCAATACGGCTACATCACGTGGAGTACTCATCGCGATTCCTTTCTCGTTCACAGCACTATGGGTGGGCGGAGCCGGCGCTCGCGCACCGCATTGCTGCGCCGCGGGGCCGCTCCAAGCGTCACTCTAATCCATTTGCGCGAAAGGCACCGCCAGTCGCCAGCCTACAGCGCCGCCAGCGGATGCTCACCATGTGCCCAGGGGCTGTCGAAAAACGCGTGCACGCGCTCGCGGGTGACCTCATCAAGGCGCGCTGGCTGCCACTTCGGCGCGTGGTCCTTGTCGACTGCCAGCGCGCGAATGCCCTCGACGCCGTCGCCATGGCGGAACACGTAGTACATCATGTCCAGCTCCATGCGCAGCTCGTCGTTCAGCGCCATGGTGCGGGCGCGGCGGATCTGCTCCAGCGTGACGTTGAGCATCAGCGGCGAACGCGCGCGCAGCATGGCGGCCGTCTGCGCGGCCCAGTCGGAGCCGGCATCGCTCACCGCTGCCACGATCCCGGTCACCGAGGCGCCGGCAAACAGGCCGTCGATCTCGTCCTGCAGCTTGGCCAGCTGGCTTTCGCCCGGCAGGCAGGCGGCGCGGTGCGCCGCGGTGGCCTCGTCGATGCAGGCGAGCACGGCGTCGCCATCGGCAAACTGACGCGCGCGCAGCACCTCCACCAGTTCCGCCATGGCATTGCCCGGCAGGTAGGCATCCGCCAGGCCTGCGTACAGTGCGTCGGCAGCATGAATCATGGCGCCGGTCAGGCCCAGGTATTCACCCAGGCGGCCGGGCGTGCGCGACAGGAACCAGCCGCCGCCCACGTCCGGGAACAAGCCGATATTGGTCTCCGGCATTGCCATCTTGGTCCGCTCGGTCACCAGACGGCGGCGTGCGCCTTGCGAGATGCCCATGCCCCCGCCCATCACCACGCCGTCCATCAGCGCGATGTAAGGCTTGGCGTAGGTATGGATCAAGTGATTGAGCGCGTATTCCTCGACGAAGAACTGATCGAGCGCCGGATCGCCGGCGAGCGCGGCCTTGTGGAAAAAGCGGATGTCGCCTCCGGCGCAAAAAGCCTTGCCGCCCGCGCCGGCGATGACTACGGCCGCCACTTCGGGCGCCACCGCCCATGCGTTGAGCGCCTGGGTGATGGCGCGAATCATCTCGAGCGACAGTGCGTTGAGCGCCTGGGGCCGGTTCAGCGTCAGGTAGCCGATGCCACCCCGGATCTCGCTTGTGACCAAGTCAGTCATGTCTCTTTTCTCCGCGAATGCAACCCGCAACTTTACACCAGCCAAGCTGCGCGCCGCACCCCCCTGAGCGGCGTCCGAGACACTGCGCTCAGGCCACCCGAAATGCCGACATCAGCCCGGTGAGCCGCTGCGCCTGGTCCTCCAGCGAAGCCGCTGCCGCAGCGGCCTGCTCGACCAGCGCGGCGTTCTGCTGGGTCATGCCGTCCATCTGCGCCACCGCCTGGTTGACCTGCTCGATGCCGCGCGATTGCTCATCGGATGCCGAACTAATGCCGCCCATGATGCCGCTCACGCGGCGCACCGCACCCACCATTTCCTGCATCACCTGCCCCGCTTGCTCGACCATCTCGCCGCCGGCGCGCACGCGCGACACAGAGTCGCCGATCAGCGTGCGAATCTCCTTGGACGCGCCCGCGCAGCGCTGCGAGAGATCGCGCACATCGCCCGCGACCACCGCGAAACCTCGTCCGTGCTCGCCGGCCCGCGCGGCTTCCACCGCCGCGTTGAGAGCGAGGATATTGGTCTGGAATGCGATCTTCTCGATCACATCGATGATGTCGACGATCTTGTTGGCGCTGGCGTCGATCGCCTGCATGGTGCTGGCTACGCGCGCCACCGCGTCGCTGCCACGCTCCGCCAGGCCGGTGGCGCTGCTGGCCAGGTCATTGGCCTCGCGCGCGCTATCCGCGTTCTGGCGCACCGTGCCCGTGAGCTCCTCCATGCTGGACGCCGTTTCCTCGAGCGACGCGGCCTGCTGCTCCGTGCGTTGCGACAAGTCGCTGTTGCCGCTGGCAATCTGCTTGCTGGCGGCGGCAATGGAATCGGCCCCGCCACGCACGTCGCTCACCATCGCGGCCAGGCTCTCTTGCATGCGCCCGAGCATGGCGAGCATGCGGCCAGTCTCGCTGCGCTCCGCCTCGGCGCCGGAGCCAGCGCCATCCGCCTTCGCGCCAAGATCGCCGGCGGCGATGCGCTCGAAGCGGGCGATGGCCGTATCGAGCGGACCCACGATGGAACGCCGCAGGCGCCAGGCCACCACCGTGCTGAAACACAAGCCAAACCCCAGCACGCCGATCGACAGCGAGCGCAGCGTGGTGTAGCGCTCCTGCGACCCGTGATAGACCTCCAGCGCGCCGGCGAGCTGCAGCTTGCCCAACTCGGTATTGACGGCCGTGAAAGCGATATCGAGCTTGGGAATGGTTTCCAGCACGGCGCGCATCACCGCCTCGCGGTCGCCTTGCTTAAGCGCGGCGATCATCGGCGACACACCTTGCGTGAACAGCGCCTCGCGCTTGGCGGCGACGTCCGCGGCCGCGCGGGCTTCTTGCGCCGAACGCGGCAGCGCCAGATAGGCCTTCCAGGCCGCATCGGACTGGCGCGCAAAACCCTCGGCGGTATCAGCGCGCGCGCGAGCGTCGGCGGGATCGGCGGCGAAGGTGGCCTGGTCGAGCAAGACTCGCACGAGCAACTGGTTGGAACGCGCCTCGGCCAGGTTGACCGCGGCGGAGAGCTGATGCTGGTAGATCTGCCGCGTGGCGTCATTGCTGCGCGACATGCCAAGCCAGCCTACGGCACCGACAATCATCAACAGCGCATTGGTGACGATAGTCAGAATCCACAATCCTGTACCGATCGTAGTGTTGCGAAACATGAGGGCTCCCCGTTGGATTTAGTGCTGATGCGGCTCCGTTTTTGGCCGCCCCGCTATAACGGCGCCCCTCACCGCTCCTTGACCCCGCGCATGCGGATATTCAGTCATGCAAAATAATCAGGAATGCGAATGTGCGCAGGGAGCATTTTTGGGTGCGCTAGCGTACGCATTTGGCAACACCGCACGACCGTATAGAGGATCGCCTCCAGACAAAACCGACAGAATCAGGCAACACTTTGCGCATGACACCGTCAACAATCGATCCCGGCCTGATCCTGCTAGCATTCGCGCCAGTCTTCCTGCTGATCATCGGCGCGGAGGCCTGGTACTGGGCCCGCCGCGACCCCGCCATCTACAGCCTGCGCGATACCGCGTCCAACGCTGCGCTGGCGCTGATGCACCAGGCGTCGGACGCGTTCTTCCTGTGGCTGATGGTGCGCACGGTCTACACGTGGAGCTACCAGCATGGCCTGAGGGCGATGCCGCAGACGGTCTGGTCGTTCCTGCTATTGCTGCTGCTGCAGGATTTCCTCTACTACTGGTTTCATCGCGCTAGCCATCGGGTGCGCTGGATGTGGGCTTCGCACGTCACCCATCATTCCTCGGAGGGCATGAATTTCTCGACGGCGTTCCGCCAGAGCCTGACGTATCCGCTCTCGGGCATGTGGCTGTTCTGGATTCCGCTGGCGCTGATTGGCTTCACGCCCGACTGGGTGATCCTGGCGGTGGGGTTGAACCTGGCCTTCCAGTTTTTCGTGCACACCCGGCTGGGCGGCCGCTGGCACCGGCTTGAATGGCTGTTCAATACGCCGTCAGTACACCGGGTACACCATGCGCGCAACCCGCAGTACATCGACCGCAACTATGCGGGCGTGCTGACCGTGTGGGACCGCATGTTCGGCTCCTTCGTGCCCGAAGAGGCGCCGCCCGAATACGGCATTACGCGTCGCATCGTCAGCCATAACCCGATCACTCTCACCTTCCATGAATGGCGCGACATGTTCGCCGACGCGTGGCGTCATCGCGACCTGCGGCACCTCTGGAAACCGCCCGAGTGGCGTCATCCGCGCGACTTGGCGGCCAGGGACGTGCCGCTGGCCGGCACCGCATTTGGGACGGACCACAGCCAGGACGCATGATGGCTGAATAGGCCGAATAGGCTGGATAGCCGAAGGCGCCAAGAAAAACAGACAACAAAAAACCGCGCACAAGGCGCGGTTTATTTGCTGGCAAAGTAGCCTGGGACGAAAACGCTTACACGGATTCGCGCGAAGCACGCTTACGCTCGTGCTCCTTCAGGTGACGCTTGCGCAGGCGGATGCTCTTCGGCGTGATTTCCACCAGTTCGTCGTCGGAGATGAACTCCACGGCGTATTCCAGCGACATCTGGATCGGCGTGACCAGGCGCACGGCTTCGTCGGTACCCGAGGCGCGCACGTTGGTCAGCTGCTTGCCCTTGATCGGGTTCACAACCAGGTCGTTGTCGCGGCTGTGGATGCCGATGATCATGCCTTCGTACAGTGCATCGCCCGGCTTGACGAACATGCGGCCGCGATCCTGCAGCTTCCACAGCGCGTAGGCCACGGCGTCGCCGTCGTCCTGCGAGATCAGCACGCCGTTGTGGCGCTCACCCAGGCCGCCTTCGCGCAGGGGCGCGTAGTCGTCGAAGATGTGGCTGATCAGGCCGGTGCCGCGGGTCAGCGTCAGGAACTCGCCCTGGAAGCCGATCAGGCCACGGGCCGGAACGCGGTACTCGAGGCGGGTGCGGCCCTTGCCGTCGGACGCCATGTCGAGCAGTTCGCCCTTGCGGCGGCCCAGCTCTTCCATCACGCTGCCCTGGTGGCCGTCTTCGACGTCCACGGTCAGCAGTTCATACGGCTCGTGCTTGACGCCGTCAATTTCCTTGAACACCACGCGCGGGCGCGACACGGCCAGCTCGTAGCCTTCGCGGCGCATGTTTTCCAGCAGGATGGTCAGGTGCAGCTCGCCGCGGCCCGACACTTCGAAGATGGTGTCGTCGCCGGTCTCGGCCACGCGCAGCGCCACGTTCGACTTCAGTTCGCGGTCCAGGCGTTCGCGCAGCTGGCGGCTGGTCACGAACTTGCCTTCACGGCCGGCCAGCGGCGACGTGTTGACACAGAAGTTCATGGTCAGCGTGGGCTCGTCCACCTTCAGCATCGGCAGCGCGTCTTGCGCATCCGGTGCGCACACGGTGCAACCAATGCCCAGTTCTTCGATGCCGTTGATCAGCACGATGTCACCGGCTTCGGCTTCCGCCACGATTTCGCGCTCCAGGCCCTGGAACTTCAGCACCTGGTTGATACGACCCTTGATGGGGTTGCCTTCCGGGCCGAACTTGACCACCACGTCTTGCAGCGAACGGGCGCGGCCACGCGAAATGCGGCCTACGCCGATCTTGCCGACATAGCTGTTGTAATCGAGCGAGATGATCTGCAGCTGCAGCGGACCGTCCGGGTTGTCGTCACGGACCGGCACCTTGGCCAGCACGGTCTCGAACAGCGGCTTCATGTCGCCTTCGCGCACGTCGTCGGTCAGGCCGGCGTAGCCGTTCAGGCCGGATGCGTAGATCACCGGGAAATCGAGCTGCTCATCGGTGGCGCCCAGCTTGTCGAACAGGTCGAACGTCTGGTTGATCACCCATTCCGGACGCGCGCCCGGACGGTCGACCTTGTTGATCACCACGATCGGCTTCAGGCCCAGCGCCAGCGCCTTGCGCGTGACGAAACGGGTCTGCGGCATCGGGCCTTCGACAGCGTCAACCAGCAGCAGCACGCCGTCAACCATCGACAGCACGCGCTCCACTTCACCGCCGAAGTCGGCGTGGCCAGGGGTATCGACGATATTGATGTGGGTGCCGTTGTATTCGACAGCACAGTTCTTCGCGAGGATGGTGATCCCGCGTTCCTTTTCAATGTCGTTCGAGTCCATCACGCGCTCGACCATTTGCTGGTTGTCGCGGAAGGTGCCTGCCTGGCGCAGGAGTTGGTCGACCAGAGTGGTCTTGCCATGATCGACGTGAGCGATGATGGCGATATTGCGGATGGCGCGGGTCATTGCAGCGTCTCGCTTTGGGGCTGAGCATCAAAAGATAACCCGAAATTATAGCATGCTGCGGCGCAAAACCCGAGGACGACATTGGGAAGCTTCCCAAGCCGTCACCCCGTCACATACCCAATTATTGCGATATCCGCAATAGCAAATTGACGTCCTTGCGGATCGGCGAACGTGAACATATAGTTGCCACGGCAAACATTGCACCGACAAGCACCGAGCCGAGATGTCCGAGCAGAGCCAGCCCATTTCCGACGAAGCCTTCCCGTTCGACCCGGCCGAGTACCGCATGGGCGAAAGCATCGGCTATCTGATGGCACGCGCCAAGAACGTGCTGTCGCACGGCGTGGAGCAGGAGGTCGATGGCCTGGACATCACGCACGCCCAGGCCACCTGCCTGATGATGCTGGCCGCCGGCCGTGGCAGCACGGTGACTGACCTTGGCCGGGAGCTCAATTGCGATATGGGTTCGGTCACGCGCCTGCTCAGCCGCCTGGAAAAGCGCGGCCTGATCGAGCGTCAGCGCAGCGATGCCGACCGGCGTGTGGTCGACCTGTCGATCACGCCCGCCGGCCAGATCCTCGTGAACCAGCTGCCTCAGATCTATTGCCGCGTGCTGAACCGGCATTTCCGCGGCTTCTCCGAAGCCGAATTACAGACCTTCCGCTCGATGCTGCACCGGATCATCGGCAACAACAGCGGGTAGCGGCCAGGCTTGGCGGCCAGTGACGCCAGCGGCGCCACGATCTCTCAAATACAAGAACAAACACTAACGCTCTATCGCAGGGCACCCAGATGAACCAAGCTCTCTCTTCTTTTTCCGCTTTGTCGCCGCGCGCGCGCGCCGCGGGCCGCCGGACCGGCACGCTGGTGCTGAGCGCACTGGCGGCCGCGGTGCTGACGGGCTGCGCCGCGTTCGGCAACTCGCACAGCACGCAGACCGTTACCGCGCCGGCCTCGCTCGCCAGCGCCCAGGCGCTGCCCTCGCAGCATGGCCAGTGGCCTTCGCTTGACTGGGTCGACCAGTTCAAGGACCCGCAACTGCGCGCCCTGGTCGACGAGGCGGTAAAGGACAGCCCCAGCCTGCAAGCCGCTTTCGCGCGTGTGGAAGCTTCCCGCGCGATGGCGGACGCCACGCGCAGCGCGCTGTACCCGCACGTCGACTTTGACGGCAGCCTGGTGCGCCAGCGCTTCTCGCAAACGGACCTGTTCGAAGGCACGCCGCTGGCCGGCTCGTGGCAGAACCAGTCACGCCTGCAAGCCGGGCTCTCCTATGATTTCGACTTCTGGGGCAAGAACCGCAAGGCGCTCGAAGCCGCGCTGTCCGACGACCGCGCCGCCGAGGCCGAAAGCCAGGCTTCGCGCCTGATCCTGACTACGTCGGTCGCCCGCACCTATGCCCGGCTGGCCGCCTTGTACGCGCAACGCGACGTGGCTGAGCGCGCCATCGCCCAGCGCCGCGGCCTGAGCGATCTGTCACGCGACCGGCTCAACGCCGGCCTGGACACGCAGGTCGAAACCACGCAGGCACGCGGCACGGTGGCATCGGCTCAAACCGACCTGTTGCGCGTGGATGAAGACATCCTGCTGGCGCGCAACCAGCTCGCCGCGCTGCTGGGCAAGGGCCCGGACCGCGGCCTGGCGATCCAGCGCCCGACCATCCTGGCGCAAAGCACGCCGCTGCTGCCGGACAACCTCACCATCGACCTGCTGGGCCGCCGCCCGGACCTGGTTGCCGCACGCTGGCGCGTGGAGGCCACCAGCAAGGATATCGAGGTGGCGCGCACGGAATTCCTGCCGGCCGTCACCTTGTCCGCTTTTGCCGGCGTTGCGTCGCTGGACCCGTCCAACCTGCTGATGGGCATCAGCCGGACCTTTGGCATCGGCCCGGCGATCCGCCTGCCGATCTTCGAGGGCGGCAAGCTGCGCGCCAACCTGAAGGGCAAGTACGCGCAATACGACCTCGCCGTGGCCAACTACAACCAGGCGCTGGTCGATGCGCTGCGCGAAGCCGCCGACACGGTGGCCAGCATCCGCAGCGTGGACACGCAGATCACGGCCCAGCGCGAGGCGCTGGCTCTCGCCGAGCGCGCCTACTCACTGTCCACCATCCGCTACAAGGCCGGGCTGGGCACCCAGCTCACGGTGCTCAATGCCGAAAGCAACGTGCTGCAGCAACGCCGCCTTGCCACCGACCTGCAGGCGCGCCGCCTGGACCTGCAGATGGGCCTGATGAAGGCGCTCGGCGGGGGTTACCAGGAACAAGCCGAAAGCGCCGGGACGGATGCGCAGAAGCCAGCCGAGGCACGCGGCTAAACGGTTAGGTGGCTACGGCCAAGCGGCCGGAAAAACAACGAGCAGTACCGACAGCATTCTTAAAAGACGATCATGAGCGATAACAAGCAAGCGGCCCAGACTCCCGCCTCCCCGGCGGCTCCCGTCAACAACAACGGCAAGCGCAAGCGCCTGCTGCTCTCGCTGACCGCCGCGGTCGTGGTGGCCGGCGTGGCCTACGGCATCTACTGGGGCATGTACGCGCGCCACTTCGAGAGCACCGACGACGCGTATGTCGCGGGCAACGTGGTGCAGGTCACCCCACTGGTCGGCGGCACCGTGATTTCGATCGCGGCCGACGACACGCAACTGGTCACCGCGGGCCAGCCCCTGATCCAGCTCGACCGCGCCGACTCGCAGGTCGCCATGGAGCAGGCCGAGGCGCAACTGGCGCAAGCCGTGCGTGAAGTGCGCACGCTCTACGTCAACAACGGCTCGCTGGCGGCCAACGTGACCATGCGCGAAGCCGACGTGGCCAAGGCGCGTGAAGATCTGAAGCGCCGCGAGGCCATCGCCGGCTCCGGCGCGGTTTCGGGCGAAGAAATCTCCCACGCACAGACCGCCCTCACGGCCGCGCAATCGGCGCTCCTGGCCACGCGCGAGCAACTGGCATCCAACAAGGTGCTGACCGACCAGACCACGGTGGAGAAGCACCCCAACGTGCAGCGCGCCGCCGCCAACCTGCGCGCCGCCTATCTCGCGTTCGCACGCTCGACACTGCCCGCGCCGGTGACCGGCTACGTGGCCAAGCGCTCGGTGCAGGTCGGCCAGCGCGTGGCCCCGGGCGCACCACTGATGGCCGTGGTGCCGCTGGACCAGGTGTGGATCGACGCCAACTTCAAGGAAGTGCAGATCACGCATATGCGCGTAGGCCAGCCGGTCACGCTGGAGGCCGACCTGTACGGCTCCAAGGTGACCTACAACGGTAAGGTGGAAGGCTTCTCGGCCGGCACCGGCTCGGCCTTCTCGCTGCTGCCGGCGCAGAACGCCACCGGCAACTGGATCAAGGTGGTGCAGCGCCTGCCGGTGCGCATCGCGCTGGACCCGCAGCAGCTCAAGGACCACCCGCTGCGGGTTGGCCTGTCGATGAACGTGACGGTGGATGTGCGCAAGGAAGAAGGCGCGGCCATGACCAACGCCACGGTTGCGCGCCCGATGCAGACCGACGTCTATGAGAAGGTCGCGCAGGACGCCGACGCGCTGATCGCCCGCATCATCTCGCTGAACAACGGCGGCCGCCAGGCGACCGAGCCCATGGCAGCGCCAGTCTCGTCGGCGCCGGCCGCCGCCAAGCCCGCCAACACCTGAACATGGCTACCTCCCTCCCCGCGCGCGACGGCGCCTCGCCCGGCCCGACGGCGCCAGCGGCGCGCCCCGCCGCGCCAGTGCCGTTGTCGGGCGCAAAGCTGATCGTCGGCACGATCGCGCTGTCGCTGGCCACGTTCATGAACGTGCTCGACTCCTCGATCGCCAACGTATCGATCCCGGCCATCTCGGGCGACCTTGGCGTGGCACCCAACCAGGGCACTTGGGTCATCACCTCGTTCGCGGTGGCGAACGCCATCTCGGTGCCGCTGACCGGATGGATGACCACGCGCTTCGGGGCGGTGCGGCTGTTCATCACTTCGATCCTGCTGTTCGTGATCTCGTCGTGGCTGTGCGGTGTCGCGCCCAACCTCGAAGTGCTGCTGGCCGCGCGCGTGCTGCAGGGCGCAGTGGCAGGGCCAATGATTCCGCTGTCGCAATCGCTGCTGCTGTCGAGCTATCCGCCGCAGAAAAGCACCATGGCGCTCGCCCTATGGGGCATGACCACGCTGGTGGCGCCGATCATGGGGCCGCTGCTGGGCGGCTGGATCTCGGACAACATGACCTGGCCGTGGATCTTCTACATCAACATCCCGGTGGGCCTGGGCGCCGCCTATGCGACCTGGGCGATCTACCGCGACCGCGAGACGCCGATCAAGATCCTGCCGATCGACCGGATCGGGCTGGCGCTGCTGGTGATCTGGGTAGGCTCGATGCAGCTCATGCTCGACAAGGGCAAGGAGCTCGACTGGTTTCACTCGACCTCGATCGTCGTGTTGACGGTGGTGGCCATTGTGGGCTTCCTGTTCTTCCTGATCTGGGAGAGCTACGAGAAGCATCCGATCGTCGATATCACCTTGTTCAAGGGACGTAACTTCAGCGCGGGGGTGGTGGCCATCTCGGTGGCCTACGGCCTGTTCTTCGGCAACCTGGTGATCCTGCCGCTATGGCTGCAAACCATCGTCGGCTATACCGCGACGGATGCCGGCATCGTGATGGCGCCGGTCGGGATCTTCGCCATCCTGCTGTCGCCGCTGATCGGCAAGAACCTGCCCAAGATGGATGCGCGCTGGGTCGCGACCATGGCCTTCGTCACCTTTGGCGTGGTCAGCCTGATGCGCTCGGGATTCACCTTGCAGGTCGATACCCGCACGCTGATGATCCCCACGCTGATCCAGGGCGCGGCGATGGCGATGTTCTTCATTCCGCTGACCTCGATCATCCTGTCGGGCCAGCCGCCGGAGAAGATCCCGTCGGCCTCCGGGGTGTCCAACTTCGTGCGGATCACGTTCGGTGCGATCGGTGCGTCGATCTCGACCACCATCTGGGAAAACCGCACGGCGCTGCATCACGCGCAACTGGTTGAACAGGTCAACCCGTACAACCCGACCTATCTCGACCAGCTCAACCACCTGATGCAGATGGGCATGAGCCAGGCCCAGGCCAACGGCCAGATCGAGCGCAGCATTTCGCAGCAGGCGGCCATGCTGGGCGCCAACGATATCTTCTGGATCTCGGGCGTGCTGTTCTTCGTGCTGATTGTCTTTGTCTGGCTGACCAAGCCCAAGAAGGGAGGCGATCTGGACGCCTCCGCGGCCGGGGCCCACTAACTGCATTAGTTGCACTCAGTACACGCGCCGCACAGCGAGGCCGATGCCGTCACAGGCATCGGCCTCGTGCTTTCTGGCCCTGCCCCCTCACCCCAAGCTCAAGCCGTCAGGATTTCGTGCCCGATGCAGCCGCATTGGCCGCGTTAGAGCTTGACCAGCCGCTCGGGCCGCAAGGCGCCTTCACGCATGCGCGCCACGCCAAGCAAGCGGCGCGGCTCGCCGCCATAGACACTGGCGAGTTCGTCTTCCGCCAGCGCCACGCCCGCCGGCAGGTCGCGCTGCGCGATGCGCTGGCCCTGCAGGAAGCGCGCCATCGCGGCCTCGTCGAGCGTCACTGCTACGCAGCGTTGCAACAGCGCATCGACCGGCGCAAGCATTCCGGGGCGCTCCTCGTCGGAGCGCTGCTCAATCTGCTCCAGCGTGACCGCGCCTTCCAGGCTCAGGTCGCCTACCGCCGTACGGCGCAAGCCGGTCAGGTGGGCGCCACACCCAAGCGCCTCGCCGATGTCCTCGGCCAGGGTGCGGATATAAGTGCCCTTGCTGCAGGTCACGCGCATGCTGAAGGTGGGCACCTGCGGCAGCCCGCAATCGAGCAGCATGATTTCGTGGATGGTGACGCGGCGCGCGGCGCGCTCCACCGTCTGGCCGGCACGTGCGTATTCGTACAGTGGACGCCCGTCCTTCTTCAGTGCGGAATGCATCGGCGGCACCTGCTCGATTTCGCCGGCGAAGCGCAGCATTGCGGCGCGTAGCGCCGCGATATCGCAGGTTACCGGACGCTCGGCGATTACCTCGCCCTCGGCGTCGCCGGTCGCGGTCTTGAGGCCCAGCCGCACAGTGGCTTCGTACGTCTTGTCGGCCTCGAGCAGGTCCTGCGAGAACTTGGTCGCCTCGCCAAAGCACAGCGGCAGCAAGCCGGTGGCCAGCGGGTCGAGCGTGCCGGTGTGTCCGGCCTTTAGCGCGCGCAGCATGCGCTTGGCACGCACCAGCGCATCGTTGGACGAAAGGCCGAGCGGCTTGTCGAGCAGCAGCACGCCATGCACCTCGCGGCGCGGTTGCCGGGGCGGGCGATTGGTGTTGGGATGGGTCATGACGGGGAGCTATGTGACGCCGGCAAAGCTTCGGGGCCGGGCGCGACAGACAGGGACAAAGGAGACGCGAAGCAACCAGCGCGAACAAGAAAACGGCCCGTGGTTACGGGCCGTCTATCAGTCTTCTTTTGCGCGTGTGGAGTTGGCTTCTTTGATCAGCTTGGACATCTCGATCGCTTGTTCCACCGAGGTATCGTGGAAGAAGCGCAGCGTCGGCACGGTATGGATATGCAACCGCTTGTAGAGCAGCGAATGCAGGTAACCGGACTTTTCGTTGAGGATGCCCTCCACTTCCGTAGCATCAGCCGCCAGGACGGTGAAGTACACCTTGGCGTGCGCGTAGTCGGGGGTCAGCGTGACCGACTGCAGTGTGACGAGCCCCAGGCGGGGATCGCGCAGCTCACGCTGGATCATCTCGGCCAGGTCGCGCTGGATCTGGTCGGAAATCCGGAGATTACGAGAGGAGATATTGCCTTTCTTGGCCATTCAATACGCTTGCTGTCGAGAAGGGCAGCGGCGGGCCAGTTGGCCCGCCGCCCGCAACACGCCTTACAGCGTGCGCGCCACCTCGGTGATTTCATACACTTCGAGCTGGTCGCCTTCCTGAACGTCGTTGAAGTTCTTGATCGACAAACCGCACTCGAAGCCTTGCTTGACTTCCTTGACGTCATCCTTGAAGCGCTTGAGCGAATCAAGCTCGCCGGTATGGATGACCACGTTGTTGCGCAGCACCCGTACCAGGGCGGTACGCTTGACCAGCCCGTCGGTGACCATACAACCAGCCACCGCGCCAATCTTCGGCACGCGGAAGACCTGGCGCACTTCGACCGTACCCAGCGTGACTTCGCGCTTTTCCGGTGCCAGCATGCCCGACATTGCCGCCTTGATCTCGTCTACCGCATCGTAAATGATGTTGTAGTAGCGAATATCGATGCCGTTGTTCTCGGCCAGCTTGCGCGCGCCAGCATCGGCACGCACGTTGAAACCGATGATGACCGCCTTCGAGGCCGTAGCCAGGTTGACGTCCGACTCCGAGATGCCGCCCACGCCGCCGTGCACGATCTGTACGCGCACTTCTTCGGTGGAGAGCTTCTGCAGCGATTGCACCAGTGCTTCCTGCGAACCCTGAACGTCGGCCTTGACGATCAACGGCAGCGTCTGCACTTCGCCTTCGCTCATCTGTTCCAGCATCGTTTCCAGCTTGGCCGCCTGCTGCTTGGCCAGCTTGACGTCGCGGTACTTGCCTTGACGGAACAGCGCGATTTCGCGCGCCTTGCGCTCGTCCGGCAGCACCAGCACTTCTTCACCAGCTGCCGGCACTTCGGACAGGCCCTGGATCTCGACCGGAATCGAGGGACCGGCTTCCTTGGTCGGCTTGCCGGTTTCGTCCAGCATGGCGCGAACGCGGCCATAAGCGCTGCCAGCCAGCACCACATCGCCACGCTTGAGCGTGCCGCTGGTGACCAGGATGGTTGCGATCGGGCCCTTGCCCTTGTCCAGCTGGGCTTCCACCACCAGGCCCTTGGCCGGGGCGTCCACCGGTGCCTTCAGTTCCAGCACTTCGGCCTGCAGCAATACTTGCTCGAGCAGGTCGTCGATACCGGCTCCGGTCTTGGCGGATACCGGGACGAACGGCGAATCACCGCCGTACTCTTCCGGCAGCACCTGCTCGGCCACCAGTTCCTGCTTGACGCGGTCCGGGTTGGCTTCGGGCTTGTCGATCTTGTTGATCGCGACCACGATGGGCACGCCCGCCGCCTTGGCGTGGGCAATGGCTTCCTTCGTCTGCGGCATCACGCCGTCGTCGGCCGCGACCACCAGGATCACGATGTCGGTTGCCTTGGCACCGCGAGCACGCATGGCCGTGAAGGCCTCGTGACCCGGGGTGTCCAGGAAGGTGATCACGCCGCGCTCGGTTTCCACATGGTAGGCACCGATGTGCTGCGTAATACCGCCGGCTTCGCCCGCCGCAACCTTGGCACGACGGATGTAGTCCAGCAGCGAGGTCTTGCCGTGGTCGACGTGACCCATCACGGTCACCACCGGCGGACGCGGCAGCTGCTCGGCGTCGGTGTGGTCTTCACCACCCACGACCAGCAGCGCTTCCGGATCGTCAAGCTTGGCGGCAAACGCCTTGTGGCCCATTTCTTCCACCACGATCATGGCGGTTTCCTGGTCCAGCACCTGGTTGATGGTCACCATCTGGCCGAGCTTCATCATCTGCTTGATGACCTCGGAAGCCTTGACGGCCATCTTGTGCGCCAGGTCGGCCACCGAAATGGTCTCGGGGATGTGCACTTCGCGCACCACCGGTTCCGTCGGCGCCTGGAAATTCGTGCCGCGATCGTCTTGCTGGTGACGGTTGCCACGGCCGCGCGGACCGCCGCGCCAGCCGCCAACGCCACCGGACGAATCGCCGCGGGTCTTCAGGCCGCTGCCCTTCTTCTTCGAGCCTTCGTCCTGCCAGGTCGAGGAAGTCCCTGCCTTCACTACCTTGCCGGTCTTCTTGTCGACGGTGGTGGTAGCGGTGGCCGTGGTCGTTGCGGGCTTCTTCTCGTCTTTCTTGACTTCGGTGCCAGGCGGCTTGACCGGTTTGTGCAGCGTGCCGGTTTGCTCGGCCTTCTTTTCTTCAGCCTTGCGTTCCGACGGCGCCTTGAGCACGCGCGCCGGCGCATTCAGCATCTGCTGAATGGCACGGGCTTCGGCTTCGGCGGCCTCGCGGCGCTTGCGCGCTGCGTCCTGTTCGGCACGCGCCTTGTCGGCAGCCTGCTTGGCGTCGTCGGCGGCCTTCTGCGCGGCAGCGCGTTCGGCGGCCAGGCGAGCCTTTTCGTCTTCGGCCTTCTTGCGCGAATCGTCGTCTTCCGGCGCCTTGGCCGTAGCGGCGGCGCGCAGGGCGGCAGCTTCCTCTTCCGCCTTGCGGGCGGCGAGCTCAGCCTGGCGGCGCTCTTCAGCCTCCAGCGCTTCCTGCTTGGCGCGACGCTCGACCTCCTCGCGTTCGGCCGCTTCCTGGCGTGCCTTCGACTCGGCTTCCTGGCGTGCCAGCAACTCGGCTTGCTGACGATCTTCCTCATCCTGGCGTGCCTGCTCGGCCGCATCGACCGGAAGCTCGACCACTTCGTGGCCATCGGCGCCATCGGTGGTAGCCTCGTCGCGCTTGATCAGGACGCGCTTCTTGCGCACCTCGACCTGCACCGTGCGAGTCTTGCCGGTGGAATCAGCCTGGCGGATCTCGGAGGTCTCACGCTTGGTCAACGTGATCTTCTTGCGCGCGCTGTCATCGGCCGCCCCGTGGGAACGCTTGAGGTAATCCAGCAACTTGGTCTTGTCGGATTCGGTGATGATGTCGTCAGGCGTCACCTTGCCCACCCCAGCTGCCTGCAATTGTTCCAGCAGGGCAGCTGCGCTGCGGCTCAGTTCTGCGGCCAGTTGGGCAACTGTTGTGCTTGCCATTCAAACCCTTTCAATGCTCGGTTTATACGTCGGGACAATTGTGTGTGGAATGCGCGCTCAAGCAGCCTGGAAAAGCACTACGTGAGCGTGTCCCTCAGTTAAACCAATGTTCCCGTGCTTTCATGATCAGCGCGCGGGCATCATCCTCGCCAAGACCAACCATGTCGACGAGTTCGTCGACGGCCAATTCGGCCAGTTCGTCACGCGTGTGGATATTGCCTTCGGCCAGCTTGCCGATCAGTTCCGGGGTCAGGCCGTCGAGCGAGCGCAGATCCTGCGACACCTCTTCCACCTTTTCTTCCCGGGCCAGTTCCATCGTCAAGAGCGCATCGCGGGCGCGGTTGCGCAGCTCGTTGACGGTATCTTCATCGAAGGCGTCGATTTCCAACATCTCGCTGATGGGCACATAGGCCACTTCTTCCAGCGTGGAGAAACCTTCGTCGATCAAGATGTCAGCCACTTCTTCGTCCACGTCCAGCTTGGCCATGAACAACTTGCGCACCACGTCGCTTTCCTCGGCTTGCTTCTGTGCCGATTCTTCCTGCGTCATGATGTTGATCTGCCAGCCGGTCAGCTCGGACGCCAGGCGTACGTTCTGACCACTGCGGCCGATGGCGACGGCGAGGTTTTCCTCGTCGACCACCACGTCCATGCTGTGCTTTTCCTCGTCGACAACGATCGACTGTACCTGTGCCGGCGCCAGGGCGCCAATCACGAACTGCGCCGGGTCTTCCGACCACAGCACGATGTCGACCGCCTCGCCGCCAATCTCGTTACGCACCGCGGTCACCCGCGTGCCGCGCACGCCGACGCAGGTACCGATCGGATCGATACGCTTGTCATGCGCCACCACGGCGATCTTGGCGCGCACGCCGGGGTCGCGAGCGGCTGCCTTGATTTCCAGCAGGCCCTGCTCCATCTCCGGCACTTCGTTCTCGAACAGCTTGATCAGGAACTCGGGCGCGGTGCGCGAGAGCTCGATCTGCGGACCGCGTGCCGTGCGGTCCACATTCAGGATATATGCGCGGACACGGTCGCCGGTGCGCAGGTTTTCCTTGGGGATGATCTGGTCGCGGGCCAGCAGCGCTTCGACGCGACCGGACTCGACGATCAGGCCCTTCTTGTCGGCACGCTTGACCGTGCCGGTCATGACCTTCTCGCCACGATCAAGGTAATCGTTGAGGATCTGCTCGCGCTCGGCGTCACGGATCTTCTGCAGGATCACCTGCTTGGCGGCTTGCGCACCGATACGGCCGAACTCGACCGACTCGATCTGCTCTTCGACAAACTCATCAAGCTGGATGTCCGGATCCTGCTCGCGTGCCTCGAACATGAGGATCTGCTTGTCCGGCTCCTGCAGGCCCTGTTCATCGGGGACTACAAGCCAGCGGCGGAACGTCTCGTGCTCACCGGACTCACGATCGATGGCGACGCGAATATCCACGTCTTCCTCGAAACGCTTCTTGGTTGCCGAAGCGAGTGCCGCTTCCAGCGCACCGAATACCACATCCTTGTCGACGTTCTTCTCACGCGCAAGCGCATCGACGAGCAACAGAACTTCGCGGCTCATTGCTTGTTCCCTTTTTTCTGATTTCCTTTGAAGTCGATCACCGGCACCAGGCGTGCGCGATCAACATCGGATATGGTGAATTCCAGCAGCGCCGTGCCGTTCTGGCCTTCGAACTCGAGGCCAATCTGCTCTGCCCCCGGCTCACCGGTAGGCGTCTGCAAGATGCCGACGAAGTTCTTCTGCCCGTTGACCGGAAGGCGCAAGGTAACCCTGGCTTCCTGGCCCGCGAAGCGGACGAAGTCAGCCAGTTTCTTGAGCGGCCGGTCCAGCCCCGGCGAGGACACTTCGAGGCGCTCGTAGTCGATGTTCTCGACGGTGAGCACGTGGGTAAGCTGACGGCTTACCTTCTCGCAATCCTCAATGACGATGCCGGTTTCAGGCTGATCGATATAGACGCGCATGAGTCCGCCTGGAGCGCGCTCGAGCTCAACCAGCTCGTACCCCATGCCGTTCAGGGTGGTTTCGATCAAATCTGCCAGATGCACTGTATTCCCGAATAATGGCCATCAATACCGTGGCAGACCCAGCCCATCGGCACGGCCGTCTTGGTTGACGGCTTCAGCCAGCTTGCCTGCCAGTCATCCCGACCGGCGCGCCGCGAAACACGGCAAGCACACGAAACGGGCGAAGCAAAAAAAAATGGGCGCAATGCCCATCATTCGCCCACCCTTTTTGCAGGATGACTTTTGAATAGACTTTGATTATACGCTGTCGCGGTGCAAAAGGCAAAGGCACCCAGCTTTGGCAAGACAGGGATGCGGCCTGCGCCGCTCTTTTCCCTGCCAGGCCCGCCCAAGGCACCCTGCCTCGCATCGCTCAACGATTGCCGTCGCGGCCACCACCACGAGGACGGCGATTGCCGTTGGGCTTGCCGGCCTGCGGCATCACATTCCCATTGGCTTCGCCACCACCGCGGCGCTGGGAACGATTCTGACCGCCGCCCATACCGCCCATACCGCCCATGCCGCCGCCCATGCCAGCGCCACGGCCGCCACTGCGGCCGCCGCGGCCCGGGCCGCCCGGGCCGCGGGGGGAACCCGCCGCGCCACCACCCAGCTTGGTGGTATGGGACGTCAGCAGGGTCGGGCCACCGATGTAGCCCATCGACGTTTGCATCGGATCCGGCTGGCCGCGGCCAGCACCGCTGCCGCGCGGGCCGTTGCCGCGGTTGACGCGCGGCAGGCCGTCCATGCCGGTCGGCATCGGCATGCCGGCAATGGCTGCCTCGGTGCGCTGCTGCCGGCCACCCACCTTGCTGCCGCCGCGGGGACCGCTATCCCCCTTGGACGGCGCCTTCAGGCCGATGGATGCCATCAGCGCGCGCACGTCGTCCGCCGCGAGTTCCTGCCAGCGGCCGCGCTTCAGGCCGCGCGGCAGCAGGAACTGGCCGTAACGGGTACGGATCAGGCGCGACACGGTCAGGCCGACGGCCTCGAACATGCGGCGGACTTCGCGGTTGCGGCCTTCGGTCAGCGCCACGTGGTACCAGTGGTTGATGCCTTCGCCACCACCGTCCGCGATGCGCAGAAAATTAGCCTCGCCATCGTCGAGCTTGATGCCATGCAGCAGGCGCTGGCGATCGGCCTCGGCCAGCTCACCCAGCGTGCGCACCGCATATTCGCGCTCCACGCCGTAGCGCGGATGCATGAACTTGTTGGCGATATCGCCCGAGGAGGTAAAGATCAGCAAGCCCTCGGTGTTGAAGTCGAGGCGGCCCACGGCCACCCACTTCCCTGCCTTGATGCGCGGCAGGCTGTCGAACACGGTCGGACGGCCTTCCGGATCCGACTGGCTGACGATTTCGCCGGACGGCTTGTGATACAGCAGCACGCGCGGAGGCTTGGACGACACACGGCGATGAATCAGCTTGCCGTTGACCCGGACCTGGTCGGCCGGCAGGATGCGCTGGCCGATGTGGGCAGGCAGGCCATTGACCGAAACCCGGCCCTGCAGGATCAGCTCTTCCATTTCCCGGCGCGAGCCCAGTCCACCCTCGGCGAGCACTTTGTGCAGCTTGGGCGCATCATCGTCTGCAGACAGCTCGCGCACCGGCTTGACCCGGGCTTGCGGACCACTCGACTCTTCCTGGTCGTACTGACCGGAAATGACAAAGCGGAACAGGTCCTCGCCGCTCGCGGCGGCGGGCGCCTTCTCAGGCACACCCGCGGCTGGGCGCTGCGCGCCGCCTTTGCCCTTGTTACCCTTGCCTTGCTGGCGCGGGCCACCTTGCTGCCCTTCGGCGCCACCACGGCGAGCCGCGCCTTGCGGCTGCAGGCCTTGCTGCGGCTTGCGCTTGCGGGCGCCATTCCCGTTCGGGTTGGCGCGCGCGCCGTCACGCTGGCGCTCGCCCGTGGCTTCTCCGCCAGCTTCGCTTGCGCCTTCGGCATTGTCACCGCTGAAGTTCCGGCGGCCTCGCGGCGCCGGGCGTTCGCCCTGCTGCTCGCCGGCCTGCACAGCCTCGCCTTCCGCGAGCTTGCGTTTGCCACGCGTACGTCCCTTCCTTGCGCCGTCGCCACGCGCGTCTTGCGCGGCGCCCGCATCGGGGCCGCCCGCAGGGATTGCCGCCCCGCCGTCCGCGGCACGGTCGCCGTCGCGGTCCTGCGCGGCCTGGCGGCGCGTGGCCACCAGATTGCGCAAGCCACGGCGCAGGCCCTTGCGGCGCGGCGCGCCATCGGTGCCGGCGCCGCCTTCGGCGCCATTGCCGGCATCGCCGGCCGGCGTATCCGCCTGGCGGACGTCTTGATCAGAATCGGACAAGGTATTCACATTCGGATGTTGCATGGTGTTCAGTTGGACACGCGCTGGTCGTGCTCGTCGTGCTCGCTGGGGTGCGCCGGATTCGTCGTGGACGCCCCCGGGACTTCGGACGCCTGCTCGCCGGAGGCCACTTGTACGTGGTAACCGTTGGCGGGCGTGTCCGTTTGCTCATTTGTTTCACCGTCTTCGACGGCTTGCTCCGCGGCTATGTCGCCAGACAGCGCGCCGGCGGGCTCGGCGGACACCGGCTCGCTCCCTGGCTCACTGCCTGGCCCGGGCGTCGCCGGCACTTCCGCCTCGGCCTCGGGCGCGGGTGTGAACCCGGCTTCCGCTTGCGCCAAGGCCTCCTTCCTTTCAAACGCATCCACCAAATCGGCGATGCCATCCATGGCGCCGGCCGCAAGACCGTCGTGGGCAACCACGCCGGAAGAGGTCGGTTCACCCTCTCCGGCATCCGCCGCAACCAGCGCGGCAGCGCCGGCCTGATCAGCGCCAGGTTCCGCGAATGCCTCTTCGTCGCTATCCGCCGGCACCTTGCCCAGCGCCTCGAAGTCAATCGGCTCCTGATTCAGCAGCGCGACCTGCGCCTGGGCCTGGATGTCCTCCAGCGGCGGCAATTCATCGAGCGTGCGCAGGCCAAGGTCATCAAGGAAGTTCTTGGTGGTGGCATAAAGCGCAGGCCGCCCGGGCACGTCACGGTGGCCGATCACCTCGATCCAGCTGCGGTCCTCGAGCTTCTTCACGACTTCGGTGCTGACCGCGACACCACGGATTTCCTCGATATCGCCCCGCGTGACCGGTTGCCGGTAGGCAATGATCGCCAGCGTCTCCATCACGGCGCGGGAGTACTTGGGCGGCTTTTCAGGATTCAGCCGATCCAGGTATTCACGCATGACAGGGCGGCTCTGGAAACGCCAGCCACTGGCCAGTGCCACGAGTTCCACGCCGCGTTGCTCCCAGTCGCGGCGCAGCTCTTCGAGCAGCACACGAATGGTGTCGGCACCGACGTCGTCGGCAAACAGCCGGCGCAAGTCATTGACGCGCAAGGGTTCCTGCGCGCAGATCAGCGCGGTCTCGAGGACGATCTTCGCCTCTTGGGTATTCATGTTGATTGCGTGCAGCCTGTCTTTGCACCTGCGCCCCGGTTGATCCCGGGCGCACTGGAGATTGCGGGTTCAGCGGTAGGGATTGCCACCGCCATCTGGCCGCGCAGCCAACCGCATGCTTGATGCATGCCAGCCGTGCGCCTTCTTTTATTGCATCGGGTGCCGGACCTGACCGGCAGGAGATCGCCCGGCCACCGGCATTATCTGCCAGTCGACGGAGCCCTTGCGTCGCGCCTTCCCCCTGATGTGGCGGACCTGTCCGGCGCGGCGTTTATCATCGAACGCGCCGGGTGCAAGAAAATACGGATATCGGGCCTGCTGGCCTATTTCACCCCGCCCTGCCGTAGCTGGTCTTTTGAACCGAATCTTTTGAACCGGACGGCGGATGGGGAACGGTCCCTGGCGCTGATGCCTGCCTGGGTGTTCCTGGCATGCATCCCTGAGCAGCGGATGCTACCTGACGATGCCACGATGAAATACGTGCGCGATATCGCTGTTCTTGCGATTGTATGGCATTCCCTGGCAAACCTGCAACCGATTCGCACAGCTACCTCAGCGAAGAAGTGACAGATACACCACGAAGCAGCGCTTCAGAAGACCAGGCAGAATCCATGCGCGGCAAGCGTCTCAGGCAAAAGCAGCGCGCGCGCCACCCCGGCCAAGCCAAAGGCCACCACCGCAAGCCCAGCGCCAGCCCGCAACGCCGGGCGCCGCGAAAGCTGCCTGAGATAGCCGGACAGGCCCGAGATCACCAGCAGGTTCGGCAGGGTGCCCAGGCCAAACACGGCCATCACCAGCGCGCCCGACGGGGCATTGCCGGCCAGCAACGCCATGGCAAGAGCACCGTACACCATGCCGCACGGGACCAGCCCCCAGGCTAGCCCCATGCCGTAGCGGCGCAGCAACCGGCCCTGCCCATACGCCCGGGCCACAGCCGGCAAGCGCGCCCCGACGGCACCAAGGCCGCGCAGCAAGCCACCCGCGCCCCGGGCGGCGAGCCGCTCCAGCCAACCCGTACCCATGGTGCGCCCGCGCAACATCCACAAGCCCGACAGCACCAGCATTACACTGCCGACCCCGAACAGCCAGCGCTGCAGCGGCAGGTACTGCGTCTTCCAGACGCCGGCGCCAAGGGCGCCCAGCAAGCCTCCCAGCACCGCATACATGCTCAGCCGCCCGGCATGCATGACAAGCAGTTCCAGCAACCAATGGCCGGGACGCCGGAGCACCGTGGCAGGCACGCGCGCAACGCCGCCCTGCTCCGCCGCCAGCGCGATCCCGCCGCACATGGCGGCGCAGTGCACGCCGCCCAGCAAAGCCAAGGTAAATACGCTGATAAGCACGCCTATGGTCAACTTCTCCTCCCAATCACACAATCGCAACGTCTGGCGCGGTAAAATGCGGCGAACGCGCCCCCGCAGCTCCAAGAGGCGCTATCAACATGAGGCCTTGCGCCCGCGCACACCAGCGCGCTCGCACAACATGACGACGGGCACGGCAAGCCGCGCTGCACAGATAGCGCACTGCCGCAAGACCCGCGCGCCAGGCCGATGTGGATAGCGCTTCCAACCGACGACTCTCAACGTCAAGCTCTCAACTCAATGCGCCCGCCACATCGCGCTTGACTGACTGCGCTAAACCGACAGGCCCCAATTGCTCACCACCATTCCCATTACCGAGATGTCGCCCCGCTGCTCCACTTGCTCGCTCGGCCAGCTCTGCCTGCCCGTCGGCATGTCGCAGCAGGACCTCGAAAAGATGGATACGCTGGTCCAGGACCGGGTGCGCGTACGCAAGGGCGAAACCCTGTACCGCCTCGGCGATCCTCTCACCGCCGTCTACGCGATCCGCTTCGGCACGCTCAAGACCCACCTGACAATGGAAGACGGCCGCTCGCAGATCACGGGCTTCCACCTTCCCGGCGAAGTCGTCGGCCTCGACGGCCTTGGCGAGATGCAGCATGCGTCGGACGCCACCGCGCTGGAAGATACCGAAGTCTGCGTGGTACGCTTTGGCGATCTCCAGACGCTGTCCAACGTCCTGCCGTCGCTGCAGCATCAGTTCATGCGCCTGATGAGCAAGGAGATCTCGCAGGACCAGGTCATGTTGATCACGCTCGGATCGATGCGCGCCGAGGAGCGGCTTGCCGCTTTCCTGATCAACCTGTCCGAGCGCTTGTCCGCGCGCGGCTATTCGGCCTCCGAGTTCGTGCTGCGCATGAGCCGCGAGGAAATCGGCAGCTACCTGGGGCTCAAGCTCGAAACCGTCAGCCGCCTGTTCTCGCGCTTTGCGGAAGCCGGCCTGATCCAGATCCGCCAGCGCCACGTCAAGCTGGTCGACATGGTGGGGATCAAGCAGATCGTCAACAAGTCCTGCTGACCTGCACGTCGCGCGCCGCCCTCGCCCGCGGCGGCTCGCCGCGATGCCGCGCCTGCTGGCCTGAACCGGCAAGGCGCGCATCGCAATCACTCCAGCTCGTCCGTGTCCGCCAGCCGCGTGGGCATGGTGTACAGCGTCAAGCCGCTCGACAGCGCGCACAGCACCCACGCGATCAGGAAACCCACGGTGTAGACCGCCTCCCGCGATGCCTCGACCGGCTGGCCGAAGAAGCGCAGGTCGCCGGGATCGACCATGGAGAATACCAGCGCGGTCGTCAGCCCGGCGACCAGGAAAGCGGGCCACAGCACCCACATCAGCCAGCGTAGCCTCATGATCACCTCGCTTGCGCCGCGACCGGCGCTGCCTGGCGTGCCGCGCTGCCCGCCTTCTCAACCACCAGGCCGTGGCGCGCCACCCCTTCCTCAATGGGCGGATCCGGATGGGTCATGGCCAGCCAGATCGTGACCCCGCAGGCCACCATGGCCACGAACGGCCCACTCATCAGCAGCCACGGCCATGGCTCCTTCCACCAGGGATTACTTTGCTGCGTCATCTGGCCTCCTCTAGATCTAGATCGCGTATGTTGCGTACGGATTGGTGCAACCAGCGTCCCTGCCGCCTCATAGATTGCGCGGCACGATAAAGCTGGTGCTCTGTCGAATCTCCGCGCCATGGCTCCCCGCGCCCTCGTCGGGCACCGCGGTCACTGTGACCTCGATCTTGTGCGTGCCCTGCGCCGCGGACTCGATCGGCACGCGCACCCGGATGGGAATCAGGCGATTGGACGTGGGCTCCAGGTTGCCGGCAGCGTGATCATATTCCACAGCCAGGCCCTTGAGCTCATCGCTGCCCGCGCTGACGGCGACGCGCATTGGCGCCTCGGTCGTGTTGATCAGCTGCAGCCGGTACACGTTCTCGATCCAGCGCCCTTCCACTTCCCGCCCCAGCGCGCCGCGGTCGCGGATGATATCGACCTTGAGCGGCGTGCGCATGGCCAGCGAGGCCATGAAGCCGGCGACCAGCGCCAGCCAGATCACCGAGTAGATCACCGTGCGCGGCCGCACCAGGCGCTTGCGCGCCACGGTCTCGGAGAGCGCGCTGCGCATGGCGTTCTCGGACGTATAGCGGATCAGCCCGCGCGGGTAAGCCATCTTGTCCATGACCTGGTTGCAGGCGTCGATACAGGCGCCGCAGCCAATGCAGTCGTATTGCAGGCCATCGCGGATATCGATGCCAGTAGGACAGACCTGCACGCAGATGCTGCAATTCACGCACGAGCCCAGCCCGGCGGCCTTGTGGTCCGCCTTGCGCGAGCGGCTGCCGCGCGGCTCGCCGCGGCCCACGTCATAGGTGACCACATAGGTGTCGCGATCCACCATCACGCTCTGGAAGCGCGCATACGGGCACATGTACTTGCAGACCTGCTCGCGCATGAAGCCGGCGTTGCCCCAGGTGGCAAACGAGTAAAACAGCATCCAGAACGTCTGCCACGGACCCAGCGAGAGGCTCAGCACCTGCGCGCCGAGCGTGCGAATGGGCGAGAAATAGCCGACGAAGGTAAAGCCCGTCCATAGCGCGATCACGATCCAGAGCGTGTGCTTGGTGGCCTTCAGGCGCAGCTTGCGCACGCTCCAAGGATCGCCGTCCAGGCGGATGCGGGCAAAGCGGTCGCCTTCCACATGCCGCTCGATCCACATGAAGATCTCGGTGTACACCGTCTGCGGACAAGCGTAGCCGCAAAACAGCCGCCCCGCGATCGCCGTGAAGAGAAACAGCGACACCGCGGAGATCACCAGCAGCACGGCAAGGTAGATCACGTCCTGGGGCCACAGCACCAGGCCAAAGATATAGAACTTGCGCGCGCCGAGATCGAACAACATGGCCTGGCGGCCATTCCACTGCAGCCAGGGCATGCCATAGAAGAACAGCTGGGTCAGGACCACCATCCAGACCCGCCAGCTCGAGAACGCACCCGACACCGAGCGCGGATAGATCTTGCGGCGGACTTCGTACAGGGTCTCGTCCGACGTTTCCGCGTCCGCCGAATCAGGCGTGGGCGCTCGCAGCGGCGCCCACGCGGCCCCGTTCCTTTCAAGCGGCTCCGGTCCGGGGGCGTTCATGGGCGAACACCCCCGCCGCGGTGCGGGCCCGGCTGACAAGCATAAGCGCAGTGGCTCATTGCTTCGCCCCCTCGCCTGCGCCGCCGGTGTTGGACAGGCCCCAGACATAGGCCGTCAACATGCGGATACGCTCTGGCGTGAGGATTTCCTCGTGCGCCGGCATATGGTTGTTGTGGCCCTTCAGGATGGCGTCGACGATGTTCGCCTCCGAGCTGCCGTACAGCCACACGCGGTCCGACAGGTTAGGCGCGCCAAGCGCCTGGTTGCCCTTGCCGGTGGAGCCATGGCAGGCCGCGCAGGTGGACTTGAACGTGCTCTCGCCGCGCGAGGCGCGGATCGGGTCGTAAGACAGGCCGGACAGCGAGCGCACGTATTGCGCCACGTCGCCAGCGAGCTTGCCGTCGATGGTCGAGGCGAACGACGGCATCACGCCGTTGCGGCCCTTGGTAATGGTCTGCGTGATGGTCTCGGGCTCCCCGCCGTACAGCCAGTCGTTATCGGTCAGGTTGGGAAAGCCGCGGCTGCCGCGCGCATCGGAGCCGTGGCATTGCGCGCAGTAGTTGAGAAACAGGCGTTGCCCGATCTCGCGCGCCGCCGGGTCGGCCGCCACCTGCTTGACGTCCATCTGCATGTACTTGCCATAGACCTCGCGCTGCAGTTGTTCGGCCGCCTGGCGGTGCGCCTCCAGCTCAACCCGGCTGGAGGTCTTGAGCACGCCGGCGTAGGATCCCAGGCCGGGGTACAGCACTAGGTAACCCAGGCCAAAGATGCATGCCAGCAGGAACATCCACATCCACCAGCGTGGCAGCGGGTTGTTCAGCTCGCGCAGGTCGCCGTCCCACACGTGGCCGGTGTCCTCGGGCGCACCCACAATCTTGGTGACCTTGCGCTGGGAAAACAGCAGCCACACGCACCAGACGATGCCGACCAGCGCGATGGCGGCAATGTAGTAGCTCCAGAAATCCGTGAAGAAGTCGCTCATGACTCAGTGTTCCTGCTTGGTGTTGTTTGCGCCGCCGGCATGACGCGCGACGCGGTGGCCGGCATCGGGCCTGGCGTCTTGGCGTGCGGCCAGCGGCTCGTCGGGCAAGGCGAACGGCAGCATGGCCGACTCCTGGTTGGCGGCCTTGCGCCCTGACGACCAGGCCCACCAGCAGATGGCAATGAAGGCAGCCATCGAGACCACGGTGGAAAACGCGGTGATCATTGCCATGGCTTACTCCTTGGCCGGCGTGGCCGCGGGCTGCGCGGCAGCCGCGGTATCGACACGCACATTGCGCTTGGCGATGCCAAGCTCCTGCAGGTAGGCGACCATCGCGTCTTCCTCGGTCTTGCCGGCCAGCGTGGCAGGCGCCTGCTCAATCTCGGCGTCGGTGTACGGCACGCCGAGACGGCGCAGCGCACGCATGCGGTCGCGGACATCGTTGGTCTGCAACGGCGTTTTCTCCAGCCACGGGTAGGACGGCATCACCGATTCGGGCACCACGTCGCGCGGATTGCGCAAGTGGATGCGCTGCCAGTCATCGGAGTAGCGTCCGCCCACGCGCGCCAGGTCGGGACCGGTACGCTTGGAGCCCCACAGGAAGGGATGGTCGTAGACCGATTCGCCCGCCGTGGAGTAGTGGCCATAGCGCTCGACATCGCCTTGCAAGGTGCGCACCTGCTGCGAATGGCAGCCCACGCAGCCCTCGCGGATATAGATATCGCGGCCCATCAGGCGCAGCGCGGAGTACGGCTTGATACCCGCGTCGGGCTCGGTGGTGGAGTGCTGGAAGAACAGCGGCACGATCTGGACGAGCCCGGCGATGCTGACCACCAGGATGGTACAGATGATCAGCCACCCGATATTCTTCTCCAGGGTCTCGTGCGTAAAGAAGCTTCGTTTTTCGGACATCGTTTCTATCCTGGAATGATCAATGGGCGGAGGCGGAAACGCTGGTCGGGATCAGTGCATCCACGGCAGGCTTGCCGATGATGGTCCTGGCCACGTTGTATGCCATCAGCAGCATGCCTGAGAGGAAGCACAAGCCACCCAGCAAGCGGATCAGGTAGAACGGGTACTTGGCCTTGACCGCTTCCACGAAGGCGTAGGTCAGCGTGCCGTCGGGCTGGGTGGCGCGCCACATCAGGCCCTCCATCACACCGGCAATCCACATCGAGGCGATGTACAGCACCACGCCGATGGTAGCGATCCAGAAATGCAGCTCGATCAGGCGCACGCTGTACATCTCCTTCTCGCCAAAGAGCCGCGGGATCAGGTAGTAGAGCGAACCGATCGAGATCATCGCGACCCAGCCCAGCGCGCCGGAGTGCACGTGGCCAATGGTCCAGTCCGTGTAGTGCGACAGCGCGTTGACGGTCTTGATCGACATCATCGAGCCCTCGAAGGTCGCCATGCCGTAGAACGACAGCGCCACCACCAGGAACTTGAGGATGGGATCGGTGCGCAGCTTGTGCCAGGCACCCGACAAGGTCATGATGCCGTTGATCATGCCGCCCCACGAAGGCGCCAGCAGGATCAGCGAGAACACCATGCCGAGCGATTGCGCCCAGTCCGGCAGCGAGGTGAACTGCAGGTGGTGGGGACCAGCCCACATATAGGTGAAGTTGAGCGCCCAGAAGTGAACGATCGACAGGCGGTAGGAATAGATCGGGCGGCCGGCCTGCTTGGGGATGAAGTAATACATCATGCCCAGGAAGCTGGTGGTCAGGAAGAAGCCCACCGCGTTATGGCCGTACCACCACTGCACCATGGCGTCCTGCACGCCGGCATACGCCGAGTAGGACTTCCACATGCCCACCGGCATCTCGGCGTTGTTGACGAGATGCAGGATGGCGATGGTCAGGATGTACGCGCCGAAGAACCAGTTGGCCACGTAGATATGGCGGGTCTTGCGCTTCATGATGGTGCCGAAGAACACGATGGCATAAGCCACCCAGACCAGCGTGATCAGGATGTCGATCGGCCATTCGAGCTCGGCGTATTCCTTCGAGCTGGTGATGCCCAGCGGCAGCGTGATGACCGCGGCCACGATCACCAGTTGCCAGCCCCAGAACGTGAAGGCCGCCAGTGGGCCGCAGAACAGCCGCGCCTGGCAGGTGCGCTGCACGATGTAGTACGAAGTAGCGAACAGCGCGCTGCCGCCGAAGGCGAAGATGACCGCATTGGTGTGCAGCGGGCGCAAGCGTCCGAACGACAGCCATGGCGTGTTGAAATTAAGCTCCGGCCAGATCAACTGTGCCGCGAGCAGAACGCCTACGGCCATACCGACAATCCCCCAGACTACCGTCATGACGGCAAACTGCCGCACAACGCCGTAATTGAAGGTGTCGGCGCGAGAATACGCGGCGGTGACAGCCATTCAGACCCCCAGATTGGATAAACATGAATTGATGTTGTGACTGTAGGAAAAGCGCGCGCAAGCTGTCTTGATCTGTATCAAGCGCACCGGAAAGCATGGGAACTCAGGTGCAACGGCGTCTCACATCCGCACACACGGCAACGCGGCCGCGCACGGGCACGGCCGCATTGCCGTGATCACTCAGGGCTTATCGTTGTCGAGCAGAATGGCCTCGCCGGGCCGGTCGAGGTCGTCGTATTGCCCGGCGTGCAGCGCCCACCAGAGCGCGCCGGCGATCACCGCGACCAGCACCAGACTCATCGGCACCAGCAGGTAGAGCATGTCCATGGCGTCAATCTCCGGGCTTGCCGGCGCGCAGCAGGCGCCAGGCGTTGGCTACCACCAGCAGCGACGACACCGACATGCCGATGCCCGCCATCCAGGCGGTGACATAGCCGGTTGCCGCCAGCGGAATGGCGATCACGTTATAGGCAAAGGCCCAGGCGAGGTTCTGGCGCACCACACTGCGCGCACGGCGGGCCATCTTGAGCGCGTTCGCGATCTCCGCCACGCGGCCATGGGTCAGCACCGCGTCGGCGCCGGCCTGCGCCAGCGGCGCGCCGCTGCCGATGGCGATCGAGACTTGCGCCTGCGCCAGCACCGGCGCGTCGTTGATGCCGTCGCCCACCGCCAGCACCACGGCGCCGCCGCGCTGCAGGCGCGCCACGTACTCGCGCTTGCCTTCGGGCGTGACACCGCCCTCGCGGCGCGGGATCTGGAAATGATCGGCCCACCAGCCGACGGTGGCCGGCGTATCGCCCGAGACGAGATGGCAGGTCACGCCGAGCGCGCGCAACTCGCTGAGCAAGCGCGCGGATTGCTCACGCGCCACATCGGCCAACTCGAACACCGCCAGCGCACCGGCGGCGCTGCCCAGCCATACCAGCGTGGCGCCGCGGCGCTCGCTGCCGGCAAGTTCTGCGTGCCAGCTGGCGGCGCTGCCGTGCTCGCACAGCGCCTCCACGAACTCGCGCCGGCCAAGGCGGTAACGCTGCCCATCCAGATCGGCTTCAAGGCCCTGCCCCGGCACATTACGCATGCCGTCGATGGCGAGCGTCTCGTGCGCAAGGCCTTGGGCTTGCGCGGCGTCGACGATGCCGCGCGCGATCGGGTGCTCGCCGGAGCGTTCCATGGCCGCGGCCAGGCGCAGGCAGGTAGCGGCATCGGCATCGCCGCTGGACTGCGTGCGCACCAGTGCGAAACGCCCCTGCGTGAGCGTGCCGGTCTTGTCGAGCATCACGTCCGTGACGCTGGCCAGGGTCTCCAGCGCGTGGCCGCGCGTGAGCAGCAAGCCGCGGCGCGACAACGCGGCCCCGGCCGCGGCCAGCGCCGCCGGCGTGGCCAGCGAGAGCGCGCACGGGCAACTCACCACCAGCACCGCCACCGTCACAAGCAACGCGCGCGCGGGATCGATCCAGGCCCACCAGACGGCGCCGGTGACGGCCGCCAGCACCAGCAAGATGGCGACGAACCAGCCCGCCACGCGGTCGGCCACGGTGGCAAGGCGCGGCTTCTCGGCCAGCGCGCGGTCCAGCACGGCGACGATCTCCGCCAGCCGGGTGCCCGCCCCTACCTTGGCCACGCGCAACTCAAGCGGGCTCGCGGTGTTGAAGCAACCTGCCAGCACGGGATCCCCGATGCTGCGCGGCACCGGCCGGCTCTCGCCGGTCAGCATGGATTCATCGAGCTCGCTTGCGCCGGCGATCACCGTGGCATCGGCGGGTACCACCTCGCCCGCCTTGACGCGGATCAGGTCGCCAGCGCGCAGGCGTGCCACCGGCACCCGCTCGCCCGCGCCGCCCTCGGCACGCAGGCGCTCGCAGGTGGCGGGCAACTGCCGCGCCAGCATCTCGGCACCACTGCGCGATGCCTGGCGCACGCGCAACTCCAGGTAGCGCGCCAGCAGCAAGAACGCGACAAACATGGTGACGGAATCGAAGTACACCTCGCCGGTGCCGCGTAGCGTCGCCACGGTGCTGGCGATAAAGCCCGCCCCCACGCCCAGCGCCACCGGCACATCCATGCCCAGGTGGCGCTGCCGCAGCCCACGCCACGCCCCAGCGAAGATCGGCGAGGCCGAGTACAGCACCACAGGCAAGGTCAGCACCAGGCTGGCCCAGCGCATCAGCTGCAACTGGCCCGGATCGATGGTGGCTTCATGGGTATAGATGGGCCATGCGTACATCATCACCTGCATCATGCCGAGCATGGCCACCGCCATGCGCATCAGCAGGCCACGGCGCGCATGACGGTCCTGCCGGTCCGAGCGCGAAACCTCGAACGGCCACGCCAGGTAGCCGATCCCCGCCAGCGCAGCGAGCAAGGCGGAGACCGGCTGCTCGGCCGCGCGCCAGCGCACCACCACGCGGCGCGTGGCCACGTTGGCGATCACCGATTCCACACCGGGCAGGCTGCCCAGGTGCTGCTCGATCAGCCAGGCGCAGGCGGCGCAGCGGATATTCTCCGGCGCCAGCGTGATCTCGGCCCGACGTTCGTCCAGCGGGCGCACGAACTGGGCCCGTAACTCCTCGGTGTCGTAGGCGGCCCAGACAGGCTCGGCCTCGCGCCGCGCCGCGTCGTCGATCGGCCGGGCAAAGCGGGCCTGGTCGCCATAGAGATGGCCGAACCCGGCTGCGTGCAGTGTCTGCGCCAGGGCCTGGCAGCCACCGCAGCAAAACGCCTGTTCTTCGCCGTCGATGCTGGCATGCAAGGGCGGCTCGCCGGCCACGAGCGGCTGTCCGCAGTGGAAGCAGCCCGCACGCCCGGCGGCCGCAGGCACGCCGCTTGCGCGTGCAGGCGGCGGATTGGGCAGGGACCGGGCGGAATAGGCTGGGGCTGGGGAAGTCGGCATCGGGACTCTTTTTTACCATCTGCATGGTAAGAGTCCCGGTGGCAAGCCGCCTTGATACAGATCAAGCGGGTGGCCAGACGGCGCACGGCGCGCCGCCTGCGCAGGGCATCAGGTCAGAGAGGTGTCGACCGTACGGCGCGGCGCTTCCAGGTATTCGCGCGACTGCATCTCGATGATGCGCGACACCGTGCGGCTGAACTCGTTGGCCATCTGGCCTTCGGTGTAGAGTTCATCCGCCGGCACTTCCGCCGAGATCAGCAGCTTGACCTTGTGGTCGTAGAACACGTCGATCAGCCAGGTGAAACGGCGTGCCTCCGACGACATGCGCGGCGTCATCCTGGGCACGTCGGAGAGGATCACCGTGTGGAACTCGGTGGCGAGCTCCAGGTAGTCGTTCTGCGAGCGCGGGCCACCGCACAGCGTATTGAAATCGAACCAGACCACCCCGCCCGCCTTGCGCAGCGCGCGCAGTTCGCGGTGCTCGATATGCAGGATGGGGGATTCGTCGGCCACGCCGGCAATACCGGTAAAGGCATGGCGCAGGGCCGAGCTGGCCTCGGGTCCCAGCGGCGTGTGATACGCCTCCACCTGCTCCAGCGCGCGCTTGCGGTAGTCGATGCCGGCATCGACATTGAGCACGTCGAGCTTGTGCTGCAGCAGCGCGATGGCCGGCAGCACGCGATCCCGGTGCAAGCCGTCCGGGTACAGCAGGTCCGGCCGGTAGTTCGACGTCATCACGAACTGCACGCCATTCTCGAACATCTGCTGCAGCAGGCGGTGCAGGATCATCGCATCGGCCACGTCGCTGACATGGAACTCATCAAAGCAGATCAGGCGGAACCGCCGCGCGATGCGCTTGGCCAGTTCGTCCAGCGGATCCGGGCGCCCGCGCAGCTCTTCGAGCTGGCGATGCACCTCGCGCATGAATTCGTGGAAATGCAGCCGAGTCTTGCGCACCACCGGTACGCAGGTATAGAAGCTGTCCATCAGGAAGGACTTGCCGCGGCCGACCCCGCCCCACAGGTACACGCCCTTGGGCACGTCCGGGTGCACCAGCAGCTTTTTCAGCGTGCTGTTGCGCCGGCTCTTGTAGGCCACCCACTCGTCATAGCATTGCTGCAGGCGCTCGACGGCGCGCAACTGCGCGGGGTCGGTGGTGTAGCCACGTTGCTTCAGTTCCTGCTCGTAGTACTCACGGACGTTCATGCTGACTGCTTGCGCTGGATGCCGGGAGGCGCCGGCTTGAATGAGGATCGAGGCGCGTGACAGGGCCATCTGCCCCTGCCGCCCCGAAAGCGAAAACGGCGCGCCGCTGGAGCGGCGCGCCGGTACTCAACAATACGAAGGCTTATGCCTTACATATTGAGCTGGCGCTTGTCGACAGCGAGTGCGGCTTCGCGCATGACTTCCGACATCGACGGATGCGGATGGCAGGTGCGGCCGATGTCTTCGCTGGCAGCCTTGAACTCCATCGCCACCACGGCTTCGGCGATCAGGTCCGACGCGTTCGCGGCAACCACATGCACGCCCAGGATCTCATCGGTCTTGGCATCGGCCAGCATCTTGACGAAGCCATCCGAATGACCCATGCCCAGTGCACGGCCGTTGGCCATGAACGGGAACTGGCCGGACTTGTACTCGCGGCCTTCGGCCTTGAGCTGCTGCTCGGTCTTGCCCACCCATGCGATTTCCGGGAAGGTGTAGATCACCCACGGAATGCAGTTGTAGTCGATGTGCGGCTTCTGGCCGGCGATGCGCTCGGCAACCGCCACGCCTTCGTCCTCTGCCTTGTGGGCCAGCATCGGGCCACGCACCACGTCGCCGATGGCCCACAGGCCCGGCACCTTGGTCGCGCAGTGGTCATCCACCTCGATGAAGCCGCGCGGGTCGGCCGCCAGGCCGATGGCGTCGAGGCCGAGGTTGTCGGTGTTGGGCACGCGGCCAACCGACACGATCAGGCGATCGACTTCCAGGGTCTGGGCAGCGCCGTCCTTGTCGGTGTAGCTGACGGTGACGTTATCCTTGCCGGTCTTGACTTCATTGACCTTCACGCCCAGGCTGAACTTCAGGCCTTGCTTGGTCAGCAGCTTCTGCGCTTCCTTGGCCACGCCTTCGTCGGCGGCGCCCAGGAACGACGGCAGCGCTTCCAGCACGGTCACTTCGGCACCCAGGCGGCGCCACACGGAACCCAGCTCGAGGCCGATCACGCCAGCGCCGATCACGCCCAGCTTCTTCGGCACGCCGGCGAACTTGAGCGCGCCTTCGTTATCGCTGACCAGCACGTTGTCCACCGCGATACCCGGCAGGTGACGCGCCTTGGAACCCGTAGCGACGATGACCTGCTTGGCCGTCACGACTTCGGTACCTGCCTTGCCGGCGATCTCGACCTGGAAGCCCTCGGCGGTCTTGCCGACGAACTTGCCGTAGCCCTTGAGCAGCGTGACCTTGTTCTTGCGGAACAGGAACTCGATGCCCTTGGTCATCTTGCCGACGATATCGTCCTTGCGCTTGAGCATCTTGGCCACGTCGACCTTGACATCGCCAACCGTGATGCCGTGGTCGCCCAGGTGATGCTGTACGTTCTCGAACTCTTCCGAGGATGCCAGCAATGCCTTGGAGGGGATGCAACCCACGTTCAGGCAGGTGCCGCCCAGGCGCGGTTCGTCCTTGGGATCGTCGTAGGCATTGCCTTCGCAGCAGGCCACATTCAGGCCCAGCTGGCCGGCACGAATGGCGGCGATGTAGCCGCCGGGGCCGGCACCGATCACCAGCACGTCGAATTGTTTGCTCATGGAGATTCCTTTTGCAGCCACGGCGGGGCAACGTCGCCCGCCAGGCCGCTTTCAACTCTTCGGTCCGTCATGCCCGCCAGCGCCGCACCCGATGACAGGCGCGGCGGAGGAAATGCGGGCAAGACCTCAGGCTTTGCAGATGATTACAGGTCCAGCAGCAGGCGTGCCGGATCTTCCAGCGCGTCCTTCATGGCGACCAGGCCCAGGACGGCTTCGCGGCCGTCGATGATGCGGTGGTCGTAGGACATGGCGAGGTAGTTCATCGGACGGATCACGATCTGGCCGTCTTCCACCACCGGGCGGTCCTTGGTGGCGTGCACGCCCAGGATCGCGGATTGCGGCGGGTTGATGATCGGCGTCGACAGCATCGAGCCGAAGGTACCGCCGTTGGAGATCGAGAACGTACCACCGGTCAGCTCTTCCAGCGACAGCTTGCCGTCGCGGGCCTTGGCGCCGAATTCAGCGATCTTCTTTTCGATGTCGGCCAGGCTCATCTGGTCGGCGTTGCGCAGGATAGGCACCACCAGGCCACGCGGCGAGCCCACCGCGATACCGATGTCGAAGTAGCCGTGATAGACGATGTCGTTGCCGTCGATCGATGCGTTGATCAGCGGGAACTTCTTCAGCGCGTGAACCGCGGCCTTGACGAAGAAGGACATGAAGCCCAGCTTCACGCCGTGTTCCTTCTCGAAGCGGTCCTTGTACTTGTTACGCAGGTCCATCACCGGCTTCATGTTCACTTCATTGAAGGTGGTGAGGATCGCGTTGGTGCTTTGCGATTGCAGCAGGCGCTCGGCGATACGGGCGCGCAGGCGGCTCATCGGCACGCGTTCTTCCGGGCGGTCGCCCAGGGCGGCGAAGTCCATCGGGGCGGAAACCTGCTGCAGCGCCGGCTTGGCAGCGGCCGGAGCCGGTGCTGCCTTGGCGGCCGGTGCGGGAGCGGGTGCGGCGGTCGCGGCCAGCACGTCACCCTTGGTGATGCGGCCATCCTTGCCCGTGCCTGCAACCTGGCCAGCGGACAGGCCGCCTTCGGCCATCAGCTTGGCTGCCGAAGGCATGGCCACGGCGCCGGCTGCTGCCGGAGCGGCCGCGGCCGCGGCGGCCGGGGCAGCGGCAGCGGGTGCCGGTGCGGCAGCGGCGGGAGCGACGGCGCCAGCGGTGGCTTCAGTGTCGATCTTGGCGATCACTTCGTCGGCAACCACGGTGTCGCCGTCGTTGCGGATGATCTGCGACAGCACGCCAGCTGACGGGGCCGGCACTTCGAGCACGACTTTGTCAGTCTCGATTTCAATCAGGATTTCGTCTTGGGCAACAGCTTCGCCCGGCTTCTTCTTCCAGTTCAGCATGGTTGCTTCTGCAACCGATTCAGAGAGTTGCGGAACCTTGACGTCAACAATAGCCATGGTTGGAATTTCCTTGATGTATTCGTTTTTGCTTAAGGCAGGTGGCAAAAAACATGGCGGTGCGCGCTCTTCGCGCGCGCCGCCATGCTGGCCACGATCATTTGGTCAGGACAAAGCCCTTGAGCTTGGAGAACGCCGCATCCAGCAGCGCCTTTTGTTGCTCGTTGTGCTTGGCGTAGTAGCCCACCGCCGGCGATGCCGAGGCGGGACGACCCGCGTAACCGAGCTTCTGGCCCTCCGCCATGTTTTCCATGATGAAGTGCTGGACGAAGAACCAGGCACCCTGGTTCTGCGGCTCGTCCTGGCACCACACGATTTCGTTGGCGTTCGGGTACTTCTTCAGCTCGGCTGCCACTGCCTTGTGCGGGAACGGATACAGCTGTTCCATGCGGATGACGGCCGTGTCGGTAGCGCCGCGTTCCTTGCGGGTGTTGACCAGGTCGTAGTAGACCTTGCCCGAGCACATGATCACGCGCTTGACCTTGCTGGCGTTCAGTTCTTCGTGATCGGGGATGACCGTCTCGAAGTGACCCTTGGCCAGGTCGGACAGCGGCGAGACCGCTTCCTTGTTACGCAGCAGCGACTTCGGCGTCATGATCACCAGCGGCTTGCGGAACAGACGGATCATCTGGCGGCGCAGCAGGTGGAAGATCTGGGCCGGGGTGGTCGGCTGGCAGACTTGCATGTTGTGGTCCGCGCACAGCTGCAGGAAGCGCTCGATGCGCGCCGAGCTGTGTTCCGGGCCCTGGCCTTCGTAGCCGTGCGGCAGCATCAGGGTCAGGCCCGAGGCGCGGCCCCACTTCACTTCGCCGGAGGAGATGAACTGGTCGATCACCACCTGGGCGCCGTTGACGAAGTCGCCGAACTGGGCTTCCCAGATCACGAGTGCGTTCGGCTCAGCGGTGGAGAAGCCGTATTCAAAGCCGAGCACAGCCTCTTCCGACAGCACCGAGTCGATCACCGTGAACGGTGCCTGGTTTTCCGACACGTTCTGCAGGGGCACGTAGCTGCCGGCATCCCAGCGCTCGCGGTTCTGATCGTGCAGCACTGAGTGGCGGTGGGTAAAGGTGCCACGGCCGGCGTCCTGGCCGGTGATGCGCACCGGGTAGCCCGAAGCCACCAGCGAGGCGAAGGCCAGATGCTCGCCCATGCCCCAGTCCAGCGGCTGGTCGCCGCGGCCCATGTTGGCGCGATCCTTCACCACCTTCTCGACCAGCGGATGCAGCTTGAGGTGCTCGGGAATGCTGGTAATGCGTTCGGCCAGGCGCTTGAGCTCGGTCACCGGCACGGCGGTGTCGGCGGCGTCGGTCCACTTGCGGTTCAGGAACGGCATCCAGTCCACGGCGAACTTGTTCTTGAAGTTCGACAGGACGGGGTCGACCGTGTGCTTGCCCGCGTCCATCGCGGCACGGTATTCCTTGACCAGCTGGTCGCCGAAGTCGGCAGCCACCAGGTTCTGCGCGGTCAGCTTGTCAGCGTACAGCTTGCGCGTGCCCGGGTGCTGGGCGATCTTCTTGTACATCAGCGGCTGGGTAACGGCCGGCGTGTCCTGCTCGTTGTGGCCCAGCTTGCGGAAGCAGATGATGTCGACCACGACATCCTTCTTGAACTCCATGCGGAAGTCCACGGCCAGCTGCATGGCGAACACCACGGCTTCGGGATCGTCGCCGTTGACGTGCAGCACCGGTGCCTCGATCATCTTGACGACGTCGGTGCAATACAGCGTGGAACGCGAGTCGCGCGGGTCCGAGGTGGTGAAGCCGATCTGGTTGTTGATCACGATGTGCATCGTGCCGCCCGTGCCGTAGCCGCGGGTCTGCGCCAGGTTCAGCGTTTCCATCACCACGCCCTGGCCTGCGAATGCCGCGTCGCCGTGCACTTGCACCGGCAGCACTTCCGCATGGCCTGCGGGCTCGCCGCGGCGTTCCTGGCGGGCCTTGACCGAGCCCTCGACGACCGGGTTGACGATTTCCAGGTGGGACGGGTTGAAGGCGAGCGACAGGTGGACCGGGCCGCCTTCGGTGGAGACGTCGCTGGAGAAGCCCTTGTGGTACTTCACGTCGCCTGCCGGCAGGTCATCGACGTGCTTGCCTTCGAACTCGGCGAACAGGTCAGCCGGCATCTTGCCCAGCGTATTGACCAGCACATTCAGGCGGCCGCGGTGGGCCATGCCGATCACGATTTCCTGCACGCCCTTGCTGCCGCTGTGCTGGATCAGTTCGTCCATGGCAGCGATGAAGCTTTCGCCGCCTTCCAGCGAGAAGCGCTTCTGGCCAACGTACTTGGTGTGGAGGAAGCGCTCCAGGCCTTCAGCCGCGGTCAGGCGGTCGAGCACGTGCTTCTTCTTTTCGAGGGTGAACACCGGCTTGGAACGCGTGGTTTCCAGGCGCTCTTGCCACCAGCGCTTTTGCGCCTGGTCGCTGATGTACATGAACTCGGCGCCGATGCTGCTGCAGTACGTTTCGCGCAGGTTGTTGAGCAGCTCGCGCAGGCTCATCGATTCCTTGCCGAAATACGTATTGCTGGCGTTGAAGACGATGTCGAGATCGCTTTCGGAGAAGCCGTAGAACGCGGGGTCGAGGTCTGGCAGGGGCGGACGCTCCTGGCGCTTGAGCGGATCCAGGTCTGCCCAGTGCGAACCGATGTTGCGGTAGGCGGCGATCAGCTGCGTGGCAGCGACGCGCTTGCGCCCCATATCGGAGTCGGCCGAGGCAACAATAGTCTTGATCGGACCCGCCTTGGCACGCTCAGCGAACGAGGCGACGATGGGAGCGTGGGGGATATCGCGGGCGTTGGAGCCATCGACAGCCGGCACGTTCTGCATCGCGTCGAAGTACGCGCGCCAGTTATCGGGAACCGAGGAGGGATTTTCGAGGTAGGCCTCGTACAGCTCTTCTACATAGGGGGCATTGCCGCCGAAGAGGTACGAATTGCTCTGATACTGCTGCATCATGGGGCGCTCACTATTATCCGGGAATGCCGGAATAAAGCGGGTTCATCAACCTTCCGCGACACGGCTTGACCGGTTAGCGGATTGCAAACAACTCTTTCTGGGCAGCAACTGAAACACATTAAATGCATCATTATGCAAACGGCACCGCAGCGGGTGCCGATCTGTTCAGTCGCCCTGAAAGGGTCAGTTGTGCGTGGAAGGACCTAAGTCTTCACTCGCATAAGAATAGCACGTTTGCCGCGTGAGCCGAGGGAATTTTGCCGTAACGCGCGCGGGCCGATCCGCAGTGTTGCGAAGCGGCCAAGACCACCTCCCGAAGCAGATGACGAAACCCATGCGTTCGATAGCATGGAGCCGGAAACCAAAGGAGCGATCCGTGCATCTCTTGCCACACCCCCTGCGGGCCAGCGCCCGGCCCCGTCAATGATGCCCGCCCCCACCGCCGACGCCGCGGCGTCGGGCGCCGCTTCCGCCACATGGCGCGCGGACCTGGTGGCCGGCCTGGCCATCGCCGGGCTGCTGCTGCCCGAGGCCGTGGCCTATTCCGGCATTGCCGGGCTGCCGCCGCAAGCCGGCGTGATCGCGCTGTTCGCAGGCCTGCTGGTCTACGGCCTGCTTGGCAGCAGCCGCTTTGCGATCGTTTCGGCCACCTCGTCGTCTGCCGCGGTGCTGCTGGCAGCCACCACGGCTGCCGCCGAGGGCGACGCCGGACTGCGCATCGCCCTCGGCGCCGCCGTGATCCTGCTGGCGGGGGTGCTGTTCCTGCTGGCATCGCTGGCGCACCTGGGGGCGATCTCCAACCTGATCGCCAAGCCGGTGCTGCGCGGCTTCGCGCTGGGACTGGCGCTGACCATCGTGCTCAAGCAATGCCCGAAGGTCCTGGACGTGCATCCGGCGCACGGCGACTTCCTGCGCCTGGCCTGGGAACTGCTCGCCAGCTGGCGCCACTGGAACCTGGCAGGCGCGGCGGTGGCACTGGTTGCGCTGGCGCTGCTGCACGTGTTCGCGCGCTGGCGCGCCATGCCGGGCGCGCTACTGGTCATCGCCACCGGCATCATGCTCGACCTCAGCGGCTGGACCCAGGCGCATGGCGTGGCAGCCGTCGGCAACATCGCCCTGCAGTTCTCGGCGCCACGGGTGCCGGAACTGAGCACGGCCGACTGGATGCGGGTGGGCGAACTGGCCGCCGCGCTGGCCCTGATCCTGTACGCCGAGAGCTACGGCTCGATCCGCACCTTTGCCATGCGCCACGGCGACATCGTCTCGCCCAACCGCGACCTGGCAGCGCTGGGGCTGGCCAACCTCGCTTCGGGGTTGTTCCAGGGCATGCCGGTGGGCGCGGGTTTTTCCGGCACCTCGGCTAACGAAGCAGCCGGCGCGCAAAGCCGCCGTGCCGGCTTGATTGCGGGTGCCGTGGTCTTTGCCGCGGTATGCACCCTGCTCCCCTGGATCTCGCACACGCCAGAACCGGTACTCGCGGCCATCGTGATCCGCGCGGTCGGGCACAGCCTAAACCCGGGCAGCCTCAAGCCTTATTTCGACTGGCGGCGCGACCGCCTGGTCGCGGTGACCGCCTTTGCCGGCGTGCTGTTGCTGGGCGTGCTGCATGGGCTGCTGCTGGCAATCGGGGTCAGCCTGGCGATGCTGCTGCAGCGCTTGTCGCGCCCGCAGGTGAGCTGGCTGGGGCGTTGGGCCGATGGCCACGACTTCGTCGACACGGCGCGCCACCCCGAGGCCACCGCGCCCAAGGGACTGCTGATCGCGCGCCCGGAGGTACCGCTTTTCTTCGGCAACGTCGATAGCGTGCTGGGCACCGTGCGCCAGGCGCTGGCGCGCGAGCATCCCCAGTACGGCCTGATACTCAGCCTGGAAGAATCGTCGGACCTCGACGGCACTGCCCTTGAAGCCTTGGGCGAACTGGCGGTGTTCGCGAAGGCCCACGGCATGCCGCTATGGCTCGCGCGGGTCAAGGACGAGGTGCGCGACCTGCTGGCGCATGCGCGCAACCCCGCCCTGCCCGAGGAAATATGGCGCGGCTGGAGCGTGGACGATGCGGTGCGCGAAGCGTTGGCGCAGCCTGCATGAACAGGCCGCGCCGGCACCACCGGGCGGACTAGCCCTGACGCGGTGCGATCAGGTCGACCGCGTCGGTAATCAGTGTGTCCAGCCCCCAAGTCAGCAGTTCCGTCGCGCGCACCGGGTCATTGACGGTATAGCAGGCCACCCGGAAACCGGCCGCATGGGCCGCCTGGATGACCTCGGCGGTAAGCTCGCGATGGTTGGCATCGAGCGCCACGCAGTCCAGCCGGCGCAGCCGCTCCAGCCAGTCGGGCGGCAGCTTGTCCAGCAGCAGCGCGCGCGGCAGGCCAGGCGCGGCCTTGCGGGCCGCTTCCAGCGACTCTTCCGAGAATGACGACAGCAGCGGCAGCACATCGCTGCCGGCCCACAGTGCCTGCGCGTCGAGGGCTACCGCCGCGCCGGTGCGCCATTCCGCGCCGGGCACGGGCTTGATCTCGATATTGACGAAGAAGCCGTTGGCACGGGTATAGCGAGCAATCGCCGCCAGCGTGGGCACTGGTTCGCCGGCATAGGCAGGGCTGTGCCAGCTGCCCGCGTCCAGCATGGCGATCTCGCCCAGCGTCAGCGCATCGGCCCGCCCCTGGCCGTTGGTGGTGCGGTCCAGCGTGGCGTCGTGCAGCAGCACCGGGCGTCCGTCGCCCGACAGCTTCACGTCGAACTCGAACATGCGGTAGCCAAACGATGCCCCGTGGCGGAATGCCGCCAGGGTGTTCTCGGGTGCGAGCTTGCCCGCGCCACGATGGGCGACATGGCGCGGATAGGGCCAGGCGGCTAGGGTCATGTCAGGCCTCGATGCGCTTGCCGGAATCGGCGTCGAAGAAATGCAGGTGCTCGGCCGTGGCCGTGATCGGCAGGCGATCGCCGCTGCGCACAGGCATATTGCTGTCCAGCCGCACCACTACCGGCTGGCCGCCCAGTGTGCCATACGCATAGGAGTCGGCGCCAAGCGCCTCGACCAGGCGGACCTCGATCTCGGCGATCGCCTCATGCGCCGCACACGGCTCGATATGCTCCGGACGCAGGCCGAGCAGCGCGCGCTCGGGCAGGTGCAGGCCCATTGGCAAGTGGCCGAGGGTGGCGGGTACGCCTTGGGCACCCGGCTTCTGCTCCACGCGCATCTGCGCTTCGCCCTGCCCGCCATTGGTCCGCGCCACCGGAACCAGATTCATCGGCGGCGAGCCGATAAAGCTGGCCACGAAGGTACTGGCCGGGCGTGCATAGACTTCCAGCGGCGTGCCGATCTGCTCCACGCGCCCGCCATTGAGCACCATCATGCGGTCCGCCAGCGTCATGGCTTCGACCTGATCGTGGGTCACATACATGCTGGTGGTGCGCAGGCGGCGGTGCAACTCCTTCAACTCCAGGCGCATCTGCACGCGCAGCTTGGCGTCGAGGTTGGACAGCGGCTCGTCGAACAGGAACACGGCAGGCTCACGCACGATCGCGCGGCCCATGGCCACACGCTGGCGCTGGCCGCCCGACAGCGCGCGCGGCTTGCGCTCGAGCAGCGGCGCCAGCTCCAGGATGCCGGCGGCGTGCTTGACGCGCTGCTCGATCTCGCTCTTGTCCATGCCGCGGATCTTCAGCCCGTAGGCCATGTTGTCGTACACGCTCATATGCGGGTAGAGCGCGTAGTTCTGGAACACCATGGCGATGTCCCGCTCGGCGGGCTCGAGGTGATTGACGACCTTGTCGCCAATATGCACCTCGCCAACGCTGATGGCCTCCAGCCCGGCCACCATGCGCAGCAGCGTGGATTTGCCGCAACCCGAGGGGCCGACGATGACGATGAACTCGCCGTCGTTGATTTCCATATCGATGCCGTGCACAACCTTGACGTTGCCGGCGTAAGTCTTCTGTACGTTGCGAAGCGACAGTTTTGCCATTGCTATTCTTTCTCGCTGGGCAAGCGTGGCGGGCACGTCATCCTATGAGCGCCCCGCCCCGCCCGCTTATTTTTCGGTTTCGACCAGGCCCTTGACGAACCACTTCTGCATCAGCACCACCACGATCGCGGGCGGCACCATGGCCAGCATCACGGTGGCCATCACCAGGTTCCAGTCGGTCGCGGCATCCCCGGAGCGGGAGATCATCTGCGTGACCCCCACCACCACCGGCGTCATCGACTTCTGCGTGGTGATCAGGAGCGGCCACAGGTACTGGTTCCAGCCGTAGATGAACTGGATCACAAAGAGCGCCGCGATGCTGGTCTTGGACAGCGGCAGCACCACGTCCTTGAAGAAGCGCAGCGGCCCCGCGCCGTCGATGCGCGCGGCCTCGGCCAGCTCATCCGGAATGGTCAGGAAGAACTGGCGGAACAGGAAGGTCGCGGTTGCCGAGGCGATGATCGGGATGGTCAGGCCGAAGTAGCTGTCCAGCATGCCGAGATCGGACACCACCTTGTAGGTCGGCAGGATCCGCACTTCCACCGGCAGCATCAGCGTGATGAAGATCATCCAGAAGAAGGTCTTGCGCAGCGGGAACTTGAAGTACACCACCGCGAAAGCCGAGATGATCGAGATCGTGATCTTGCCCAGCGCGATGCCCAGCGCCATGATCAAGCTGTTCAACATCATGGTGGAGACAGGCGAGGCGGCATTGCCCACGCCGGCTACCAGCACGGTGCGATAGTTCTCCAGAAAATGGCTGCCCGGCAGCAGCGTCATCGGTGCCTGCAGCACCTCCTCGGCGGTCAGCGTCGAGGCAACAAACGTGACATAGACGGGGAAAGCCACTACCACTACGCCCAGCACCAGCATCAGGTGCGAGAGAAAATCTAGAAAGGGTCGTCGTTCTACCATTTTGCCAATCCTTCAGTACTGCACCTTGCGTTCCACGTAGCGGAACTGCACCACCGTGAGAACAATCACGATCCCCATCAGCACAACCGACTGCGCGGCCGAGCCGCCGATATCGAGTCCGCGGAAGCCATCCTGGTAGACCTTGTAGACCAGCGTATTGGTAGCGTTGACGGGGCCGCCATGGGTCACCGCGTCGATAATGGCAAAGGTGTCGAAGAAGGCGTACACCACGTTGATCACCATCAGGAAGAACGTGGTCGGCGACAGTAACGGGAATATGATCGACCAGAACCGGCGCCAAGGCCCCGCGCCATCGATGGCGGCTGCCTCGATCAGCGATTTAGGGATGCTCTGCAAGCCGGCCAGGAAGAACAGGAAGTTGTAGCTGATCTGCTTCCACGCTGCAATCAGCACCACGAGCAGCATGGCCTGGTTGCTATTGAGCAGGAAGTTCCAGTCCACACCGAACCGATGCAGCGCGTAGGACACCACGCCCAGCGTCGGGTTGAACATGAACATCCACAGCACGCCCGCCACCGCCGGCGCCACGGCATACGGCCAGATCAGCAGCATCTTGTAGCCACTGGCGCCCCGCACCACGCGATCGGCGAAGTAGGCAAGCATCAGCGAGACCGTCAGCCCGACCAGCGTCACCCCGACGGCGAACACCCCCGTGACGCGAAACGAGTTCAGGTACTGCGCATCACTGAACAGATCGCGGAAGTTCTCCAGGCCAACGAACTGGAGATCAATACCGAAGGCATCCTGCCGCAGCACAGACTGGTACAGCGCCTGCCCGGCCGGCCAAAAAAAGAAGATCAGCGTCACCGCCATCTGCGGAAGCACCAGCAGATAAGGCAACCATGAAGATCGGAATACGACCCGTTTTTCCATCACGCATCCAAGCCACCGCTATGCGCGGCGCGTCATCAGTCATAGCCAGTGCGGCGAGGCCGCCGCACAAACCAAAGACGGAGGCACAGCCTCCGCCTCCCAAACACTCAAGAAGCCGCAGCGCTTATTCGCGGACCGTCTTCTGGAAACGCTCCAGCAATTCATTGCCGCGCGCAACCGCCGAATCCAGTGCTTCCTTAGGTTGCTTCTTGCCGGTCCACACCGCTTCGAGCTCTTCGTCGATCACCGTACGGATCTGTGGGAAGTTGCCCAGGCGGATGCCTCGCGACTTGTCGGTGGTCTTGACAATCATCTGCTTGACCGCCACGTCCGCGCCGGGGTTCTTCTCATAGAAGCCCGATTTCTTGGTGAGTTCGTAGGCTGCCGTCGTCACCGGCAGGTAGCCGGTCGACTGGTGCCAGTCGGCCTGCACCTCGGGGCGTGACAGATAGGTGAAGAACTTGGCTACGCCCTTGTATTCCTCGGCCTTCTTGCCGCCCATCACCCACAACGAAGCCCCGCCGATGATGGTGTTTTGCGGAGCGCCCGGCACGCCTTGCTCGTACGGCAGCTGCGCCACGGTGAAATCGAACTTGGCGTTCTTGCGGATATTCGCCAGCGCCGCCGAGGAACCGGTCAGCATCGCGCACTGGCCGGCAATAAACTTCGCCTTCGGCTCGTCCTTGCGGCCGCCATAGACAAAGTAGCCCTTCTGCTGCATGTCGAGCAGGTTGGCAATATGCTTGACGTGCAGCGGCGAATTGAACACCAGGCGCGCGCCCGTGCCACCGAAGCCATTGTTCTCGGTGGCGAACAAGACGTTGTGCCAGGCCGAGAAGCTTTCCAGCTGCACCCACGACTGCCAGTCGGTGGTGTAACCGCAAGAGATGCCGGCAGCCTTGAGCTTGGCGGAATCGGTGGCCACCTCTTGCCAGGTCACGGGCGGCTTGTTCGGATCCAGCCCGGCCTTCTTGAAGGCGTCCTTGTTGTAGTACATCACCGTGGTGGAGCTATTGAACGGGAACGACAGCATCTCACCCTTGTTCGAGGTGTAGTAGCCAGCCACCGCCGGGATGTACATCTTGGCGTCGAACTTCTCGCCAGCGTCCTTCATGACCGTCGCCACCGGCTTGATGGCACCCTTGGCGCTCATCATGGTAGCCGTGCCCACCTCGAATACCTGCAGGATCGCCGGCGCGTTGCCCGAGCGGAAGGCAGCGATGCCCGCGGCCAGCGATTCGTCGTACTGGCCCTTGTAGATCGGTACGATCTTGTAGTCGGACTGGCTGGCATTGAACTGCGTGGCGATCGCGTTCACCTTCTCGTTGAGCGCACCTTCCATCGAATGCCACCACTGGATCTCGACGGCGGCATTGGCCGATCCTGCGCCGGCCAGCATGGCAAAAGCGGCCAGGGTCAACGCGGTACGTTTTACGGTCATGGAAATCTCTCCTGTTCTATCTTGCGGCATTGGACAAAAATCGTCCGACTGTATGCAGTTTTTGTGACAGGCGGATGTTACCCCGCCTTGTTGGATTGGAAAACCGGGCATTTCTACTAAATTACAATAATATGACAACGATTTATCGGCAGCTTGACAGGGTAGAATCTCGCGCTATGCAAGCCATACAAAGCCTTCCCGCCCCGGCGTTGCGCCGGATTCGCGGCGTACTGACCGATATCGACGGCACCATCACCACCGACGGCAGGCTGCCGGCGGCCACCTACCTGGCGCTCGACCGCCTCAAGGCAGCCGGGCTGCACGTGATCCCGGTCACGGGACGCTGCATCGCCTGGGCCGAGATCCTGACGCGGTTATGGCCGGTGGACGCCATCATCGGCGAAAACGGTGCGTTCTACTCCCACCTGCGCGCGGGCAAGCTGGTGACCCGTTACCTGGACGACGCCGCCACCCGAGCCGACAACCTGGCGCGCATCCACGCGCTTGGCAAACGCATCGTGCAAGAGGTGCCAGGCTGCGCGCTGGCCTCGGACCAGGCCTGGCACGCCGCCGACCTGGCCGTCGACCACGCCGAGGACGTCGCGCCCCTGCCGCCCGCCGCGGTCGAGCGCATTGCCGGGCTGATGCGCGAAGCGGGCATGACCGCCACGGTCTCGTCCATTCACGTCAATGGCTGGTTCGGTGATCACGACAAGCTCAGCATGAGCCGTTTGTGCGCCGCGGAATTACTGGGCGCCGACCTGGATGCCGAACGGGAGGAATGGCTGTTTATCGGCGACTCAGCGAACGACGCCAGCATGTTTGCTCATTTCCCGCTGTCGGTCGGGGTGGCCAACATCCGCGACATCCTGCCTCAGCTGCCAGCCAAGCCGGCCTATATCACCGAGGCGGCCTGCGGCGAGGGCTTTGCGGAAATGGCCGAACTTCTGCTGGCCGCGCGCGGCTGACCTGCCAAGAGCGCGCCGACAATAAAAAAACAGCCGGGCAAGCCCGGCTGTTTTTTTATGCGCTGCAACGACGGCCATGACCCGATTCAATCGAAGCCCAGCTCCTGCAGCTTGCGCGTGATGGTATTGCGGCCGATGCCCAGGCGCGTGGCCGCCTCGACGCGGCGCCCGCGGGTAACGCCCAGCGCAGCCTCCAGCACTGCCTTCTCGAAACGCCGCGTCAGCGCATCCATGACTTCCGGCTGGCCGGACTCCAGCATGGCGCGGGCCTCCCCCGCCAGCAGGTGCTCCCAGCCGGCCAGCGCGCTGGCCGCGGCCGAGCGGCCGGCGTAAGCCAGCGCGGTGTCTGGCTCCCCACCCAGGGTGGAAGGCGCGGCGCCGTAGTCGACGGCGTCATGGCCGTCGGCATCGTCCGCCCTGCCCTCTGCCCGGAACTCCGCCTGGCGCGCCGCGCCGGCACCGCCGCCCGGCGCCGTGCCGGTGCCGATCATCTCGGCTGGCATGTCCTTGACCTCGATGGTCTGCGCGGGCGCCATCACGGTCAGCCAGTTGCACAGGTTCTCCAGCTGACGCACGTTGCCAGGGAACGGCAGTGTGCTGACATAGGCCAGGGCCTCGTCCGACATGCGCTTGGGCTCCACGCCCAGTTCCTTGGCACTCTTCTGCAGGAAATGACGCGCCAGCAGCGTGATGTCTTCCGGCCGTTCGCGCAGCGGCGGCAAGCGCAGGCGGATCACGTTGAGGCGGTGGAACAAGTCCTCGCGGAACAGCCCTTCCTTGACGCGCGTTTCCAGGTTCTGGTGGGTGGCGGCAATCACGCGCACGTTGGCGCGCAGCGGATTGTGGCCACCCACGCGGTAGAAATTGCCATCCGACAGCACACGCAGCAGGCGCGTTTGCAAGTCGAACGGCATGTCGCCGATTTCGTCGAGGAACAGCGTGCCGCCCTCGGCCTGCTCGAAGCGGCCGCGGCGCATGGTCTGCGCGCCGGTAAAGGCGCCGCGCTCATGGCCGAACAGCTCCGACTCCAGCAAGTCCTTCGGAATGGCCGCGGTATTGAGGGCGATAAAGGGCCCGTTGGCGCGCGGGCTGTGCTTGTGCAGCGCCTGCGCCACCAGTTCCTTGCCGGTACCGGACTCGCCGGTGATCAGCACTGTCACGTTAGATTGCGACAGGCGGCCGATGGCGCGGAACACGTCCTGCATGGCCGGCGCCTGGCCGAGGATTTCGGGCGCGTCGACCAGGCGGTCTTCGAGCTCCTCCTCGCGCAGGCTTTCCTGCAGCGCGCGGCGAATCAGCTCGACCGCCTTATCCACATCGAAGGGCTTGGCCAGGTATTCGAAGGCGCCGCCCTGGAAGGCCGCTACCGCGCTATCCAGGTCGGAGTATGCCGTCATCACGATGACGGGCAGCCCCGGATGCCGCGCCTTGAGCGCTTGCAGCAGGTCCAGGCCCGAGCCACCCGGCATGCGGATATCGGAGATCAGGACCTGTGGCTCGTCGTCTTCCAGTGCGGCCAGTACGTCGCGCACGTTGGTGAAGCTGCGTGAGAGCAGGCTTTCGCGGGCGAGGGCCTTCTCAAGAACCCAGCGGATTGATTGATCGTCGTCGACTATCCAGATCGGCTTCATGTGCGTCGCTTGTCTGCTCGGTGTCATTTGGTCTTCCGTGAACCTGGCCGCACACCGCCGGCAAGCCGGTCGGCAGCAATCATTGGGGCAGTTCCAATTGCTGTCGCCGATGCGATCAATGCAGGGGCAGCAGGATACGGAAGTCGGTACAGCCCGGCCGGCTCTCGCATTCGATCAAGCCCTCGTGCTGCTGCACGAAGGTTTGAGCGAGTGTGAGACCGAGGCCGCTACCGCCATCCCTGCCCGACACCAGCGGGTAGAAGATGCGTTCGCGGATATCCTCGGGGATGCCCGGACCGTTATCAATGACATGCAAGTCCAATGCCAGCTTGAACAATCGCTTCGCTATGGTTACCTGGCGGGCCACCCGGGTCCGCAGGATGATCTGCGCATCGCCCCGCGCCACGCGCTCCGCGAGTGCCTGGGCCGCGTTGTGGACGATGTTGAGCACGGCCTGGATCAACTGCTCCATGTCGCCGCGCAGGTCGGGCAGGCTCGCGTCGTAGTCGCGCACGATATCCAGCCCGGAGGGGAATTCGGCCAGCACCACCGAGCGCACGCGCTCCAGCACCTCGTGGATGTTGAGGTCGGACACGATGTGCGGATGGCGGTGCGGCTCCAGCAGGCGGTCCACCAGCGTCTGCAGGCGGTCCGACTCCTTGATGATGACCTGGGTGTACTCCCGCAGCGAACGGTCAGGCAACTCGAACTCGAGCAATTGCGCCGCGCCGCGGATGCCGCCCAGCGGGTTCTTGATCTCATGCGCCAGATTGCGGATGAGCTCCTTGTTGGCCGAGGTCAGGTCGAGGATGCGCTCCTCGCGGTCGCTGCGGACCTTTTGCTCGTTGGGCAGCACTTCCACCAGGACCGTGTCGGCCGTGGCATCCAGCGCGCCGATCACCACGTGCGCGTGCATCGGCTCCTGCAGGGGCGGATGCAGTACCACATCCTGCCTGCGCGCATCGAACTGCCGTGAAATCACGGTCTCGATCATGCTGCCGAGCTCTTCCGAAGCGCCGAACAGGTCTGCCAGCGACAACTCCACCATGGCTTTGCGCGACACCGCGAAGCTGGCCTCGGCGGCGGGATTGGCGTAGACGATGCGCAGGCCGGGCTGGCGCACCAGCAACACGGGGTTGGCGACCACGTCCAGCCCCTGGTGGTAGGACACATCGCCCAATGGCAGCACCATGGCTCCACCCTCGGCCGGCGTGCCAGCCCCGGCCGAAGCCACCTTGCGCGAGACGCTGCGAATCAGGCGACGCATAGTGCTAGTCCTTCAAATTGGAGAGTTCGCGCCGCAGCGAAGCGGCATTGGCCTCGCCACGCGCGATGTCGTCGCGCAGCGTGGCGGTGCGGTCGAGGTACTTCTGGTAGTTACGTTCATTGCCCTGGCGCTCGGGCTGGCCGTTGTTGAACTCGGCGCGCAGCGCGGCCAGCTTGGCCTCCTCGCTTTGCAGCTCCTGCTCAAGCACCGCGCGGCGCTCGCCATCGCGGCTTTTCTGGGTCGCGCTGTCCACGCGCGGAAACGCGGTGGGCGCCATCGCGGGCCCGGCGCCCTTGCCCGCCGAAGGGGCGCTCACGCGCCCGCCCGGCACCGTCGTGACTTCCGGCAGGCTGAGCCGCTTGCAGCCCTTGCCCCCGTTGCCGTTGCGGTATTCAGGCACGCCGTTGGGGCCAGCGCAGACATAGATATCCGACTGCGCCGGGGCCGGCCGGCTCCAGCACACCAGCACAAGCGCCAGCATGGCGCAGGCAGCCGCCGATACGTGCATGGAGGCACTGAACCGGTGCATCGGTCGAAGCGAGGAAAGCGGGAATTCGAGCGCGTCCATTGACATCAGCAGGGATGGTGGGAAAGGAGCCCCATTCTAGCGATCAAACCGGCGAACAAAACAAAAAGGGACAGCCGAGGCCGCCCCTTCCTGGTGCAACTGTTGCCCGGTCACAACCTGGCAACGCCTCGCCTTACAGCGAGTAGTACATATCGAACTCGATCGGGTGCGTCGTCATGCGGAAGCGGGTCACTTCTTCCATCTTCAGCTCGATGTAGGCATCGATCATGGAGTTGGAGAAGACGCCGCCGCGCGTCAGGAACTCGCGGTCGTTGTCGAGGTACTCCAGAGCCTGATCGAGGCTGTTACACACGGTCGGGATCTTTGCATCCTCTTCCGGCGGCAGGTCGTACAGGTTCTTGTCGGCAGCTTCGCCCGGGTGGATCTTGTTCTGCACGCCGTCCAGGCCAGCCATCAGCAGCGCCGAGAAGCCCAGGTACGGGTTCATCAGCGGATCCGGGAAGCGGGTCTCGATACGACGGCCCTTCGGGTTGGCAACGTACGGAATACGGATCGATGCCGAACGGTTGCGAGCCGAGTAAGCCAGCTTGACCGGTGCTTCGAAGCCCGGCACCAGACGCTTGTACGAGTTCGTGCCCGGGTTGGTCAGGGCATTCAGCGCGCGAGCGTGCTTGATGATGCCGCCAATGTAGTACAGCGCGAACTCCGACAGGCCGGCGTAGCCGTTGCCCGCGAACAGGTTCTGGCCATCCTTCCATACGGACTGGTGCACGTGCATGCCCGAACCGTTGTCGCCAACGACCGGCTTCGGCATGAAGGTGGCGGTCTTGCCGTAGGTGTGGGCGACGTTCTGGATCACGTACTTTTGCAGCTGGGTCCAGTCGGCGCGCTGCACCAGCGTGCTAAAGCGGGTGCCAATTTCGTTCTGGCCCTGGCCGGCGACTTCGTGGTGGTGCACTTCCACGGGGATGCCCAGCGATTCCAGAATCAGGCACATTTCCGAACGGATGTCCTGGAACGTATCGATCGGGGCAACGGGGAAGTAGCCGCCCTTCTTGCCCGGACGGTGACCGCTGTTGCCGTGCTCGAATTCCTTGCCCGACGACCACGGTGCTTCTTCCGAGTTGATCTTGACGGAGCAACCCTGCATGTCGATGTTCCAGGTCACGCCGTCGAAGATGAAGAACTCGGGTTCCGGGCCAAAGTAGGCGGTGTCGCCCAGGCCGGTGCTCTTCAGGTAAGCCTCGGCGCGCTTGGCGATGGAACGCGGGTCGCGGTCGTAGCCCTTGCCATCCGACGGCTCAACCACGTCGCAGGTCAGGATCAGGGTCGGTTCTTCGTAAAACGGATCGACGTTAGCGGTATTCGGATCCGGCATCAGCAGCATGTCCGAAGCCTCGATACCCTTCCAGCCGGCGATCGACGAACCGTCGAAAGCGTGGCCGCTTTCAAACTTGTCTTCATCGAAGTGCGACACGGGTACCGACACGTGCTGCTCTTTGCCTTTGGTATCGGTGAAACGGAAGTCGACGAACTTGACGTCGTTTTCCTTCACAAGCTTCATCACATCTGCAACGCTGTGGGCCATGCCTATCTCCTGGAAATTCGGCTGAATCTAGAAAAGCCATTCTTGCGTCGATCCCCGCTGTGCAACGCATCAAAGACGTTTGCATCAATACAAAGATCGGCCACGAAAGGGACGAGGAATGTTAGCAGAAAGCATGCCAAGGCAACCCCCTAGTTACCCCTGCGTTCCCGAAAAAAGTGCAGCCAGACGGCGCGATACGGGGGCCCAGGCGCGTTTCGGGTGCCGCATATGGCATACGCATAAATCCGTTTGGCTTCCGCCTCATTCCGGGAACGCCAGCGGCTCTCCCCGCCCTCCATGAAAATCACCAAAAACGTGCATACGCACGCCTCATTGCCCAATTTTGGTGCCTACGCACCAGATTAGAACATTTTGGTGCAAAGCGAATGCCGTTGCCTGCTTGCGGTGCAAGATCCTGCTACCAAGGTACCCGCAGCGCGCGACCAAGCCGGCGCAACTCCGGCACAACCGATGCCGCTAGCTGCCGTTCGCATCCAAAGGCCGCCGGCGAGCACGCCCGCCGCGCTAGAATATCCCGCAGCCTCTGCCAGATGCCATTTCACCCACCGATTTTGTCACCCAGATGACCACCCGAGACGATCTACTCCAAGCGGCGCGTGAGCGCCAGCAGCAAAACCAACTGCCGTACTTCGGCGCCCTCTCCCCGCAGGAAGCCTTTGCACTGCTGCAGGGCGACCCGACCGCCGTGATGGTGGACGTGCGCACGCAAGCTGAGCTCGACTGGATCGGCGGGCCGGACCTGCCGGAAGCCCAATCGGCGCATGTGGAATGGAGCAGCTATCCGGGCGGCGCGCAGAACGCCGCCTTTATCGCGCAGCTCAAGGCTCGCGTGCGCGCGGATGTGCCCGTGCTGTTCCTGTGCCGCAGTGCGGCACGCTCCAAGCACGCCGCCCGCGTCGCCACGGAAGCCGGCTATCAGTTCGCCATGGACGTGCTGGAAGGCTTCGAAGGCGCTCGCGATGAACAGCACCACCGCAAGACGGTGGAAGGCTGGTGCTTCCGCGGCCTGCCCTGGCACGGCGGCTGAAGCTCGGGAACGCGTAAATCGCGTAAATCACCTGCATCGTGCCAGAAAAAGCAAAACGGGACAGCATGGCTGTCCCGTTTTTTCATTGCACCGGCCACGCCCGCCCCGCGGCTCAGTCCCCTGCCGGATCTCCCGGGCGCCGCGCCGCCACCTCCACCAGCTCGAAGCCCATCGCCTGCACGCCTTCGCGCAGCATGGCATAGGCTGGCTCGACCAGGTCGGCCAATCCCTTTACACCCAGGTCGATGTGGCGGCGCGCATAGAGCTCGCCGCGCTTGGCGTCGCCCACTGACGGCAGGCTGAACACGCGGACGCCCTCGAAGGCGGCCTCGACCCGCTCCATCAGCGGCGTCAGCGTGGATTCCGGCGCCTCGAACACCAGGAACGACCGCTCCACTTGCACCGCCTGATGGAACAGGTGGGAATAGTAGGTATCCAGCACCCATTCCATCATCGGCCACGCCATGACCGGGAAGCCAGGCATGAAATGATGGTCCGCCACGGAAAAACCCGGGATGCGGTTGTAGCTGTTCGGGATGATGCGCGCCCCGGCGGGGAATTCGCCCATCTTGAAGCGATGCTGGTTCTCCGGCAGGTTCAGGTCGGCCTTGGCGGGATCGCCCGCCGCGGTCTCCGCGATCCGCAAGGCGATCTGCTCGCGGGCGTCCGGATGCAGTTCCAGCGGCACGCCGAGCGCGGCCGCGGCGCACTGCCGGGTGTGGTCATCGGGCGTGGCGCCGATGCCGCCGGTGCAGAACACCACATCATTGCCCGCGAACGTGCGGCGCAGTGTGGCGGTGATGCGCGCGCGCTCGTCGCCCACGTACTCCGCCCAGTCCAGCGCCAGCCCGCGCGCCGCCAGCAGTTCGATGGCACGGCGCATATGCTTGTCTTCGCGCCGCCCCGACAGAATCTCGTCACCAATGACGATCAGGCCGAAACCCATGATGCCCTCGCTTCAGGATTGTTCAATGCGCCGTACATCGGACGGCGCCAGGTCGATAACGTCCACCACCGGCGCCGCCGCGGCTGCCGCGGCAGCGCGCTCGGCGCGCAATTGCTCCAGCGCGCGCAGGCAGAAATGGCCAAACCACAGTGCCGAGAAAATAAAGATCAGCACATACAGCCACAGCGTGCCCGCGAGCACGAACGGGAACAGGAAAATCAGCGCCGCCGAAGCCACCCAGATCAGCGTCGGCGCCGAGCCCAGCAGGCCCACTGCCACGCCGATGGAGAGCAACGCCATGCGATGGCGCTTCATCAGCGTCTTGCGCTCCTCTGGCGTGGCATGCTGCGCGAGCGCGTCGTAGGTCATCACGCGATAGGTCAGCCAGCCCCACAGCACGGGTGGGATCAAGGCAAAGAAAGGCGGGATCAGCCACAGCGGCAGCGTCACCAGCGCCAGCAACAGGAACACCATGGTGCTGCCCAGCGCCTGAAACACGCTGCCCACCATGCTGCCACCCTTGGCCTTCACCAGGTCCGGATAGCTGCGCTCCAGGTGCCGCACCGCGGCTGGCACCGAGAACAAGCTGATAAACACCAGCATGGAGGCAATCACCAGCGGGATCATCAGCGCTATCACGAACAGCGGCGCCACCACCGTGCGCAAGGACTGCAGGCCGAACCAGTCGAGCGCGCCGTAGATCCAGCTGGTCAGCACCGACGTCTCGAGCACGCCGCGCGCGGCCGTCATGATCGGCTCCCACCCCCACAGCAGCAGGCCACCCCACAGCCCGGTGGCGAGCAGGAAAGGAATGACGGTAAGCATCAGCATGCGCGGATGCAACTGGCTGATCAGGGCACGGCCTAGCGCGCGAAAAATATCGTTCATGCAGTAAATTGGGGTTCCACAAAGGCGGGGATAACTAGACTAGCACACGTCATAAGTGCCGCGGGGGACGCGTGCGCCGCTAGCGCAAGACGGCAGGGCGCGGGGCGCGCACCTTGCGAGGAAATACGCGCTCACGGGGCTGCCACGGCAGGCGCCCCGCCGCTTCAGCCGAGCCGCAACAGGCGCTTGATCCCGTACCACTGCTGGGACAGGAAGCCAGCGCCGTAGTCGCGCCCCTTGCCTGCCGGTGGCGGCATCTGGTCGCGCACACCGGTGGGGTAGTAGGCGTCGGTGAACACGGCGGTGCGGAACAACATGTCCCACCACGGAAAGATCACCCCATAGTTGCATCCGCCCAGCTTGGTGGGCCGGCCGATGGCTTCGTGGCCGACGCCAACCGCATGGTGGGTGCGGTGAAAGCGCGGTGAGACCAGCAGCCGCTCGCCCAATGTGCCAAAGTGCAGGCGCAGGTTGGCATGCTGCAGGCTCTGCAGCAGTTGCGACAGCGCCACCAGCAGCACGTACTGGGAAGGCTCCACGCCCACCGCGAGCGCCGCCACCGCAAACACCACGTCGCGCAGCATGTCGTCGAGCAGGTGGTTGCGGTTATCGCTCCATAGCGTCATCTGGCGCTGGCTGTGATGCAGCGAATGCAGGCTCCACCACCAGCGGTAGGTATGCGAGAGGCGGTGGTACCAGTAGTCGAGCAGGTCGAACAGCAGCAGGTAGATAAAGAAGCTGACCAGCGGGATCGACGTCACCGCCGGCCACCAGTCTTCCACATTGACCCGCTGCCAGCCGAGCAGGCGCAGATGCCCTTCCACACCGTCCATCAGCGGACCGAGCAGGAAGAACATGGCCAGCCGGAACAGGCCGAGGCGATGCACGACGGTGTAGAGGATGTCGGTGCGAATGGCGGCGCGGTCGGTCACGGCTTCGACCGGGCGCAGCTTTTCCAGCGGCCCGAGGATCAGCACCATCACCACGATCTGCACCAGCCCGACCAGCAGCCATTCGGTGCCGGTGAAGGCGTCCTCGGCATAGCCGCCCAGCCCAAGCTGGTAGACCACCGGCAGGATCACGTCCTGGAACAGCGTGGCTTCAATCTGGCCGATCCAGCCGTTGAGCAGGTCGAGCATCAGCGGCTCCCGGCTGGTTGTCCGGCCACCGTGGCGGACTGCCCGCGCTGCCAGTCGCGATAGGCGGGATGCTCGCGCAACGTGGCAAAGCAGAAACCCTTGCGCTCCAGGCCGCTGATCAGCGGCTCGAGCACGCCGGGCGCCCAGGGGTCCTTGCGCGACCAGATCCCGAGGTGCGCCATGGCGATGTCGCCATCGCGCAGGCCGCTCAATGCGCGCTCCAGCAGCGCCTTGTTCGGGAAACGCTCGGACGAAAGCTCGTCACCCAGGAAGCCGGCTGGCGCCCAGGCCACGTGCTTGAACCCGCATTGCTCGGCCCATTGCAGCGTCTGCGGCGCGGTATGGCCGCCCGGCGCCCGCCACAGCGGCGACATGGTCGCGCCGCTGAGGTGCTTCAGCGCCTGCGCGCTGCGGTTCAGCTCGCTGCAAAAGCTTTGCTGGTCCATCACCACGTCCTGCCCCGCATGCGCGCCGAACTGCGGCCGCATGGTGACCTTGCCGTCGCGTACGCCGCGCAGGTAGACATGATCGAACGTGTGGCTGCCAAAAACATGGCCATCGGCGGCCAGCGTCTTCCAGTACGCCGCCCAGCCCGGGTCGAGCGAGCTGTCCTTGTTGATGGTGGGTTCGTTGGCGAGGAAGAACGTGGCCTTGATATGGTGCCGGCGCAGCGTATCGGCGATCAGCGCCGCCTGGCTCATGCTGCCGGTGTCGAAGGTCAGGTAGAGCGTGCCGGCGCGGCAGGCCTGGGGCGCGCCGGCAGGCACCGGGCCCGCCGAACTGGCCGGCCCGGCGGCCAGCGCCAGTCCGGTGGCTGCAAGCCCGGCAGCCACCGCGCGGACCAAAGCGCGGGGCAACCGGGGCTGCGAATGCTTGCTCATGATGCCTGTCCTGATTTCCTGTGACTGCATTGGAGTGGCGGCGGCCATACTAGTTCGATGCCGCGCCCGCCATGGCGTTCCCGGACGGGCGCCCTCTCTCAATAAAGCGGTGCGCGGGTACGGAAATAAATGCCGTGCGGCGAGCGGCCCACGCGGATGGTCTTGACCAGCTTGCGGCTGGCCACGTCGATCAGGCCCACCGAACGCGCCCAGCGGAAGCTCACCCACAAGGTCTTGCCGTCGGCGGTCAGCTCCATGTCATCGGGGCCAGCCGGCAGGCCGGTGATGTCGCCAACCTTGGTCAGGGTCTGCTGGTCGATGATGCTGATGGTGCCGGAGACCCGGTTGGACAAGAACAGATGGCGCTTGTCGCCCACCGCGCGGAAATTGTGCGCGCCCTTGCCGGTCTGGATCTGCTTGACCACGGTGCGGGTATGCCAGTCGATCACGGCGACATAGTCGGCACCGGTCATGCCCACCAGCAGGTATTTCTGGTCCGGCGTAACCCACACGCCCGCCGGCGCCGAACCGGCGTTCATGCGCCACATCACGGTCTGCGTGGGCAGGTCGATGGCGACCACTTCGTTGGAGTCCTGCAGCGTGACGAAGGCAACACGGCTGTCGGCGGTAAAGGCGATATGGCTCGGCGTCTTGGCCAGTGGCAGTTGCTTGGCGATCTTGAGCGCCTTGCCGTCCCAGCGATACACGTCGACGCGATCAAGGCGGTTGCCCGTGGTCAGGAACCACTTCTGGTCGGGCGAGAAGCCGATCTGGTAGGGATCGTCGATATTGGCCACGCGCTGCTGGACCTTGCCGGTAACCGGGTCGAGGAACACGAGGTCGTTGCCGACCGCATTGGCAACGATCAGCGATTTGTCGTCGGGCGTGGCGATCAAGTGGTGCGGCTCCTTCCCGACCGGGAACGTCTCCAGCACCTTCTGGGTGTCCTTGTCGATCAAGGTGACGGTAGCATCACCCGAATTGAGCACCACCACCACTTCCGCCAACGCCGGCGCCGCTACCATCCCCAGGGCCAGGGTGCCGATGGCGGCAAACCCGGAAACTACACGACGCAATGCGAGCATAAGACTGTTAAACAATGACTTAATCGACCATTCTAACGTTTTCGGACTGTGATCCGATGACGAAGCGCAACAAACTAACATTTGGTCACAATCTCCGCGCGGGCTAGCGTTCGCGCGAAAGGCCGGCAACCCTGGTTTCAGCGCTGCATCGCTTCCCACACCTTTTGCAGACGCTTGACCGACATCGGCACAGGCGTGCGCAACTCCTGCGCGAACAGCGCCACACGGAGTTCTTCCAGCATCCAGCGGAACTCGTCCAGGCGCGCGTCTTCCACGCCCCGCCCCTGCTGCCGCAACTGCGTCTCGGCCCGCTGCCATTGCTGCAGCAGCGGCGTGATTTCCTGCAACCGCTGGGTGTCGCGCGCGGGATCGCCCTTGATCTTGTCGATGCGCATGGCGATGCCCTTCAGGTAGCGCGGGAAATGCACCAGTTGCAGGTAAGGCGTATCGGCCACAAAGTGCTTGCCCATCAGCCGCGTCAGCTGCGCCTGCATGTCGGCGTGCGCCGCGGCGAACGGCTTGGCCTGGATCAGCTTGCGCGGCAGCGTCGCGTACTCGGCCAGCACTGCCCCTACCAGCCGGGCAATCTCCTGCGCCAGCAGGCTCAGGCGCGAGCGCCCTTCTTCCTTGCGGGCGGCGAACTCAGCCTCGTTGCGCGGCAGCGGCGCCTGCAGGCAGGCCCGCTCCAGCGCCAGCATCACGATCTGGTCGCGCAACATTTCCTGCGTGCCCAGCGTCATGTACTGCATCGCCATCTGCTGCATGCCGGGGATGTTCTTCTCCAGGAACTTCACCTGCTCGCGCAACTGCAACGCAAACAGGCGGCGTAGCCCGGCTTGATGGATGCGCGCAGCTTCCTGCGGATCGTCGAACACCTCCACGTCGCAATGCGTGGCGTGGTCGACCAGCGCAGGATAGCCGTACAGCGTCTGGTTGCCCTTGCGGACCTCCAGCAGCTCGGGCAGTTCGCCGAAGGACCAGCTGGTCAGGTTTTCGTATTGCCCCGCCTCGGCCGCCGGCACATCGCGCGCGGCGATGTTCTGGAACGACTGCTGCGCCTGCCCGCCAAACTCGGCGCGCAACTGCGCCAGGTTGCGGCCCATGTCCAGTTGCCGGCCGTGCTCGTCCACCACCTTGAAGTTCATGGCGTGGTGGGCGGGCAAGGTTTCCAGCTTGAAGTCGGCGCGCTTGACCATGGTGCCGGTCTGCTCGCGGATGTCGGCAATCAGCACATCCAGCAACTCGCCCTCGCCAAAGGCATTGCGATCGACGAAGCCCGCCGCGTAATCCGGCAGCGGCACGCAATGGCGGCGCAGCTTCTGCGGCAGCGACTTGAGCAGCAGGTGCACCTTCTCCTTGACCATGCCCGGCACCAGCCAGTCCGCACGCTCCTGGCGCACCTGGTTGAGCGCATACAGCGGCACCGTCAGCGTCACGCCGTCGCGATGGCTGCCGGGCTCGAAGTGGTACGTCAGCGACATATCCACGCCCGCCACCGGCATCAGCTTGGGGAACAGGTCCGTGGTGATGCCGGCCGCCTCGTGGCGCATCAGCTCCTCGCGGTTCAGGTAAAGCAGCTTGCGCTCGCGCGCGCTCTCGGCCTGGTACCACTGCTCGAAGGTGGCCTGCTGGTGAATCTCGGCGGGGATCAGGCGATCGTAGAACGCGAAGATCAGCTCATCGTCGACCAGAACGTCCTGGCGGCGCGCCTTGTGCTCCAGGTTTTCGATCTCGCGCGTCAAGCGCTGGTTATGGGCGAAGAACGGCAGCTTGGTATCGAACTCGCCTTCCACCAGCCCGCGGCGGATAAACAGCTCGCGCGCCTCGGCCGGGTTCATCGGCCCGTAGTGCACGCGCCGGTGCTGGTAGACCACCAGCCCATACAGCGTGGCGCGCTCCATTGCCATCACCTGGCCGGATTTCTTCTCCCAATGCGGATCGCTCCAGCTGACGCGGAGCAAATGGCGGCCGACCTGCTCCAGCCATTCCGGCTCGATCTTGGCCAGCGTGCGCGCAAACAGCCGGCTGGTTTCGATCAGCTCGGCGCCGATGATCCAGCGGCCGACCTTGCGCGCGATCAGCGAGCCGGGCCACAGGTGGAACTTGATGCCGCGCGCGCCCAGGTACTCGCGCCCGCGGCCGTCGGCGTCTTCAATCTTGCAACCTACGTTGCCGAGCAACCCCGTGAGCAGCGCCTTATGCACCTGCTCATAGGTGGGCTCGCTCTCGTTGAGCTTCCAGCCCTGCTCGGTGACGGTAGTCAGCAGCTGCGAATGCACGTCGCGCCATTCGCGCAGGCGCACATGCGACAGGAAACTGGCGCGGCACTGGTCCTGCAGCTGGCGGTTGGTCTTCTTGTGCGCCACCGCGTCCTCGAACCACTTCCACATCTTGACCCAGCCCAGGAACTCGGAGCGTTCGTCCATGAACTTGCGGTGGGCCTGGTCGGCGGCTTCCTGCGCCTCCTGCGGACGATCGCGCGGATCCTGCACCGACAGCGCGCTGGCGATGATCAGCACCTCGCGCAGGCAATGGTGCTCGCGCGCGGCCAGCGTCATGCGGGCCACGCGGGGGTCCAGCGGCAGGCGGGCCAGCTGGCGGCCGACCTGGGTCAGCGCGTTGGCGTCGTCGCCCACGCTTTCCACCGCGCCCAGCTCCTGCAACAGCTGGTAGCCGTCGGCAATGGCGCGGCCCAGCGGCGGCTCGATAAAGGGGAATTCCTCGATCGCCGTCAGCTTCAGCGCCTTCATGCGCAAGATCACCGCGGCCAGCGACGAGCGCAGGATCTCCGGATCGGTAAAGCGCGCCCGGCTGACGAAATCGGCCTCCTCGTACAACCGGATACACACGCCGTCGGCCACCCGGCCGCAACGCCCGGCACGCTGGTTGGCGGCGGCCTGCGAGATCGCCTCGATCTGCAACTGCTCGACCTTGTTGCGGTAGGAATAGCGCTTGACCCGCGCCATCCCGGTATCCACCACATAGCGGATGCCCGGCACGGTCAGCGAGGTTTCTGCCACGTTGGTGGCCAGCACGATGCGCCGCGCGTTGGAAGGCCGGAACACCCGTTCCTGCTCCTGCACCGACAAGCGCGCGAACAGCGGCAGGATCTCGGTATGCGGCGGATGGTGCTTGCGCAGCGCCTCGGCAGCCTCGCGAATTTCGCGCTCGCCGGGCAGGAACACCAGCACATCGCCCGGGCCGAGGCGGCACAGTTCGTCCACCGCCTCGACGATGCCGTCGAACAGGTCGCGATCTTTCGATTGCGCGGACTTGGGCGCGCCCTCGCCGGGCGCCGGCTTGTCCTTCTCGATCGGCCGGTAGCGGATCTCCACCGGATACAGGCGCCCGCTGACCTCGATCACCGGCGCGGGCTTGCCGCCCTGCGCAAAGTGCTCGGCAAAGCGATTGGCGTCGATGGTGGCCGAGGTGATGACCAGCTTGAGGTCTGGCCGCTTTGGCAGGATCTCCTTCAGGTAGCCGATCAGGAAATCGATATTGAGGCTGCGTTCGTGCGCCTCGTCGATGATGATGGTGTCGTAGGCGCGCAGCAACGGATCGTTCTGCGTCTCGGCCAGCAAGATGCCGTCGGTCATCAGCTTGACCGACGCGCCCGCCGACATGGTGTCGTTGAAACGCACCTGGTAGCCCACGTGCTCGCCGAGCGGCGTGCCGATCTCCTGCGCGATGCGCTTGGCCGTGGAGGTGGCGGCAATCCGGCGTGGCTGCGTGTGGCCGATCAGGCCGCCGGTGCCGTCGGCACCCGGACCGCGCCCGATCGACAGGCAGATCTTGGGCAACTGGGTGGTTTTGCCGGAGCCGGTCTCGCCGGAGACGATCACCACCTGGTTGGCCAGCAGCGCCTGTGCGATCTCCTCGCGGCGGCCGGATACCGGCAGCGCCTCGGGGAAGGTGATGGGCGGGAGCAGGTTGGCCTGGCGCACCGGGCGGCGTGCCTCGCGGGGCGGGCGTTCGGTGCGCTCGGTGCGCTCCGGGCGAGGCGGCCGGGGAGGCCGGGGCGTGCCGTTTGCCGGCTGCGGCCTGGCTTGCCGGGCCTGGCCCGGCTGCCGAGGTTGGCGTTCGGCCGGCGGGCCGGCGGCCGGCGTGGTGGACACGGCCGGCGCGCGCGCCGGCCTGGCGACAGGCTGGACAGCAGGCTGGGCTGGCGAGGGGGCGGCCTTGGGCGCGGGGCGGCCGGCATCGGTTTTCCGATCCGGCGACAAAGGTTTGGCGGGGCGTTGTGCTGACATTGGCCGGGATTATAATCCGCGGCATGAATGCAAGAACCGACACGCCAGCCGACGCGCCCGCGCCGTCCGAAATGGACGAGCCCCTGCCCGTCACCGCCCCTTCCACGCTGCCCGCGCACGCTACCGGCGCCGACCCCGTCGAGCGTGGCGCCCCCGACCACCAGCAGTTCGTCGACTGGCTGCGAGCGGTTGCGCCCTATATCCACGCCTTCCGCGGCAAGACCTTCGTGATCGCCTTCGGCGGTGAGCTGGTCAAGGCCAACATCCTTAACGCCCTGGTCAATGACGTGGCCCTGCTGCACGCCATGGGCATGCAGATCGTGCTGGTGCACGGCTCGCGCCCGCAGGTGGAAGAGCAGCTGGCTCTGCGCCATGTCGAGTCGCAATTCGCCGACGGCGTGCGCGTGACCGACAACGCGGCGCTGGAGTGCGCCAAGGAAGCCGCCGGCGAACTGCGCCTGGATATCGAGGCCGCCTTCAGCCAAGGCTTGCCTAACACGCCCATGGCTGGCGCCCAGCTGTCGGTGATCTCCGGCAACTTCGTCACCGCCCGCCCGCTCGGCATCGTCGACGGCGTGGATTACCAGCACACCGGGCTGGTGCGCAAGATCGACGGCGAGTCGGTTCGCATGTCGCTGTCGCACGGCAAGATCGTGCTGCTCTCGCCGCTTGGCTTCTCGCCCACAGGCCAGGCCTTCAACCTGTCGATGGAAGACGTGGCCAGCGCTACCGCCATCGCCCTGAAGGCCGACAAGCTGGTATTCATCACCGAAGTGCCAGGCGTGCAGGACCCCGTTGGCAAGCTGATGCCGGAAATGTCGCTGCGCACCGCCATCGAGCGGCTGCAGAACAACCACCTGCCGCCCGATGTCTCCTACTACCTGGAACACCTGGTCAAGGCGCTCAAGGGCGGCGTGCCGCGCGCCCACCTGATCCCCTTCCAGCTGGACGGCTCGGTGCTGCTGGAGCTGTTCCTGCACGACGGCGTCGGCACCATGATCTCCGACACCGACCTGGAAAGCCTGCGCGAAGCCACGCTGGACGACGTCGGCGGCATCCTGCAGCTGATCGCCCCGCTGGAGCAGGACGGCACGCTGGTGCCACGCGGGCGCCACCTGATCGAGCGCGACATCGCCAACTTCTCGGTGATCGAGCACGATGGCGTGCTGTTCGGCTGCGCCGCGCTCTACCCCTACCCGCGCGAAGGCATGGCCGAGATGGCCTGCCTGACTGTGTCATCCGAAGCCCAGGGCACCGGCGACGGCGAGCGCCTGCTCAAGCGCATCGAGCGCCGCGCCCGCAGCCTCGGCCTTGACCGCCTGTTCGTGCTCACTACCCGCACGGAGCACTGGTTCCTCAAGCGCGGCTTTGTCCACGCCACCGTGGACGACCTGCCGGAAGACAAGCGCAAGCTCTACAACTGGCAGCGCAAGTCGATGGTGCTGATGAAGAAACTGTGACGGCGGTGGGGGTAGCCTGAAGGCCGGCCCCCGCTTCGTTACAATAGCGGCACCGCAACGGTCGGCCCCTCGCCGCGCCGGCTACATCACACGACAACAAGGAGTTCCCATGGCCCGCATGGTTCAATGCGTCAAGCTCAACAAAGAAGCCGAAGGGCTAGACCTGCCGCCGCTGCCGGGCGAACTTGGCAAGAAGATCTGGCAAAGCGTGTCGAAGGAAGCCTGGGCCGGCTGGCTCAAGCACCAGACCATGCTGATCAACGAAAACCGCCTGAACATGGCCGACACCCGCGCTCGCCAGTACCTGCTCAAGCAGACCGAGAAGTACTTCTTCGGCGAAGGCGCGGACCAGGCACAGGGCTACGTGCCGCCGCCGGCTGCCTGATCTGGCTGAGCGCGGCTTGGCGCCGCGCGGTGGAAAACAAAAAGGGTGCCTGTTACGGCACCCTTTTTCATGTAACGATCCTCCAACGGGACCGGCAAACTCAATAATCGCTGCGCTTCACGCCCTCTGGCGTGCCCAGCAACAGTACGTCCGCGCCGCGCAGGGCAAACAGCCCCACCGTGACCACGCCCGGCATGTGATTGATGGCTTCTTCCATCGACTTCGGATTGTTGATCTTCAGGCCTGCCACATCCAGGATCACATTGCCGTTGTCGGTCTTGAAGATACCGCCTTCCTTGGTCATGCGCAGGCGCGGCTGGCCGCCAAATGCGGCCAGTTGGCGTGCGACCGCGGCGCGTGCCATCGGAATCACTTCCACCGGCAGGGGAAACGCGCCCATCACATCCACCAGCTTGCTGCCGTCGGCGATGCAGACAAAGCGCTTGGCCACCGAGGCCACGATCTTCTCGCGCGTCAGCGCGCCGCCGCCGCCCTTGATCATGGCGCCGCTGGCATCGATCTCGTCCGCGCCGTCGACATACACGGGGATCTCGTCGACCTCATTCAGGTCCAAGACCTGGAAGCCGTGCTGCTGCAGGCGGCGCGTGGACGCCTCCGAGCTGGAGACCGCGCCGGAAAAGCGTTCCTTGAACGCCGCCACCGCATCGATAAAGAGGTTGGCCGTGGAGCCCGTGCCCACGCCCAGCACCGCGCCCGCCGGCACTACCTCTTTGACATAGTCGGCCGCGGCTTGCGCCACCAGCGCCTTGAGTTCATCCTGTGTCATGACAACAGCCCATCTGCTTTGGGGGAAACCGCATAGTGTACCGGAATGCCGTGACATCCCCGGCGTAGGCGCGAGCCGACGGTACAATGACCCGAGGCATGCATCAGCGCGGCGCCCGGGGCCTGCCGTTTTGGTCCTGCGCCATCACCAACCCTTAAAAGCAACTCACTGACCATGAACCAGCTCGATCAGCTCAAGCAGTTCACCACCGTGGTGGCGGACACCGGCGATTTCCAGGTGATGAAGCAGTACACGCCGCAGGACGCCACCACCAATCCTTCCCTGATTCTGAAGGCCGTCCAGAAGGCCGAGTACCGTCCCCTGCTGGAAAAGGCCGTGCGCGGCAATGAAGGCACCGACGCCGTGATGGACGCCCTGCTGATCGCCTTTGGCTGCGAGATCCTGGCCATCGTGCCGGGCCGTGTGTCAACCGAGGTCGACGCCCGCCTGTCCTTCAACACTGAAGCCACACTGGCCAAGGCCCGCCACCTGATCTCGCTGTATGAGCAGCGCGGCGTGGCCCGCGAGCGCGTGCTGATCAAGATCGCCTCCACCTGGGAAGGTATCCGCGCAGCTGAAGTGCTGCAGCGAGAAGGCATCAACTGCAACATGACGCTGCTGTTCTCGCTGGCCCAGGCCGTTGCCTGCGCCGAGGCCGGCGCGCAACTGATCTCGCCCTTCGTTGGCCGCATCCTGGACTGGCACAAGAAGCAAGCCGGCGACAAATGGGACACTGCCGCCAACGCGGCCGACAACGATCCCGGCGTGCGTTCCGTGCGCCAGATCTACGACTACTACAAGAAGTTCGGCCACCCCACCGAAGTGATGGGTGCCAGCTTCCGCAGCACCGAGCAGATCCTGGCGCTGGCCGGCTGCGATCTGCTCACCATCAGCCCGGACCTGCTGGAGAAGCTGGCCGCCAGCGAAGGCACCGTGGAGCGCAAGCTGTCGGTCGACCAGGCGCAGGCCGGCAATATCGCCCGCATCGAGTGCGGTGAGGCGGCTTTCCGCTGGCAGCTCAATGAAGACGCGATGGCGACGGAAAAGCTGGCAGAGGGGATCCGCGCATTTGCGGCGGATGCGGTCAAGCTGGAGGCGTTGATTACGGCTTGAGAGGGGGGAATTGAGAGGGAGAAAACAGAAGCCGCCCGGGAATCCAGGCGGCGAGCCGGTTCAAGCTGGTGTCGCGCTCACACCGTCCCACAGCAAAGGCAAGACCACCCCGGCCGGTCCGCGCAGCACCAGATCGGCGGTCTGGTCCAGCGCCGAAGGCTCGGGATTGACCACGATGACATGCGCGCCATGGTCCTTGGCAGCGCCGGGCAAGCCGGCTGCCGGATAGACCAGCCCGGAGGTGCCCACCACGATGCACAGATCGCACTGCTCGGCCGCGTGCTCGGCGCGATAGCGGGCCACGCGCGGCAGTTCCTCGCCGAACCACACCACGCCGGGGCGCATCATGGCATTGCAAAGGGAGCAGCGCGGCGGCATGCCCGGCACGGCGGTCGCCGGGTCGCAACGGCCGCAGCCGTCAAGCCACTTGTTGGCGAACAGGTTGCCGTGCAGCTCGATCACCTCGCGGCTGCCGGCGCGCTGATGCAGGCCATCCACGTTTTGCGTGACCAGGGTCACGGCCTTCTGCGCGGCGAGCGCCACCAGGGCGATATGCGCTGGGTTGGGATCGGTGGCCGCCACCAGCTCGCGCCGGTGCAGGTACCACTCCCAGACCAGCGCGGGCTGTCGCCGGTAGGCGTCTTCCTGGGCCAGCTCCTCGGGATTGAAGCGCGACCACAAGCCGGTCATGGCATCGCGGAACGTGGGCACGCCGGACTCGGCGGATACGCCCGCGCCGGTGAGCACCATGATATTGGTGGCTTCGCCGATCAGGCGGCGCGATGCCGCGAGCGCCTGCGCGTCGATGTACGCCGTCATGGATGCCGCCCCAGCGCTCAGCGCTTCAGGCGGCGCTGGCGCACCGCCTCATACAGGCACACGCCGCTGGCCACGGAAACGTTCAGGCTTTCCACGCCGCCGGCCATCGGGATGCTCACGAGCTCGTCACAGGTTTCGCGGGTGAGGCGGCGCATGCCCTCGCCTTCGGCGCCCATCACCAGGGCAACCGGCCCCTTGAAATCGACGTCATAGAGCGTCTTTTCCGTGCCGTCGTCCGTACCGATCACCCAGATGCCGCGTTCCTGCAACTCGCGCAGCGTGCGTGCCAGGTTGGTGACAGTGATGTAGGGGACGGTTTCCGCCGCACCGCTGGCCACCTTGGCCACCGTGGTGTTCAAACCCACGCTGCGGTCCTTCGGAGCGATCACAGCGTGCGCGCCAGCGCCATCGGCCACGCGCAGGCAAGCGCCCAGGTTGTGCGGATCGGTGACGCCGTCGAGCACCAGCAGCAAGGGCGTGCCCTCGATGCCGTCGAGCAGTTCATCAAGATTGAGGGCCAGCGCCACATCTTCGGCGCGGGCGACCACGCCTTGGTGGCGGTCGGTGCCGGCCATGCCGCGCAGGCGCTCGGCATCCACCGGATGCAGGCGCACTTTGAGGCTTTCGGCAAGGCGGATGAAGTCCTGCATGCGGCGGTCACGCCGCGCGGATTCTACGTAGACATCGGTGACGCCAGCGGCGTCCTGGCGCAGGCGCGCGGTGACGGCGTGAAAGCCGATCAGGAGTTTTTGTTTAGCCATGGCGAGATTGTACATTCCCGCCGGAGCTTGCCCCGTGTCCGCAGCCATGGCGCCGGAACCGGGCAAGCCGGCGCCGGCGCCATGGCCGTCAGGTGCGCTTGCGCGAAGCGCGGCTGCTCTTGCCGGCCGGCTTGGCGCCGCCCTTGTGCGTCGAGCCCAGATGCTGCGGCTTGGGCTTGGCGGCGCGCTTGGCCGGCTTGCCGCCGGCCTTGGCGCCCTGCCCCACGTGCGGCTTGACCGGCGTCATGACAGCTTCGAACACCGGCTGCTCTTCGATCACGCGGTCCAGCGTTTCGTCGAACGACTCTTCCGGCTTGGAGCTGCCACCCAGCAGCGCGGCCAGCTGACGGCCCTTCTTACGCGCGGGCACGGCGTGCGCGGCGGGCACGCGCGGCGCGGCATCGACGGTCGGGGCGCGGCCACGCAGGTTCTTGGCTGAGGGCTCCTGCACCAGGCGGAAGTCGATCTTGCGCGCATCGAGGTCCACGCGCGAAACCTGCACGCGAACGCGGTCGGTGAGGCGGTAGCGGATGCCGGTACGCTCGCCGCGCAGTTCATTGCGCGCCTCGTCGTACTGGAAGTAATCGCTGCCCAGTTCGGTGACATGGACCAGGCCTTCGACATAGAGCTCGTCGAGCTGCACGAAGATGCCGAACGAGGTGACCGAGCTGATGGTGCCCGAATACTCGCTGCCAAGCTTGTCGCGCATGAAGTAGCACTTGAGCCAGGCCTCCACATCGCGCGAGGCTTCATCGGCGCGGCGCTCGTTGGCCGAGCAGTGCAGGCCGAGTTCGTCCCAGATGGCTTCGTTGCGCTGGGCGCGCGCGGCGCTTCGCTCTGCCTTCTCGGCGGCGTCCTTGGCCTGCATGCGGCGCGCCTTGGGCGCGATCGCGGTGTTCAGCGCGGTGCCCGGCGCAAATGCCGGCCGGTACTTGGTATGGGCCAGCACGGCCTTGATGGCGCGGTGCGTGAGCAAGTCCGGATAGCGGCGGATCGGGCTGGTGAAGTGGGCGTAAGCCTCGTACGACAAGCCGAAGTGGCCGATGTTGTCCGGGCTGTAGACCGCCTGCTGCATCGAGCGCAGCAGCATGGTCTGCAACATCGGCGCGTCGGGACGGCTCTTGATCTTGTCCATCACGTCGGCGTAGTCGCCCGCTTGCGGCTTGTCGCCACCGGCCAGCGAAAGCCCGACGGTGCGCAGGAACTCACGCAGGTTCTTCAGCTTTTCCTCGCTCGGGCCGGCGTGGATCCGGTACAGCGTGGGATGCTTGAAGCGTTCGAGAAAGTCGGCGGCGCACACGTTGGCGGCCAGCATGCATTCCTCGATCAGGCGGTGGGCGTCGTTGCGGGTGCGCGGCAGGATCTGCTCGATCTTGCCCTGCGCATTGCAGACGATATAGGTCTCGGTGGTATCGAAGTCGATCGCGCCACGCTCGCGCCGCGCCTTGAGCAGGACCTGGAACAACTCGTACAGGTTCTGCAGGTGCGGCACCAGGTCGGCACGCTTGTGCGCCTCCGGGCCCTTGGTGTTGGACAGCACCGACCAGACCTCGTTATAGGTCAGGCGCGCCGCCGAATGCATCACGGCGGGATAGAACTGATAGCCCTTGAGCTCGCCCTTGGCGGTGATCACCGCATCGCACACCATGCACAGGCGGTCGACTTGCGGGTTCAGCGAGCACAGGCCGTTGGAGAGCTTTTCCGGCAGCATCGGGATGACGCGGCGCGGGAAGTACACCGAGGTGGCGCGATCCAGCGCATCGGCGTCGAGCGCCGTGCCAGGGCGCACGTAGTGCGACACATCGGCAATCGCCACCACCAGGCGCCAGCCCTTCGAGCGGCCGATCTTGACGGGTTCGCAGTAGACGGCGTCGTCGAAGTCGCGCGCGTCTTCGCCGTCGATCGTCACCAGCGGCACGTCGCGCAGGTCGATGCGGTGCTCCAGGTCGGACTCGCGCACCTCGTCGGGCAGGCCGGCGGCTTCTTTGGCGCAGGCATCCGAGAATTCATGCGGCACGCCGTACTTGCGCACGGCGATTTCGATTTCCATGCCGGGGTCGTCGAAGTCCCCCAGCACTTCCACCACTCGGCCCACGGGCTGCACGTAGCGATCGGGGTAGTCGATGATCTCGACGCTGACCACCTGGCCGACTTGCGCCTTGCCTTGCGACTTCGGCGGGATCAGGATGTCCTGGCTGATGCGCTTGTCTTCGGGCGCCACCACGAGCACGCCGCCTTCGCTCAGCAGGCGGCCGATCACGTAGCGGTTGGCGCGCTCAAGGATCTCGACGATCTGGCCTTCGGGCCGGCCGCGCCGGTCGTAGCCGATCACGCGCACCTGGGCACGGTCGTTGTGCATGGCCTTCTGCAGCTCGCGCTCCGGCAGGAAGATGTCGTCATCGCCATCGTCGCGGATCAGGAAGCCGAAGCCATCGCGGTGGCCCTGCACACGGCCGACCACAAAGTTAGGCTGGTTGGCCAGCTCGTAGCGACCCTTGCGGTTGAGTTCGATCTGGCCATCGCGCTCCATGGCGGCGAGGCGCTTCTGGAAGCCGTCGTGTTCTTTGCGCGTGACAGCGAGCGCCTTGGCGATATCGCCGCCCGACAAGGGCGACCCCGACGTCCGCAGGACGCCAAGGATTTCTTCCCGACTAGGGATCGGATAGTTATTCTGATTCAATTTTTTCTAGAATTATTTGACAAACGATTTGCGGTCGCTATAATGAGCGCTTCGGTTGTTTCGACGCCCGCCCAGGTGGCGAAATTGGTAGACGCACTAGGTTCAGGTCCTAGCGGTGGCAACACTGTGGAGGTTCGAGTCCTCTCCTGGGCACCAGATCAAACGGAAAACCCGCAGCGCTTTCGAGCCCTGCGGGTTTTTTGTTTTCCGGCGTCTGATCTTGCAACTTGGCACTCCCGATTCGATATTGGCGCGACTGCGCGACTTAACTATTAACTATTGACTAAATACCAGTCGCAGCAACGACCGCTCCGGGGCGTGGAGTCCGCTCTTGCCTGTTGAGGCAGAGGCATCCACACAGCCTGGCGCTCACACGAACTGCCAGGGCGCGACCGGAGCAGCAGCCGACTGCTGCGCTGCGGGTGAGTGTATCAGTTTCAGTGGCGCTCCCGGCATTCTTCCGCCATTCACACGCTGGAATGTCGCGTTTTCCGACGTATTCAGGCGCAAACCACCCTATTGCTGCAGGCGTATGCCACACCGGCATGCCTGCGTGGCCCGCCAGTCGCTTGACAGCGACGGCCATCTGTAACTAATATAGTTTCACATCGCCTCACCCACCATGACCACCAGCAGCCGATTCGCCGTCGCCGTCCACATCCTCACCTTGCTGGCCAGCGCCGCGGAGCCCTTGCCGTCGTCATTGATCGCGGGCAGCGTGGGCACGAACCCGGTCCTGATCCGCCGCCTGGTCAGCCAGTTGGCCGAGGCGGGGCTGGTGAGCACGGTGATGGGCAGCAACGGCGGCGCCTCGCTGGCGCGCGCGGCGGCATCGATCACGTTGCTCGATGTGTTCCGTGCGGTGGAGTCGGCCACGCTGATCGCGCCGCACCACAGCGTGCCCAATCCGGCGTGCATGGTGGGACGGGAAATTACCGGCGCGCTGAAGCACGCCGCGGACCGCGCCCAGGCCGCGATGGATGGTGCGCTGGCCGAGATCACGATTGCCGGCATGCTCGCCGATGTGGAGCGCGCGGCCCGGCAACGCAAGCCGTAAAAATTTTTATCCCGATATGTAACTAAATTAGTTTCATATCGATATTCAACAGCGCAACAAAGGAGTCAACATGAAGATCGCAATCATCGGCGCCACCGGCCGTGTCGGCACCCGCCTCATCGACGAAGCCCTGAGCCGCGGCCACACGGTCACCGCCATCGCGCGCCAGGCCGACAAGCTGGCCACGCGGCCGGGCCTCGCCACGATCAATGCAGATGTCGCGGACACCAAGGCCCTGGCGGCCGCCCTCGCCGGCCACGACGTGGCAATCAGCACAGTACGTTTCCTGCAGACCACGGCCGAACAGATCACCTCCGCGGTCAAGGCCGCCGGCGTGCCTCGCCTGCTGGTGGTGGGCGGCGCGGGCAGCCTCTTCGTAGCACCAGGCGCGCAACTGGTCGATACGCCGCAGTTCCCGGAAGCCTATAAGGCGGAGGCCCTCGCTGGACGCGACTTCCTCAACGCCCTGCGCAACGAGACAGCGATCGACTGGACCTTCCTGTCCCCCGCCGCCCTGTTCGAGCCGGGCACGCGCACGGGCAAGTTCCGCGTGGGCGAGGAGACGCTGCTCTCCGACGCCAGCGGCAAGAGCTGGATCTCGATGGAGGACTATGCCATCGCCATGATCGACGAAGTGGAAAAACCGGCGCACTCGCGCCAGCGCTACACGGTCGCATACTAAGCAGGAAACAGGCAGGTGCCTCCGAAACATGCGTGCCATGGCGCGTGGCCATCGCGGCAAGCACGACGGAGGGCATAAAGAATAATGGCCGCCCTGCTGGCGGCCATTTGCGGCGAGCCGTGAAAGCGCAGGTTAGCCGAAGCGCCTGCTCCGCGGCGGTGCATTGCGCACTGCCTGCACGATGGGGGCACAAGGATGGGGCGAGCCCGCTCACCTCGGCGGCCATCTTCGATATCGGGCCGCCCGGGAATCAGGCCTGCGAGCTGCCGGCGGCGTGCTTGCCGCGCTTGAGCCAGGCCGCCAGGTTATGCGGACGCAGCGTGTCGTACTCTTCGAACGGCTGGTGAATCCAGGGATTCGTCGGCAGGAAGGTCACGTGGTAGTCCGGCTTGACCTTGGAGCAGGCCTTGTACCACAGCACGGACGAACGCACTTCCGTCACGGCGGGATAGCGCTCCTGCAAATGGCGGCCCACGCGCTCCAGCGTGACGCCGGAATCCACCAGGTCATCGACCAGCAGGATCTTGCCGGAGAGGTCGCCCTTGGTCATGGTGATGTACTGCGCGATATCGAGGTCGCCCTGCTGTGTGCCCGCTGCCTCGCGGTAGCTGCTGGTGGCCAGGATGGCGAGAGGCACGTCGAAGATACGGGACATCTGGTCGCCGACGCGCAGGCCACCGCGGGCCAGGCACAGGATCTTGTCGAACTTCCAGCCCGACTCGTGGACGTTCAGCGCCAGGCGCGCGATCAGGCTGTGGTAGTCGTCCCACGAGATCCACAGGTTCTCTTCGTCGTTCGATGGCAGGGTCATGATTGTTTTAGCTCTTCGGCTTTAGGCATAAGGTCTGTCGACCGATAAAGTTTCGGCCCGCTTGCGCGGGCCGATTTGCTCTTGTGCATCTGCCGTCTTTTTGCCTGCGCGGCTTCGTTCAGCCGCGCGGCGCCCTTACGGGCAAGACAGCATCAGGCTACGTACGGGTGACGCAGCAGGATGGTTTCGTCACGGTCAGGGCCGGTCGAGATCATGTCGATCGGGATGCCGACCACTTCCTCGACGCGCTTCAGGTAGGTGCGAGCCTGTTCCGGCAGCGCATCCCAGGCCTTCACGCCGAAGGTGGATTCGTTCCAGCCCGGGAATTCCTCGTACACCGGCACGCAGCGCGCCACGGCATCCGAACCACGCGGCAGGATGTCGACGGTCTTGCCGTCCAGCTCATAGCCCACGCACAGCTTGAGGGTTTCAAGGCCATCCAGCACGTCGAGCTTGGTCATGCAAAGACCCGACACGCCGTTGATCTGCACTGAACGCTTGAGCGCGGCGGCATCGAGCCAGCCGGTACGGCGGGGTCGCCCGGTCACCGAGCCGAATTCCTTGCCGACGTTGGCCAGGCGCACACCCACCGGGTCCTGGCGCTTGGGGTTGTCGTTGTCGTACAGCTCGCTGGGGAACGGACCTGCGCCCACGCGGGTGCAGTACGCCTTGGTGATGCCCAGGATGTAATTCAGGCGGCCCGGGCCAACGCCAGCACCGGCGGCGGCCGCACCGGCCACGCAGTTGCTGGAGGTGACGAACGGATAGGTGCCGTGGTCGACGTCGAGCAGCGTGCCTTGCGCGCCTTCGAACATCAGGTTGCCGCCGGCAGCGTTGACCGCGTAAAGCTCCGCCGACACATCGGCCACCATCGGGGCCAAGCGCGGCGCGTAGGCCAGCATTTCGTCCAAAGTCTGCTGGAAGTCGACTGCTTCCGCGCCCAGGTACTGGGTCAGCATGAAGTTATGCAGGTCGAGGTTCTCGCGCAGCTTCTCGGCGAAGCACTTGGGATCGAACAGGTCCTGCACGCGCAGCGCGCGGCGGGCCACCTTATCTTCGTAGGCCGGGCCGATGCCGCGGCCGGTGGTGCCGATCTTGTCGGCGCCACGGCGCACTTCACGGGCCTTGTCGATGGCCACGTGGTACGGCAGGATCAGCGTGGTCGCTTCGGAAATGCGCAGGCGGTTCTGCACCTGCAGGCCGGCGGTTTCCAGTTCCTCGATCTCACGGAACAGCGCCTCCGGCGACAGCACGACGCCGTTGCCGATGTAGCAGATCGTGCCTTCACGCATGATGCCCGAGGGGATCAGGCGCAGGATGGTCTTCTTGCCGCCGATGATGAGCGTATGGCCGGCATTGTGGCCGCCCTGGAACCGCACCACGCCCTTTGCATGATCGGTAAGCCAATCGACGATTTTTCCCTTGCCTTCGTCACCCCATTGGGTGCCGATCACGACGACATTGCGTCCCTGGCTTACTGCAGAAGCGGACATGTTGATTTTGGTCAGTGGGTTAAAAACGTATTTTACTCTCGTTGCAGGTCAACTCCCCGATTTTGGGGAGATCGGCCTGCAACGCGGGGGAATTCCGCGGCCTGGCGCTTGCGCTCAGGCCCCGGCGCTGCGTGGAATCACCGTCCAGCCGCCATCCTGGCGGACCAGTTGGCGGTCGCAGTTGAACTCGTCGAGCTGGTGCGTGTGCCCCGGCAGCGACTGGATGACGATCTCGCCGGCGGCGCGCAGCGCGGTAATCGCGGCACGCAAGGCAGGATCCGCATCCCACGGCGCGAAAATGGCAAAAGCACGCACTTCCAGCGGAGAAAGCGAGGCAACTTCGCGCAAATCCAGCGAAAAGCCGGTTGCCGGCCGCGCGCGGCCAAAGGCCTCGCCGACCTTGTCGTAGCGGCCACCGCGCGCCACGTAGTTGGGCAGGCCAGCCACGTAGGCAGTGAACATCACGCCACTGTGATAATGGTAGCCGCGCAGGTCGGACAAATCGATATTGACGCTCGCCCCGCTCACTTCCGCGGCCAGTGCAGCCAGTTCGTCCAGCGCACGGCCAATCGCCGGGCTCGCCGGCAGGGTCGCGCGGGCGCGCTCGATCACCTCCACGCCGCCGTACAGCGTCGGCAGCGCCAGCAGCGCGTCGCGCTCGGCCTGCGGCATGCCTTCGGTCAACTCGCGCAGCGCTGACACATCCTTGGTCTCCAGGGCCGCAAACAGCACATCCTCGATCCTGCGGCTGGACGGCAGGCCGTCCAGCAAGGCTTCCAGGATGCCCGCGTGGCAAAGGTCGAGGCGGATCTCGGTCAGGCCGGCAACCTGCAGCGCGGCCAGCATCAGGGCCTGGATTTCCACATCCGCTTCCAGGCCGGCATGGCCGTAGATCTCCGCGCCAACCTGGATCGGCTCGCGGGTTGCGCGAAAGCCGGCCGGGCGAGCGTGCAGCACATTGCCGGCGTAGCACAGCCGGGTCACGCCGGAGCGGTTCAGCAAGTGGGCATCGATGCGGGCGACTTGCGGCGTGATGTCGGCGCGCAGGCCCATGGTGCGGCCGGAGAGCTGGTCGACCAGCTTGAGCGTGCGCAGGTCGAGGTCGTGCCCGGTCCCGGTGAGCAGCGATTCCAGGTATTCCAGCATCGGCGGCATGACCAGCTCGTAGCCGTAGGTGCGGAACAAGTCCAGCATGCGGCGGCGCAGTTCCTCGATCTTGCGGGCCTCCGACGGCAGCACGTCGGCGATGTTTTCAGGCAGGAGCCAGTGATTGGACATGGTAAATCTCTTCACTTCACACAGTTGCCGGGGGGCCTTGAGCCACCCGTTGAAATTCGATCCCGCCGCGTGCCGTGCCGGGGGCACCAGCCGCAAGCGGGGAGCCAGTCACCTGGCATGGCGGATGAGACGGCAGCGACGCCCCTCGGGAGCCTCACTTGCCGCCCCTCCAGCCGGACAAAACCCCGGCAAGCCGGGGTTTTGTCGAAGCGCCTGGCGGACGGAACCGCCTAGCTTAGCGACGGCTCGCCGGAGGCGCCGCCGCCGGCGCCGCTGCGCCGCCCGACGACCGCATATAGCGGAAGAACTCGGAATTGGGCTCCAGCACCAGCACGTCGCGCTTGTCGCGGAACGTATTGCGGTAAGCCTCCATGCTGCGCCAGAACTGCGCGAACTGGGGATCTCGGCCAAACGATTCGGCGTAGATCTGCGAGGCGCGGGCATCGCCCTCGCCCTTGATCTTCTGCGCATCGCGGTAGGCCTCGGCCAGCACGACTTCACGCTGGCGATCGGCATCGGCGCGGATCTTCTCGCCCTCGGCCGCGCCGGTGGAGCGCAGCTCGTTGGCCACGCGCTTGCGCTCGGCTTCCATGCGGCGATACACCGATTCGCTGATCGCGGGCAGCAGGTCGACACGCTTGAGGCGCACGTCGATGATCTCGACGCCCACGGACTGCGCATAGTCGGCCATCGCGGAGCGGATATTCTGCATCACCTTCTCGCGCTCGCCGGCCACCAGCTCCGCCACCGTGCGCTTGCCGAATTCCTCGCGGGCGACGGAGTCGATACGCTGGGTCATGCGGTCCTGCGCCCCGCGGATGTTGCCATTGAAGGCCACGTAGAACTTGCGCGGATCGGTGATGCGCCACTTGACGAACCAGTCCACCACCATGCTCTTCTTCTCGGCCGTCAGGAAGCGCTCCGAAGCGGCCACGTCGATCGTCAGCAGGCGGCGATCCATGAAAATCACGTTCTGCAGCGGCGGCGGCAACTTGAAGTGCAGGCCCGGCTCGTTCACCACCTGCTTGATCTGGCCAAAGGCAAACACCACGGCGTACTGACGCTGGTCCACCACGAACACCATCGAGGAGCCAATCGCCAGCACGATGAAGAGGCCGATTACTACGGAAATCAGTCGGTTCATGTCGGGTCTCCTCAGCGCGAATCGCGGTCACGGTTGCGCAACAGCTCGCGCGACCGGTTATCGCCGCTGGCATCGGGCGCGGGAGACGTGCCGCTGCCCGCGGCAGGGGCCTGCGCGGTGCCGGAAGCCGGCGCGCGCGCATCCACCGCCGATTGCGACATCAGCTTGTCCAGCGGCAGGTAGAGGAGATTGTTACCCTGGCGTGAATCCACCAGCACCTTGGTCGAATTGGTATAGATCTGCTGCATGGTCTCGATATAGATGCGATCACGCGTCACCTGCGGGGCCTTGGCATACTCGGCCTGGACCTGGCGGAAACGCGAGGCATCGCCTTCGGCCTGGGCGATCACTCGCGCCTTGTAGGCTTCAGATTCTTCGTTCAGGCGCGCGGCGGTACCCTTGGCACGCGGAATCACGTCATTGGCGTAGGCCTGGCCTTCGCTGATGGCGCGTTCGCGGTCCTGGCTGGCCTTGTTGACATCGTCAAAGGCCGCCTGGACCTGCTCGGGCGGCTGCACGCTCTGCACGTTGACGGAAATCACGCGGATGCCGGTCTTGTACGCGGTCAGGATCGACTGGATCGACTTGGCCAGGTTCTGGGCAATCTGTTCACGGTTCTCGTAAAGCACCGCGTCCATCTTGTTGCGCCCGACGATCTCGCGCACCGAGGTCTCGGCAGCCTGGGTCACCAGTTCTTCGTCGCCACCTCGGTCGGTCTTGTTGTAGAACAGGAATTCGCTCGCGTCCTGGATGTCGTACTGCACCGTGAAGCGGACGTCGATGATGTTCTCGTCCTGCGTCAGCATCGACGCGTCCTTCAGGTTGCTGTCCTTGATCGAGGTGGAACGGCCCACTTCAACCGAGCGCACGCCCGACAGGTTGACGATTTCGGCGGACTGGATCGGGTACGGCAGGCGCCAGTTGATACCCGGGCCCGTGGTGTACTTGAACTTGCCGAACTGGAGGATAACGGCCGTCTGGCCTTCCTGCACCATGAAGAAACCGCTGGCCAGCCAGATGCCAACCGCTGCGATCACCACCACGCCGGCGCCGATCCCCGAGCCCTTGCCCGGCGTGCGCGCACCGCCGCCAAAGCCCTGGTTGCCGCCACCACCGTTGTCCTTGCGGCCAAGCAGGCCGTTCAGGCGACGGTTGAAATCGCGCCAGAGCTCGTCGAGGTCGGGCGGGCCATCCTGGGGCGGACGCTGGTTTTGCTGGCGATTGTTGTCGCGACTATCCTTGTCCTTGTCTTTGTCTTCGTCATCCGGGCCGCCCCTACCCCAACGGGGATCGTTCAAAGACAGGATCGCGCGCAAACGCTGCCAGGCCGTTCGCGACGGTGCATGGCCGCCGTTGCGGCCACCTGCGCGGCTGCCAAAGGCATGGCTCGATTCAGAATTCCGGGGAAACAGGGGCATGAAGTGCACGGGTCCGGGATAGTTGGAACAAGGGGATTCTAACAGTCATCGACGCCACTTTTACCCATTTGGGGCAATCTGGCTGCGATTTCCGTCGAACTGGCTCACTGCGTGTCGGGTTCTTCCGGATCCACCCGGGTGTCATCGCCGTCAAAACCGCTGTCGAGATCGTCGTCCGGGTAAGGCTGCGCATCGGCAAGGCGCGGATCCAGCGGGGGGCGCTCTGGCGGGCGCTCGGCCAGCCAGCGCGCCACCTCCACCAGCGCCTCGCGCAAGGCATCCAGGCCAATGCCGTCGCGCGCGCTGACGAACACGCGGGTCGGCACACCCTCCTCGTTGCGCTCCACGCGGGGGCCCTGCTCGAGCAGTTCCGGCGACGCGTCGATCTTGTTCATCACCACGATCTGCGGGATGTCGTCGGCATTGATTTCGGCCAGCACACGGTTGACCTGCTCGACCTGCTCATGGCGCACCGGGCTGGAAGCATCAACCACATGCAGCAGCAGGTCCGCGTGCACGGTCTCCTCCAGCGTGGCGCGGAACGCGGCCACCAGCTGGGTCGGCAGGTCGCGGATGAAGCCCACGGTATCCGACAGCACCACGTTGCCCACGCCTTCCAGGTACAGCCGGCGCGAAGTGGTATCCAGCGTGGCGAACAGCTGGTCAGCGGCGTAGGCCCGGGCCTTGGTGAGGGCGTTGAACAGTGTCGACTTGCCGGCGTTGGTATAGCCGACCAGCGAGATGCTCAGGGTGTCGTTGCGCGCGCGCGCGCGCCGCTGGGTGCTGTGCTGGCGCTGCAGTCGCGTCAGGTCAGCCTTCAGCCGCTTGGCGCGCTCATCCAGCAGGCGGCGGTCGAGCTCGAGCTGGCGCTCGCCCGGGCCGCCACGCATGCCAATGCCCCCCTTCTGCCGCTCCAGGTGGCTCCAGGCGCGGACCAGCCGCGAGGCCTGGTACTGGACCTGGGCGAGCTCGACCTGCACCTTGCCGACGTGGCTCTGCGCCCGCTGGCCGAAGATGTCCAGGATCAGCCCCGTTCGGTCGATGACATGGCGCTGCAGGAAGCGCTCTAGATTGCGTTGCTGGGCAGGGCTGAGCGAGTGGTTGAACACCACCACGTCGGCATCGAGTGCATCGGCGGCCTCCTTCAGCTCCTCCGCCTTGCCGGAGCCGATGAACAGCGCCGGGTCGGGACGGGACCTGCGTCCGGTCAACGTGTGCACCGGCGTGGACCCCGCGGTCGACGTCAGCAACGCCAGCTCGCTCAGGCTTTCCTGGAAATCATGCTTGCCGAAATCGACACCAACGAGGATGGCGCGGGAGGACTCGGAATTGGAAGTGGCTCTAGATTGCAAACGGGAGGATCGCGAAACGCGAGAAAGGAAAACGGGTTGGAGGCTACTGGGAGGCAGCGGCTGGCGCCGTTAGGCAGAAGCCCTGGCCTGGGGAAGACGCTTGAAGCGGGGACTCTGTCCGTGGCGGAATGCACCAGGGTGAAGCATGTCCGTGCCCGTGGCCACTCTGCAGCCAGGATGGGCTGGCGTCTTTTGGTGTCGCGCCGGAGCATCTGGCCCCTGCGCGACACCGGCAACTGGCGGCCGTGCCGTGGTACGACTGGCCTGCCGGAAAACTGCGGTGCTATCCGCGAATGATCAGCCTTCAGCCGTTTCGTCCACGCGGAAATTCACGGCGCGGGCCGGTACGACGGTGGAAATCGCATGCTTGTAGACCATCTGCGTCACGGTGTTGCGCAACAGGACGACGTACTGGTCGAACGACTCGATATTGCCTTGCAGCTTGATGCCATTGACGAGGTAGATGGAAACCGGTACGTGCTCTTTGCGCAGCGCGTTCAGGAACGGGTCTTGTAGCAATTGCCCTTTGTTGCTCATGGCACACTCCAAATTTATAGATTTAGTGATAGATGATGGGGACGGTAATCCCCGATTCAAGTCAAACGGCGCAAGCCGCGCCAAAAAAAGATCAAAACGGTACCAAGCTAGCATCGCCTCGCAGGGAACCCCCTGCTACCGTGAATTTAGCCTCAGTTCCAAACGAACGCAAACGAAACTTGCCCGCCCGGGCTCCCGTCGACTGACTCAATCCTTCGAGTCGGCATATGGGTTTTTGTTCGTTCTAAATTCGATGCGAAGCGGTGTGCCCTTCAGTTTGAAAGCCGAGCGGAAACGGTTTTCGAGATAGCGCCGATATGTGTCGGCGATGCCGGAAAGCGAATTGCCGTGCACGATGATGATGGGCGGATTGGACCCGCCCTGGTGCGCGTAGCGCAGCTTGGGCCGCGTCGCGCCGACACGCCGCGGCTGCTGGAACTCGACCGCTTCCTGCAGGATCCGCGTGAGCTGCGGCGTGGGCAGCTTGACCATGGCCGCGGCATACGCGTCGTCCACCGAGCGCAGCAGCGCGCTGATGCCCGTGCGCTGCTGCGCGGACACAAAGTGGAAGTTGGCGAAGTCCAGGAACTGCAGCTTGCGCTCCAGATCGTGCTTGATACGGTCGCGGCTATGGCCGTCGAGGCCGTCCCACTTGTTGACGCCAACCACCAGCGCGCGCCCGGATTCCACGATGAAGCCGGCGATGTGCGCATCCTGCTCCGACACGTCCTGCTGCGCGTCGAGCAGCAGCACCACGACGTTCGCATCAGCAATCGATTGCAGCGTCTTGACCACCGAAAACTTCTCGATGGCCTCGAACACCTTGCCGCGCTTGCGCAGGCCGGCCGTGTCGATCAGCGTATAGGGCTTGCCGCCGCGCTCGAACTCCACATAGATGGCATCCCGCGTGGTGCCGGGCATGTCGAACGCGATCACGCGTTCTTCGCCGATCAGGGTGTTGACCAGCGTGGACTTGCCCACGTTCGGCCGGCCCACGATAGCGATCTTGACGCCGCGCTGGGCGCCCTCGTCTTCCTCGGCGAGTTCCGGGCGCTCTTTCACCGCCAGTTCCAGCGCCTCGTCGACCAGCTCGCGCACGCCATCGCCGTGGGTCGACGAAATGGCATAGGGATCGCCCATGCCAAGCTCGTAGAACTCCGACACCACGGTGGTGTATTTCATGCCCTCGGCCTTGTTCACGGCCAGCATGACGCGGCGCCCGGTCTTGCGCAGGTAATCGGCGATCACGCGGTCCTGGGGCGCCAGCCCGAGGCGGCCGTCGACGAGGAAGATCACCACGTCGGCCTCGACCACCGCCTGGCGGGTCTGCTTGGCCATTTCGGCAACGATGCCTTCCTTGGCCACCGGCTCGAAGCCGCCGGTGTCGATGGCGATGAACGGACGTTCACCGATGCGGCCTTCGCCATAGTGGCGATCGCGCGTGAGCCCGGGCAGATCGGCGACAAGCGCGTCGCGCGAACGGGTCATGCGGTTGAATAGCGTCGACTTGCCCACATTGGGACGGCCGACCAGAGCGATAACTGGTTTCATGCAATAAACGGAAATGGGGGCCGGCAGATGCCGCCCCCCAGGAACTCCGGAGTGATATGGGTCCGACGGCCGGGCGTCGCGCGCCTGGCCACTTTTCCTGTCGGGTGATCAGGCTTGCATTGCAACCCGACCTCGTTCACCTGCACGGCCAGAAGGGCCGTGCTACCGGATTGGCGCCGCCCGTGCCGACAGGTGCACGGACAGTCGCCATGAATGTCGACCGCCTCAGTCCGGCACGAAGCCGTAGAGGTTGCCGTCGCGTGTCTGTACCACCAGCGACGGGCCCGCCACCACCGGCGCAGCGGTAATCTCGCTGCCATCGGTCTTCAGGCGTGCCACGAACTGGCCGTCCTCGCGCGACAAGAAGTGTACATAGCCTTCGTAATCGCCCGCCACCACCGAACGTCCCACCGCCAGCGGCGTGCCGAGACGGCGATACAGCAGTTGATCGTTCTTCCAGCGTTCAGTGCCGTTCTGGCGGTCAAATGCATGGACCACGGAGCGCTCATCCCCGGCGTACAGCGAAGTGTCATCCTGCGCGGGGCCGGTCGGCGAAGAAAAATCCTTGCCCCACTGCGGCTGGCCATTGGTCAGCTCAAGGCAGGCGATCCGGCCCTGGAACGTGGTCGCGCAGACCTGGCGGCCATTGACCATGGGCTGGCCCGTCACGTCATTAAGCCGTTCGATCTCGGACACGCCCTTCGGATAGGAAACCGTGCTCTCCCAGCGCAGCACGCCGTTGCCCGGAGCCAGCACACCCAGCTTGCCGCCGGGGAAGCCCATCACGATGCCGTCGCCGGCGAACACCATGCCCATCGAGGCGCGCAGGTTGAGCGCGGTCTGCGAGCGCTGGTAGATCCAGCGGCGCTCGCCGGTCTGCGCATCCAGGCCAAGCACCCGGGTATCGGTCGTGCGCACGACCACCAGGCCGTTGCCGACCAGCGGCGCCGAGAGAACCTCCCCATTGACCTGCTTCTTCCAGATCTGCTTGCCGCTGGCGTCAAAGGCAAAGACCGCGCCCTTCTCGCCCGCCACCGCCGTGACGGTGCCGTCGCTGCCGGGGCCGGAGGTCAGGTCGATGTCGGTCTTGGCCTCCCACAAGGTGCGTCCCGTGACGCCATCGAGCGCCAGCACCTTGCCGCCATTGGAAGATGCATAGACGGTGCCACCGGAGACAGAGGGTTGCAGCGAGTACGGGCCGCTCTTGCCGACGCTGGCCTTCCAGGCCTGGCGCACCGACAACGTCTGTGTGATCGGCTTGAGTTCGACCGGCGTGCGCTTGTCAGCCTTGCTGAACAGCGAGCAGCCGCCCAGGCTGGCGACGCTGGCCGCACAAGCGGCGGCCACCACCAGGCCGCGGACAGATTTGCCGTGTTGCTGGTTCTGGGCCGTGCCGGAAAACAATGACTTCATGAGGTTCCGATCCTGATTTAAGTTGAGGCGCAAGGGTGCGGGCAAGCGGGGCATGCATGGCATGCGAATCCCGCGGGCCTGCCGGCGAGCCGGGCCAACCGCCTTCAGGCGGTGCCCAGCGCGTCAAGCTTGAACTGAATGATCTGGCGCATGGCGGCATCGTTGGCGCTCAGCTTGTCTAGCGCCTTCTGGTAGGCCGAGCGGGCTTCCGGGCGCTTGTCCTGGGCAGCCAGCAGATCGCCCCGGCGGTCCGCATACAGCGCCACGAACGGTGCCGGCGGCTCGTCCTTGAGCAATGCCAGGCCCTGGTCGTAGGCCTTCTCGTCAAGCAGCACGCCAGCCAGGCGCACGCGCGCGAGGTGAGCGTACTCGCCATCGCCATGGTCGATCGCCCATTGCAACTGGGCCTTCGTACCTGCCAGGTCGCCTGCATCGTACAGCACCTTGGCCGATACCAGCGCGGTCATGGGGCCATAGGCGGTCTTGCCGAACTTTTCCTCGAGGTCGCCGGCGGCGCGCTTGATCCGCTCGACATCGCGGCTCTCGGCCGCCTTGACCACCTGCTCGTACAGCAGCGCCGCTTCTCCAGCCTGCTTGCGTTGCCAGTAGTTCCAGCCGCTCCAGGCAGCGAAGGCCAGCAAGCCGGCGATCAAGGCCCAGGTCACGGTGTTGCCGTACTGGCGCCACCAGGCCTTGAGGCTCTCAAGCTGTTCCTGTTCTTCTAGATCGTAAGCCATGTCGAGGGATCCACCCGCGTTTGTTTGTATGAAGGACCGCGCTCTTGCGGTCCCTGGTTCCGATACTGCCTGCTGACCAGCAGGCTTACTCGCTGGCGCCAACCATGGCGTCGATGATGTGGTCAACCAGTTTTTCAGCCTCCACCGTCACCTGCGCGCCGCCGCCTTCGGCCTGGGCGCCCTGGCGCAGGTCCTTGACCTGTGCCGTGCCCGCCACCACCTCATCCTCGCCAATGATAACGGCATAGGCCGCACCGCTACCGTCGGCGCGCTTCATCTGCGACTTGAAGCTGCCGCTCTTGCCGTCGGGCGTGGCATGCAGCAGCACGTCGAGGCCGGCATCGCGCAGGCGCTCGGCGATGATCATGGCCTGCTGGCCAGCCGCTTCGCCCTGGTGGACGAGGTACACATCGGCACCTTCCGCCTGCGGCACGAGCTTTTCCTCTCGCAGCAGTTCGATGATGCGCTCGATGCCCATCGCCCAGCCACAAGCTGGTGCCGCCTTGCCGCCCATCCGCGCGATCAGCGGATCGTAGCGGCCGCCGCCGGCGATGGTGCCCTGCGCGCCGAGCTTGTCGGTGATCCACTCGAACACCGTCAGGTTGTAGTAGTCCAGCCCGCGCACCAGGCGCGGATTGATCTTGAACGGGATGTTGTTGGCCTTGAGCAGGCGCTGCACGCCGTCGAAGTGGGCAAGCGACTCCTCGCCCAGGAAATCGATCAGCTTGGGCGCGTTGCTTGCCATTTCCTGCAGCGCGGGATTCTTGGTATCCAGCACGCGCAGCGGGTTGGTGTACAGGCGGCGCTTGCTGTCTTCGTCAAGAATGTCCTGGAAGCCTTCCAGGTACTTGATCAGTTCTTCGCGGTGCGCGGCGCGCTCCTCGGCCTGGCCCAGCGAATTGAGCTCGAGGCGCACGCCGACCAGGCCCAGGTCATCCCACAGGCGCTGGCACATCATGATGATCTCGGCGTCCACGTCCGGGCCGGCAAAGCCGAGGGCCTCGGCGCCGAGCTGGTGGAACTGGCGATAGCGCCCGCGCTGGGGACGCTCGTGGCGGAACATCGGGCCGGTGTACCACAGGCGCTTGGGGCCGTCGTACAGCAGGTTGTGCTCGATGGTGGCCCGCACTGCGGCCGCCGTGCCCTCGGGGCGCAGCGTCAGTTGCTCGCCGTTGAGCGCATCGGTGAAGGAATACATTTCCTTCTCGACGATGTCGGTGACTTCGCCGATGCCGCGCACGAACAGCTGCGTGTGCTCAACGATGGGCGTGCGGACCTGCTGGTAGCCGTAGGCACGCAGCATCGCGCGCGAGGCGTTCTCGAAATGCTCCCACAGCGGTGCGTCGGCGGGCAGCATGTCGTTCATGCCCTTGACGCCCTGCAGGGCTTTCACTGCCTTGCTCTTGCTCTCTGCCTTGCTGTCGGCAGCCTTGGCGCCATCGCTGGCGGCCGCCGGATTCACGGGTTGGTTCATTGTGTCTTGTCTTTCCCTGTAGCGCCTAGCCGCAACGGCTCAGGCTGCCACCTCATTGCCGGCGCTCCCGGCCTTGTTGCCGTAGTGGGTGCGCACATAATCGTCCACGATCGCCTGGAATTCCTCGGCGATGCGATCGCCGCGCAGCGTCTTGACCTTCACGCCGTCGACAAATACCGGCGCCGCCGGCGATTCGCCTGAGCCCGGCAGCGAGATGCCGATATTGGCATGCTTGCTTTCGCCCGGCCCGTTCACGATGCAGCCCATCACGGCCACATCCATTTCTTCCACGCCAGGGTAGGCGGTCTTCCAGGTCGGCATCTGCTCGCGCAGGTAGCTCTGGATGCTGGACGCCAGTTCCTGGAAGGTGGTGCTGGTGGTACGGCCGCAGCCCGGGCAGGCAATCACCATCGGGGTGAAGTTGCGCAGGCCCATGGTCTGCAGGATCTCCTGCCCCACGTAGACCTCCTTCTCGCGCGCAGCGCCGGGTTCCGGCGTCAGCGAAATGCGGATGGTGTCGCCAATGCCTTCCTGCAGCAGCACCGACAGCGCGGCGGTGGAGGCCACGATCCCCTTGCTGCCCATGCCCGCCTCGGTCAGCCCGAGGTGCAATGCGTAGTCGCAGCGCTTGGTCAGCTCGCGGTACACAGCGATCAGTTCCTGCACCTGCGAGACCTTGCACGACAGGATGATCTGATCACCCGAAAGCCCGATTTCCTCGGCCTTCTTCGCCGACTCGATCGCGGAGGTGATCAACGCCTCGACCATCACGTTCTGCGCCGGCCACGGCTCGGCGCGCAGGGCGTTCTCGTCCATGATGCGCGCCAGCAGCGACTGGTCCAGGCTGCCCCAGTTCACGCCGATGCGCACCGGCTTGTCGTAGCGGCAGGCCATTTCGATCATCTGCGCGAATTGCGTGTCGCGCTTGGCACCCTGCCCCACGTTGCCGGGGTTGATGCGGTACTTCGACAACGCCTGGGCGCAGTCGGGATAATCGCGCAGCAGCGTGTGGCCGTTGTAGTGGAAGTCGCCCACCAGCGGCACGTTCACGCCCATGCGGTCCAGCTGCTCGCGCAGGGCGGGCACCGCAGCCGCGGCTTCCGGCGTATTGACCGTGATGCGCACAATTTCGGAACCGGCACGCGCCAGTTCCTTGACCTGGATCGCGGTGCCGATGGCGTCCACCGTGTCGGTGTTCGTCATCGACTGCACGCGCACGGGAGCGTCGCCACCGATCGTGACCACATTGTCGCCCCACACCACGCGCGCCTGGCGCGTTTTGCGGCGGGGCAGCGGGCCGGGCAGCACCGGCATACAAGCCTTTTGGTTCATAGCATTACCACCTTGCAATGCGGCGTTGCGCATGGCTGGAGAAACGATGTTCAGGGCAGCGTCAGGCGCGCCACGTTATTGCGGTTGGCCGCTTGCAGGTCGACCGGCGTGCCGTTGCGCGTCAGCGACTCGACGCCCTTGACGTTGCCGATCACGATTTTGTACGGTGGCGTACCGCCGCCGCTGAGATCCTGGCCCGCACGCGCAGTACCGCCGAGCACAACCTTGCCGCTGCGGTCGCGGATCTCGTACCAGGTATCCGATGCGAAACGGATGCGCAGCTCGGCAGCACCGTCTGCCGCTGCGGGGGCAGGCACTGCCGCTGAAGCAGCTACCGCGGAGACGGCGGCCACGGCGGCCGGAGACGGCGCCGCCGAAGGTGCGGGTGCTGCCGAAAGCGCTGGCGCCACCGCCACCGGGCCGCTGGCGGGCAGTGACTCGGACGGCGCGGGGGCATCGGACGCGGCCATCACCGGCGGCAGTGCGGCCGTGACGGTACCGGGCTCGCTGCCTTGCACCGTGGCTTGCGCCGCCGGGGCCGCCGTGAGGGTTTCCTTGCGCGCCTCGATCCATTGCTTGAAGTGGTCCAGCCCGAACAGCACCCCGCCACCGATCACGGCGACCACCAGGGCCAGCCAGATCCACCGGCCGCCGGAGCCGCCGGAGCCAAAGCGGTTACGGTCGTCGAAGCTCTCGTTCAGGCCACCTTCGCGGCGCATGCCGATTTCCACCACCGGCACAGCCTGCGCGTGGAAACGCGCCAGCAAGGCGTCGATGTCGATCTGGAGCATGCGCGCGTAGGCGCGCATCACACCCTTGGCAAAGGTCACGTCGGGCAGCGCCGCGACGTCGCCCTGCTCGATGGCGGCCAGCTTGTGCGAGGCGACCTTCAGCCGCGCACTGACATCCTCCAGCGAGAAACGCTGGTCCTTGCGCGCTTGCGCCAGGCGTTCGCCAATCTCGCGCGCCACCGCCTCGCGCCCGGCATCCGCAGGGGTCCCCCCCGCATGACCCGTCGCTGCAGTCTGGCCTTCGGCGCGCTCGTGCTCACTCATCCCATGCTCCTTGTTCGTATGCGGTCAACTCACGCGAATCGGGGAAACGGCTGCGCAACTGTGCCACCAGGGCATTCTGCGCCGCTACATCACCCTGACGGCGGGCAATGCGCGCACCCAGCCAGAGGGATTGCGCGCTGACGAAATTGCTGCTGTTGATGCGGCCGACATACTGCTGGGCACGCTGGTAGTCCCCGCGCTGGTAATACAGCAGCGCCAGGTTGTTGTTGGCTACCGGGTTGTTGCGATCGTAGCGCAAGGCGCCAAACAAGCTCTTCTCGGCTGCCTCGCTGCTGCCATTGCGTAGCTGGCAGGCGCCAAGGCTGGTCAGTGCCTTGCCAGGCCCGCTTGCCGAGGGCGCGTTGACCGCGCGCTCCAGGTAAGGCACGGCCTCGGCATAGCGTCCGTTCACGCACAAGAACCAGCCGTAGTTGTTCAGCACGTCGCCGTCATCGGCACGCATGGCCAGCGCGCTACGGAAGCTCTCTTCCGCCAGCACGCGCTCGTTCATGTTCATGTAGACCAACGCGCGGATATGGTACGCGTCGACCAGCGTCGGGTCGATGGCAATGGCCTGCTTGGCCTCGTCCAGCGCGACGGTGTACTGCCCTGCCTCAAGGTAGCTGGTAGCCAACTGGAGACGGATGGTGGCACGCCGGCTCAGCTCGGTCTGGTCGGATGCGGTCTGCAACTCGGGCTTGACCGGCGGCGGCAACTGGCACGCGGACAGCAGCACCAGCCCCATCAGCGCCGCAACTATCAGACGGGTCATGCAGGCCGGGCCTCTTGCGGCTGGCCGGCCGCGGGCGCCGCCACAATCGGCGTGATCTTGCCGAACTTGCCACGCTGGGCCAGGCGGGTACGGTCCTTGACCTCACCCGCGAGCTGGCCGCAGGCGGCATCGATATCGTCGCCGCGCGTCTTGCGGATGGTGGTGACGATGCCGGCGTCCATCAGGACCTGGGCGAAGCGGCGGATCTGCTCGTTGTTTGAGCGCTTGAGGCCCGACTCCGGGAAGGGGTTGAACGGGATCAGGTTGAACTTGCAGGGCACATCGGCCACAAGCTTCAGCAGTTCCCGGGCATGCTCGACGCCGTCATTGACGCCATCCAGCATGCAGTATTCGAAAGTGATGAAATCGCGCGGGGCGAATTCCAGGTAGCGGCGGCAAGCCGCCATCAGCTCGGCCAGCGGGTACTTCTTGTTGAGCGGCACCAGCATGTCGCGCAGCGGATCATTGGACGCGTGCAGCGATACCGCCAGCGCCACGGGCAAATCCTTGGCCAGCCGGTCCATCATCGGCACCACGCCAGAGGTGGACAGCGTCACGCGCCGGCGCGACAGCCCGTAGGCATGGTCGTCCAGCATCAGGCGCATGGCGGGCACAACCTGGTCATAGTTGAGCAGCGGCTCGCCCATGCCCATCATCACCACGTTGGAGATGACGCGGTCGTCCTTGGCGCCACGGCCCAGTTGGGCACGCATGGCAAACTCGGCCATCCACAGCTGGCCGATGATCTCGCCAGTAGACAGGTTGCGCGAGAAGCCTTGCTTGCCGGTCGAGCAGAACCGGCAATTGACGGCGCACCCCGCCTGCGAAGACACGCACAGCGTGCCGCGCGTCTCCTCAGGGATGTACACCGTCTCCACCGCATCGCCGGCGCCAACGTCCAGCAGCCACTTGCGCGTGCCGTCGGCCGACAGGTTGTCGGTGATGACGGCAGGCGAGCGGATCTCGGCGCGCGTGGCGAGCTTTTCGCGCAGCGACTTGGCGAGATCGGACATGGCATCGAAACGGCTGGCGCCGAACTGGTGAATCCAGCGCTGCAACTGCCGCGCACGAAACGGCTTCTCGCCGAGCTCTCCGCAATAGGCGGTAAGCGCGTCCGCATCCAGATCGAGCAGGTTGACGAGAGTGTTCATGACGGCAGTATCAACTTCTAAAGCAGTCTAGTCTTGTGGAATAGACCAGACAATCAGCGGCTGTAAACGTTCATGCCGGGGAAGAAGAAAGCGATCTCGACGGCAGCGGTTTCTGCTGCGTCCGAGCCGTGAACGGCGTTGGCGTCGATGCTGTCAGCGAAGTCAGCGCGGATCGTGCCGGCTTCAGCCTTCTTCGGGTCGGTTGCGCCCATCAGGTCGCGATGCTTGGTGATGGCGTTTTCGCCTTCCAGGGCCTGGATGATGACCGGGCCGGAAACCATGAAGTCCACTAGGTCCTTGAAGAACGGGCGCGCAGCGTGCACTGCGTAGAATTGCTCGGCTTCACCGCGCGACAGGTGAACCATCTTGGCAGCCACGATCTTCAGGCCTGCGGCCTCGAAACGAGCGTAAATCTGGCCGATGACATTCTTTGCCACGGCATCCGGCTTGATAATCGACAGGGTGCGTTCGATCGCCATAAAAACTCCAAAAAATGAAGGGGTTACAAGTCAAGTAAACGTGCAATTCTAGCACGAGACGGTTATGGTTTCGAGAAGGCCCATGGCCGCAGGTTCCCGGGAGCCAACCAAGGCACGGCACACACCATAAAGTTACCAATAATGCACTTTTAATGACGTGCCACGCGCAGGGAACGCGAGAGGCCAGTTGCGATCAAATCACCACTGGCAGCGCGGATTTTGCGAAAATGTGGCTGATACGTTCCCTCAACCCTTGCAATTCCATTACTGCGATGCCACATTGGCGTTGTGCCCGCCTGGGTTACCCCGGCGCCTCACCGTTTTGAGACAGGAGTCACCATGGATAACAAGCTGAACACATACAGTTTCGGCAGCGGCACCGCGACGAGCGACGTCGTGGTGCGCAATCGGGTCATGCGCAACACCTACTGGTTGCTTGCCATTTCGATGATCCCCACCGTCATCGGTGCGTGGATCGGAGTCACCACGGGCTTCAGCCTGATGAAAGGCAGCCCCGGCCTGTCGATGATCCTGTTCCTGGGCATCGCGTTCGGCTTCTTCTATGCCATCGAGAAGACCAAGAACAGCAGCATGGGCGTGGTCCTGCTGCTGGCCTTCACCTTTTTCATGGGGCTGATGCTGTCGCGCCTGATCGGGTCGGTGCTGCAGTTCTCCAATGGTCCTGCACTGATCATGTATGCCTTTGGCGGCACAGCGGCGGTGTTCGGCGCCATGGCCACCATCGCGACTGTCAGCAAGCGCGATTTCTCCGGGCTGAGCAAATTCCTGTTCGTCGGCGTGATCCTGCTGATCCTGGCCAGCGTCGCCAACATCTGGCTGCAACTGCCGTCGCTGATGATCACGGTTTCGGTGATCGCCATCGGCATCTTCTCCGCCTACATCCTCTTTGACGTGCAGCGCGTGCTGAACGGCGGCGAGACCAACTACATCACGGCAACACTGGCGATCTACCTGGACGTGTACAACGTCTTCGCCAACCTGCTGGCGCTGCTGGGCATTTTCGGCGGCAACCGCGACTAAGGCGGCGGCCCGGCCGCCCTGCCCCGGACTAAAAAGGCCAGCGCATCCGCGCTGGCCTTTTTCTTTGCCGCGGCCGCAAGGCCGCGCCCGCCTTCCTCAGCCGCTCAGGCGCGGTCGAACACCGCAATCGATTCCACGTGCGAGGTGTGCGGGAACATGTTGACCACGCCAGCACCGGAAAGCCGGTAGCCGGCCTCGTGCACCAGCAGGCCGGCGTCGCGCGCCAGCGTGGCCGGGTTGCACGAGACGTAGACGATGCGCTTGGGCAGCACGTCGCTGCCAGCCTGGGCCAGTTCACCCAGTGCCTTGCTGACCGCCAGCGCACCTTCGCGCGGCGGGTCGATCAGCCAGCGGTCGAAACGGCCCAGTGCGGCGATGTCTTCCGCACCCACCTCGAAGAGGTTCCTGCAGGCAAATTCGGTTTTGTGGTCCAACCCGTTGATGACCGCATTGGCCAGTGCCCGGGTGGTCAGGACCTCGCTGCCTTCGATGCCCATCACCGAGCGGCCGCGCGTGGCCAGCGGCAGCGTGAAATTGCCAATGCCGCAGAACAGGTCGAGCAGCCGGTCATCCGGCTGGGCATCCAGCAAGCGCAGCGCCCGGCCAATCAGCGCGCGGTTGATCTGGTGGTTGACCTGGGTAAAGTCGGTCGGCTTGAACGGCATGCGGATACTGAATTCCGGCAGCGTGTAGGCCAGTTCGCGGTCCAGCGGGTAGAACGGCACCACGGTGTCCGGGCCCTTGGGCTGAAGCCAGAACTGCACGCCGTGCTGGTCGGCGAAGGCGCGCAGCAGTGCCTCGTCGGCCTCGGTCAGCGGCATCAGGATGCGCAGCACCAGCACCGTCACATCCTGCCCCACTGCCAGCTCGACCTGCGGCAGGCGGTCTCGGATCGACAAACCCGTGATCAGTTCCCGCAGCGGCACCAGCAGGTCCGATACGTGCGGCGGCAGAACTTTGCAGCTCGCCATATCGGCCACATAGCTGCTCTTGCGCTCATGGAAGCCGACCAGCGCCACGCCTTTCTTTGCCACGTAGCGCACCGTCAGGCGCGCCCGGTAGCGGTAGCCCCAGTCCGGGCCGGCGATCGGGCGGAACACCACGTCCGGGCGCAGCTTCGACAAGTGCCAGAGATCGTCTTCCAGCACGCGTTGCTTGATGGCCACCTGCGCGCGTGCGTCCAGGTGCTGCATCGAACAACCGCCGCAAACGCCAAAATACTCGCAGCCCGGCTTCACGCGCATTGACGAGGCCTTCTTGATCATGCCCAGGTTGGCCTGCTCGAAGCTGGCCTTGCGCTTGAAGCTGCTGTAGCTGACGGTTTCGCCCGGCAGCGCGCCCTCGACAAAAATCACCTTGCCCGGGCTGCCATCCTCATTGACCAGCCGGCCAACGCCGCGCGCCTCCATGTCGAGGCTGTGGATCTGCACGACGGGCAGTTGCACGGGCGCAGGCTTGACCGGTGCGGGTACGGCCGGGGAGGCGAAGGCGCCACCTTCTGGCGCAGAATGGGCTTGCGTAAGAGTCACGGCTTGAGACACCTGGGGAACCTGACGTATTGTTTTGTGAAAGCGCGATTGTAGTCCAGACGCACAGCCGGGCGGCCCTGCGGCAAGCCCGGCGGCATGAAGACCGGGACAAGCGCGCGAGATAGGCGCAACATGGGTGCAGCACGCGCGAGGCACTCCCGGCACAGAACACCTGCACCGCGCGCCGTGGCAACCGAGCAGGGGGCGACATGGAACTGATTTCCTGGAACATCCAGTGGGGTCGTGGCGCCGACGGGCGCGTCGACCTGGCCCGCACCGTCAGGACGCTGCACGCGATCGCCGACGCCGATGTAATCTGCCTGCAGGAGGTGACGCGCGGCTATTCCGACCTCGCAGGCGAGCCTGGGCCCGACCAGGTGGCCGAGCTGGTAGCGCTGCTGCCCGGCTACCGGATCCTCTACGCGCCTGCGGTGGACCGTTTCACCGCGGACGGCGCGCCACGCCAGTTCGGCAACCTCATCGCCACCCGCCTGCCCTTGCTCGAAGTGTTTCGCCATGCCCTGCCCTGGCCCACCGATCCAACCGTCCCGTCGATGCCGCGCGTGGCGCTGGAAGCGACGGTAATGGCGGCAGAGCGTCGCCTGCGCGTAATCTGCACCCACCTGGAGTATTACTCGACACATCAGCGCGCGGCCCAGACCGACGCGCTGCGCGCCTGGCACCGCGAGGCCTGCGAGCACGCCAGCCAACCCGGCCTGCGCGAGACTGGGCCCGGCCCGTTCACGCCCGAAGCGCGGCCCGCTTCCGCCGTGCTGTGCGGCGATTTCAACGGCGCGCCGGACGATATCGCTTACCTGCGCATGTTGGCGCCATACGACGGTTGCCACGAAACCGGCATCATCGGCTGGCACGACGCCTGGACGCATACCCACCCCGGCAAGCCCCATGCGCCAACTTGCGCCCTGTATGACAAGGAGCAATGGCCGCAGGCGCCGTTTGCCTGTGACTTCGCATTCCTGACAGAGGACCTGCTGTCGCGTGTGCTGTGCTGCGAGGTGGATGGCGAAACACGGGCATCCGACCACCAGCCGATCTACCTGTCGCTGGCGGACGAATAGGGGCCTGTAACGGAGCGGCGCTTAGATTTCCGGTTCTTCGTCGTCATCGCCGCCGGCATATACCGGCTTGATGCGGAAAGACTGGAGGTACTGGATCCACTGCGAACCCGGCAACTCGGCGAGCGACTCCTGCACGAATTCGATTTCGGTATCGAACTGCTTCGGCGTCAGGCCGCCGCGCATCAACTGGAAACGGCAGTACACCAGGTAGGTATTGACGACATCGGTTTCGCAGTAATCGCGGATCGCGGGCAACTGGCCGTCCTGGTAGGCCTGCCAGACCTTGCTGCCGTCCATGCCCATCTTGCCGGGAAACCCGCACAGCTTGGCGAGATCGTCCAGCGGTGCGCTAGCGCGCGGCTGGTACATCGCCAGCAAGTCCATCAGGTCCAGGTGCCGCATGTGGTAACGACTGATGTAGTTGTTCCACTTGAATTCGCGGCTGTCGGACTCGCTGCCTTCGCCCATTTCCCAGTAGCGCGGCGCCACGATGCCATGCACCAGCCCGCGGTAATGCAGCACGGGCAGGTCGAAGCCGCCACCGTTCCACGACACCATCTGGGGCGAGTAGCGCGCCACCAGGTCATAGAACTTCTGGATCAGCACCGCCTCGCCGTCTTCCAGCGTGCCAAGCGAGCCCACATGGAAAACCGGTGTGCCGTCGCGCTGATTACGGCGCAGCACGCAGGAAATGGCCGCGATGCGCTGCAGGTAGTGTGGCAGGAAATCGGTGCCGTTTTTCTCGCGGCGGGCCGCGAAAGCATGTTCGGCGACCTCGGCATCGGTCATGGAATCGGGATGGTCGTGCAGACGACGCAAACCATCGACATCGGGAATCGTCTCGATGTCGAATACCAGCACAGGTGTCATAGAACAGCGTCCTTGCGCACGCCTTGCGAAGCAAAATGGCGTTTGAGCTTGACCAGCGCCTCTTGCTGGATCTGGCGCACACGCTCGCGCGTCAGCCCCATTTCCTCGGCAAGTTCTTCCAGCGTGGCCGGCTCGATGTGATTAAGCCCGAAGCGGCGCTCGACAACATAGCGGTGCTTTTCGGACAAACGCGCCAACCATTGTTTCATCAGGTTTTCCAGCTCGCGGTGGGCGACTTCCTGGTCGGGCGCGGCGTTGTGCTCGTCCGAGAGGAAATCAAGCAGGCTGGATCCGGGATCGAGATCGAATGGCGTGTCGAGCGAGGTGGTGTGCTCGTTGAGCGCGAGCACGTCTTGTATTTCGTCAGGGGTCTTGCCCAGCAGGTGGGCAATATCTTCCAGGCTGGCATCGCGGCCGTCGGTGCCGCCCTTCTCCAGATGACGCTTGGCGCGCAGCACCTGGTTGAGTTCGCGGATGACGTGGACCGGCAGGCGTACGGTGCGCGCCTGGTTCATGATGGCGCGCTCGATGCTCTGGCGGATCCACCATGTGGCGTAGGTCGAGAAACGGAATCCGCGGGAGGGGTCGAATTTCTCGATGGCGTGCATCAGGCCGAGATTACCTTCCTCGATCAGGTCCAGCAGCGGCACGCCGCGATTGAGGTAGCCCTTGGCGATGCTGACCACCAGCCGCAGGTTGCGCTCGATCATGACCTGCCGCGCCGAGAAATCGCCGCCCTTGGCCAGGGTAGAAAAATGCAGCTCCTCCGGCGCAGACAGCAGCGGCTTGATGCTGATGCGATTCAGGTAATGCTGGACGGTGTCGGCTGCCAGTTCGGTGTGCAGCACGGTGCGGAAGTCGTCATGATCGGGCGCAGCCGGCTCGGCTGCGGCCTCGCCTTCTTCTTCGTCCTCGGACTCTTCTTCGTCCTCGTCGCGGGCCTGGCGCTCGACTTCCTCGACCATCAGGTCGGCCTCGCGCAGGCCTACCGCCGTACCCGTGGTGATGGGCTCATCGGTAAGCGGCACCAAGTCGGCGGCCGGGTCCTGGCCGTAGGACTCGGAATCTGCATCGGCATCGGCTTGCGCCACGCCAGTGGACTGCTGCAACTCCGGCTGCTTGGGACGCCGAGCGCGGCTGGTGCTTCCGGTGGAGACAGTTTTCTGGCGTGGCATGAACCCTCACTGTGGCGGCAAATACCGCATCGGATCGACTGGTTTCCCGTTCTTGCGTACCTCGAAATGCAGCTTCACACGATCGGTGTCACTGTTGCCCATCTCTGCAATCTTTTGTCCCTTGCGGACCGTTGCCTGCTCCGTCACCAGCACCTTGTCGTTGTGGCCGTACGCAGTGAGATATGTATCGTTGTGTTTGATGATGACAAGATTCCCGTAGCCGCGCAAGGGGCCAACGTGAATCACGCGGCCATCGTCGGCTGCTTGCACCGGATCGCCCTTTTTGCCGGCAATATCAATGCCCTTGTTGCCTTTTTCGTCGAAACGCCCGATCAGTTGGCCGGTGACCGGCCATGCCAGCTTGACCGAGCCATCGGCGGCTGGCGCGGAGCCCGCCGCCACGGGCGCGGAAGCCCCGCCAGCAGTGGCTGTCGACGGAACCGGCGTGGGCACAGGACGCGCCTGGTCGATCGGCTGGCCCTGCACGCCGCCTGGCGCCACCGGCATGGTGGCGACGCCGGTGCCCGCGTTGACGTCGGCGCCAGGAGGCGCCACGCGCAACAATTGACCCACTTCGATCTGGTTGGCATTGGCCAGCGAATTCCAGGCCGCGACATCGCGATAGGACTGGCCGTTCTCGAGCGCGATTCGATAAAGCGTATCGCCTCGCTTGACGCGATAGTACCCAGGCGGCGCGGGCTCCAGCGGGACGACACCGGCGACGCCGGCTCCGGAGGTGCGGTCCACCACGGGCGCCGGCATGGGCGAGGAGGCGCAGGCGGCCAGCAAGGCCAGCAGCAGGGAGGCGGTAGCGAGCTGCCCGGCGCGGGCGAAACGTTCCGTGTTCACGATATTGTGCATAGTTCGACTCAGATAGTGCCCGATTTTAATGGCACAAAGAAAACGGCTTCAAGCGCGGTCCGGTGAAATCGATGCCGGTTACGCCGCTCGATCAACAATAATTGCTGTGTGACGGTCTGCCCTGGGCTGCCGGCGGAGGGAGGTACCGCCACGGGCGCGATCAGCCGCCCGCCAATGGCAAGCTGCTCCAGCAACGCCTGAGGCACCTCCATGCCGGCCGCCGCCAGGATAATCGACGAAAACGGCGCCGCCTGGGGTAAACCCAGCATGCCATCGCCATAATGCAGGCGCAGGTTTGGCACCCGCAGCGGCCGCAAGTTCGCCTTGGCTTGTTCGTGCAGCGGACGAATCCGCTCGATAGAGAACACTTCGCGCGCCACCAGGCTCAGCACGGCCGCCTGATAGCCGCAGCCGGTGCCGATTTCCAGCACGCGCTCCAGCGGCTCATCCGCGCCGAGGCCATCGCGCAACAACTCGATCATGCGAGCCACCACCGACGGCTTGGAGATGGTCTGCTGGTGGCCGATCGGCAACGCCGCATCTTCATACGCTTGCGACGACAGGCCGGGCTCGACAAACAGGTGGCGCGGGATGGTAGCAATCGCGTCGAGCACGCGGTCGTCGCGGATGCCGGCCGCGCGCAGCCGCGCCGCCAGCGCGCCACGCGCGCGTTCCGAGGCCATGCCGCCGCCGCCCGCCGTGGCGGCACTGGCGCGCGCCTGCACGGCGCTCGCTGCCGGGGTGGGCGCAGCGGGCGCCTTGGCCGCGCGCGATTTGGCAGCCATCGCCGCGCCGCGCGCGCCGCCCACGGCAGGCATGCCAGCGGTACGCGCCGGCGCGGGCTTGCGCTCGACCACCGCGTCCAGCGACAGGGGAAATTTTGGGCGACGCGGGACGGAACTCATGACGGCCGGCTACTGCGCGGGCAAGGGCTTATGCCAGCCACTGGTTGACCTGCTCGAGCTGCCCGCGGTGAGTCAGGTCCAGCTGCAAAGGGGTCAGCGACACGAAGCCTTCGCCCGTGGCATGGAAATCCGTGCCCTCGCTCGCATCGCGCGCGTCGCCGGCGGGCCCGATCCAATAGTTGGTATCGCCGCGCGGGTTGACCTGTTTGATCACCGGCTGGGACGGATGGCGCTTGCCGAGCCGGGTGGCACGGTAGCCGTTGATGTGTTCGAACGGCAGGCTGGGAATATTGACGTTGAGCAGGAACGGCTCGGCCGAGGGCCTGGCGATATAGCGCTCGACAATGTCGCGTGCCACGCGCGCGGCGGCGTCAAGATGGGTCCAGCCCTTGTCCACCTGCGAAAAAGCGATCGAGGGAATGCCAAGCAGGAAGCCCTCGATAGCGGCGGCGACGGTGCCGGAATACAGCACGTCCTCGCCCATGTTCTGGCCCTGGTTGATGCCGGACACCACCAGGTCGGGTTTCTCGTCGAGCAAGCCGGTCAGCGCGATATGCACGCAATCGGTCGGCGTGCCGTTGACGAAGCGGAACCCTTTCTGCACGCCCTCCCGGGCTTCATAGATGGACAGTGGCCGCTGCAAGGTCAGCGAGTTGGATGCACCACTGTGGTTTTGCTCAGGTGCAATCACCGTGATGCGCGCCAGCGGCGCCAGCGCGGCATGTAGCGCGGCTAGCCCCGGCGCCAGGTAACCGTCATCGTTTGCGAGGAGGATATGCATGGCCGGGATTGTACCTGACAAGGCTGCCGCAAGCGGCCCGTCCGCAGCGCAAATCCTGCTGCAAAAACAGTAGCCGGCGGCGGCTCGCCAGCTTGTAACAGAACGACCGTGCTATTTTTGCGCTACACTTGCCCGGGCCTGCCTGGCGCAACTGGCATGGACCACGCGTGCACCGCGCATGCACCCTTTTGCGCCATCTTCTGCCGGGCATCGAACATATCACCGGAGACATGATGAAAGCCGTACTTTGCAAAGCCTGGGGCCCGCCTGATTCGCTGGTGCTCGAAACCCTGCCGGACCTGGTGCCCGGCCCGGGCGAAGTCGTCATCGATGTGAAGGCGGCTGGCGTGAATTTCCCCGACGTCCTCATCATCCAGAACAAATACCAGGCCAAGCCGCAACTGCCCTTCTCGCCCGGCTCGGAACTGGCCGGCGTGGTCAATGCGGTGGGCGAAGGGGTGACGCACGTCAAGCCCGGCGACAATGTGATCGCCTACCTGGGCAACGGCGCCTTTGCCTCGCAGGCCAAGGCCCCCGCCGCCGCCGTGGTGCCGATGCCGCCGGGCATCGACTTCGAGACCGCCGCGGCATTCACCCTCACCTACGGCACCTCGCACCACGCGGTGATCGACCGCGGTGAGCTGAAAGCGGGCCAGACCATGCTGGTGCTCGGCGCTGCCGGCGGCGTGGGCCTGGCCGCCATCGAAATCGGCAAGGCCATCGGCGCGCGCGTGATCGCGGCCGCCTCCACCGACGAAAAGCTCGCGGTCTGCAAGGACCATGGCGCCGATGCGCTGATCAACTACAGCACCGAAGACCTGCGCGAACGCGTGAAGGCGCTGACCGATGGCCGCGGCCCCGACGTGATCTATGACCCGGTGGGCGGCATCTACGCCGAGCCGGCGTTCCGCTCGATCGGCTGGCGCGGCCGCTACCTGGTGGTGGGCTTCGCCAATGGCGAAATCCCCAAGCTCCCGCTGAACCTGGCGCTGCTCAAGGGCGCCTCGCTGGTGGGCGTGTTCTGGGGTGACTTTGCGCGGCGCGAGCCCAAGGCCAATCAAGCCAACATGGCGCAGATGCTGGGCTGGATGAAGGAAGGCAAGATCCGCCCGCATATCTCCGCGCGCTATGCGCTGGAGCAGGCGCCGCAAGCCCTGAAAGACATGGAAGCCCGCAAGGTCACCGGCAAGATCGTCATCGTGCCCTGACGTTGCGCGCCTCTGGCGCCGTGCAAGAGCAAAAAAAGCGCCTGGTGCCGTAGCACCAGGCGCTTTTTTCTTGCTCGGCGGCGTTTCACGCAGCCATCACTGCGCGCATCAGAAGCGATGCTGCAAGCCAGCGGTCACCCCCACCTGGTTGTTTGCATAGCCGATGAAGTCCCTGGACAAGCTCACATTCTGCCCGTTGCGCGCCTTGGCATAGCCGCCCGACAGGTAAGCCGTGGTGCGCTTGGACAGCGCGTACTGGGCGCGCACCGAGAACAGGATCGGATCGGCATCGCTGCCGCCCTTGATATTCTGCTTGTAGACCGCGCCATACAACGTGAACGCCGGCGTGAAGTCATACGACGCGCCGCCCCAATACATATCGCTGCGATGAGACGCGGCTGCCGTGGTGAAGGTCCGCTTGTAGTTGCGGTAGCCCGCGTAAAGCTTCAGGTCGCCGAAGTCATAGCTGGCGCCAGCGTGGATGCCCTGAATGTAGTCCGTGACATCGGCCGGCGTGGTGCTGGTGCCTGCGCCGTTCTGGCGATCCCAGGTGGCGGCCGCGGCAAAGCCGCCCGCACTGTAGCCCACGCCGAAATCGTACTTGGACGAGCTCTTGAAGCTGCCGGCCACTTCGCCCAGCGCCAACGTGGCGCCCAGCTTCACGCCGCCAAACGTGCCGTCGTAGCGGATCGCGTTGGACGCGCGCGAGAACAAGCCATCCTTGCGCTCGCCGGTAGCGGTCGCCGAGGTCGCCCACGAGTAATTCGGCGCGTAGCCCATCGGGTCGAACGGCAGCATGAAATCATAGGTGGTGGTGAAGGTGCGGCCCAGCACCACTTGGCCGTACTTGCTGGACAAGCCAACAATGGCGCGCCGATCGAACAGCGTGCCATCGGAATCCAGCCGGCCTGTATCGATGGCGATGCCGCTCTCCAGCTGGAACAGTGCCTTGAGCCCACCGCCAAGGTCCTCGCTGCCGCGCATGCCCCAGCGCGACGTGTTCTTGCCACCCGAAGTCATCTTGACCACCGAACCATTCGGGCCGGCATGGCTGGCGTATTCGATGCCGGCATCCATGATGCCGTACAGGGTCACGCTGGATTGCGCCGCTGCGCCACCGGCCAGGCTCATGCCGACTGCTGCCAGCGCGATCGATTTCAGCTTCATGCTGTCTCCTCTTGTGATTTGTGAGTTGTGATTGTTGTGGTGATGTCCGGGCAGGCCCCCGGGATGGCACGCATGGTATGGCAGGCGCACTTTCAGTTCGCTTTCGAAATTCGACGGATTTCATCGCCGCGCCGGCGTTCGGGGTTGGGAGTTTCCCTAGCTTCAAAGTCGGGCCGGATACCTGTATTTCTCAGCGCGGCCCGCCTTCGCGGCCCTCCCCCGCTTTTACCGATTTCACCCGGGCGCCCTGCCCGCCAAGAGAATGCGAATCCTGCTCGTTGAAGACAATGTGATGCTGGCGAATGCCCTGGTCGAGGCGCTCAGCCAGGCGGGCTTCGCCGTGGACTGCATGCACGATGGCCGCGCGGCAGATCACCTGCTCTCGACTCAGGACTACGCGCTGGTCATCCTCGACCTGGGCTTGCCCAAGCTCGATGGCCTGGAGGTGCTGCGGCGCCTGCGGCAACGGCGCAATGCCATGCCCGTGCTGATCCTGACCGCGCACGGCTCAGTCGAGGACCGTGTGAAGGGGCTCAATCTTGGTGCGGACGACTACCTGTCCAAGCCGTTCGACCTGTCGGAGCTGGAGGCGCGCGCGCGCGCGCTGATACGCCGCAGCTTTGGTCACGAGAGCACGCAACTGCAATGCGGCCCACTGTGCTATGACGGCATCAGCCGAGCCTTCGTGCTGGGCGGCGAGCCCCTGGCGCTGACCCGGCGAGAGCGCGCCGTGCTCGAGGTGCTGATGCTGCGCGACGGACGCGCCGTCAACAAGGAAGCCATGTCGGAGAAGATTTTCGGCATCGACGAATCGGTCAACCCGGATGCCATCGAAATCTACGTGCACCGCCTGCGCAAGAAGCTCGAAGGCAGCGGCGTGGCCATCGTGACCCTGCGCGGGCTGGGCTACCTGCTCGATGCCTGCGCACAAGCGAACATGGCCACGCCGGCTGCCCGATGAGAGTCCCGAGCCTGCGCCTGCAACTGTCACTCTGGTTGCTGCTGCCGTTGCTGGCCCTGCTGGCAATGGACGCATGGATGACCTATCACCGTGCGATGGACGCCGCCCACGTGGCGTTCGACCGCACGCTGGAAGCCTCGCTCAAATCGATGCGCGAAGGCATCCGCCTGCATGAGGGCCGCTTCGCCATCGACGTGCCTTACCTGGCGCTGGAGATCTTCGAGTCCGAGGCCGGCAGCCGGATCTACTACGTGATTCGCGACGAGCACGGCGCCACGCTGACCGGCTACGACGACCTGCCGATGCCGGCCACGCCAAAGCAGCCGCTCTACAAGACCGTCTTCTACGACGCCGTTTTCCGCGGCGAGCCGGTGCGCATGGCGGCGCAGCCGCTGCCGGTGCGCGACATGCCGTCGGGGCAGGCGCGGCTGGTCTGGGTGCTGGTCGGCGAGACCATCGAGCCGCGCCAGTCGCTGGCGCACGAGATCCTGGCCGGCTCGTTGCAACAGGAAATGGTACTGGTCACGCTGGCGCTGGGCATCGTGTGGTTCGGCGTGCGGCGCGGCCTGCGGCCGCTGCACCGGCTCAGCGCCACGGTGGCCGAACGTGGCGCCGACGACCTGGCGCCGCTGGAGAAAAAAGACCTGCCCGCAGAAATGAAGCCCCTGGTCGAGGCGATCAACCAGTACGTCGCGCGCCTGCATCGCATGTTGCTGGCGCGCAAGCGCTTCTTTGCCGATGCCGCCCACCAGTTGAAGACCCCGCTGGCCATCATGCAGGCGCAGTCAGAACTGGCGCTGCGCGAGCGCGATGGCGAACGCATCCTTCGCCATCTGCGGCCGCTGCACGATACCGTGCGCCACGCCGCCAAGGGCGTGCAGCAACTGCTTTCGCTATCGCGCCTGGAACCGGACAGTGGCTACGCGCCGGCGTTGCTGCCCTTGCGCCTCGATACGCTGGCCAGGGACGTGGCCCTCGAATGGGCACCGGTGTCGCGGGCCGGCCAGGTCGACCTGGGCTTCGAAGCCGATGCGCCGGTGCAAGTCTTGGGGCAAGCGGAACTGCTGCAGGAGTTGGCCGGCAACCTCGTGGACAACGCGATCCGCTATGCCGGCCCCGGCGCGCAGGTGACGGTCCGCGTGGCGGGTCCGGAGAACCAGCCGTTGTTGCAAGTGGTGGATAACGGCCCGGGCGTTGCTGCCGACGAGCGCGACAAGGTATTCCAGCGCTTCTATCGCGGCGAATCCACCCCGGGGCAGGATGGCAGCGGCCTGGGCCTGCCGATCGTGCGCCAGATCGCGCGCGCCCATGGCGCCACGGTGGCGCTTGAGGAAACCCCGGGCGGCGGCCTGACCGTCAGCGTGCGCTTCGCGGTGACCGCGGTGGCAGGCGCCGGGGCCGGGCTCGCGTCGCGCCAAAGCTGGCGGGACCACTAAGCGGCGGTTTCAAAATGAAGCGAAGCGGTTCTGGCTAGGCGGGCGGCCGCAGACAGTCAAGTGGATCGGCCAAAGCCGTGCAACGACGCCAGCATCCTTTTGGAAATGGCCTCTAAGGCGGGCAATTGGACGGCAGCGCCAGCTCCTGCCGAAACGGATCGACCTTCAGGCTTGGATCCTTCATGCGCAAGCAGTAAGTCCCTGCAGCGCCGCGCACGCGCGCGGTACGATTCGTGCCCACCTGCGACTCGACAAGGGCTTCGCCTTGCGCGGCCCCTGCCATGCCCGCGGCAAGCCGCTGCGCAGGCGAGGCCACCGCGTCAGAGGCGGCGCGCTCGAAGGCGGCCTCGCCCCGCTGACGACTGCGGGCGATATTGTCCCGCGCAACGCCAGTGGCAGATGCCGGATCTGCGGAGCGCATTGGTGCCAGCGGCAGCATGGGCACGCTGGCCGCACTCGAACTGTTGAAAGGTACGCCCGCCCCGGGCGGCAAAGCCATCGTTGCGACTGGCTCCCGGCCGGGCTGCCCTGCGCACGCGCGCTCAGGCCGAGGCGCAGGCAAGGTCTGCGGCTTGGGAGAGGATGCAACGGGCTTGACGGTAGCAGCCGGCGTTGGCAACCCGGTGAACGGCAACACTGTCACCCACTGCATGGCCCGCGGGTCCCGCTCGCCCGGCCAAGGCAACGAGAGCGAGGCCTGCCGTGCCGGCCAGGGCACCGGACCCAGCACGAGCCCATGCGCCACCAGCACCAGCGCCACCACGATCGGCCACTGGCGGCGGCGCATGGCGTTCGCGCCGCGGTCAGCATTGGGCATCACGCTGGCTTAGCACCAGCTGACACGGACGATGCGTGAGGAAACAGGAGGATGCATAGCGACTCCGGTGACGGTGAGCAAGTCGTGATTCTATGCGGAAATGATTGTTTTACAAACAATTTTTATTGTAAAACAATAAATTACAGCCAACTTCCACCACGTCCCGGCTCACTCTCGCTATCGCCCGGGCGCCAGCCCGACGGCTGGCTTACAGCCGCTCGGTCTCTCCGCTCTTGGGCTGCCACTTCATCAGCCGCTTCTCCACGCTGCCGACCAGCGTATCCAGCATCAGCGCCGCCGCGGTCAGCACCACGATGCCCGCAAACACGGTGTTGATGTCGAAGGTGCCCTCGGCCTGCAGGATCAGGTAGCCGACGCCGCGCGCCGAGCCCAGGTACTCGCCCACCACCGCGCCCACGAAGGCCAGGCCGACTGACGTATGCAACGAGGAAAACACCCAGCTGGTCGCGCTCGGCAGATAGACATGGCGCAGCAGCTGCTTGCGGTTCGCGCCCAGCATGCGCACATTGGACAGCACCACGGGGCTGACTTCCTTGACGCCCTGGTAGACGTTGAAGAACACGATGAAGAACACCAGCGTCACCGCCAGCGCTACCTTTGACCATATGCCCAGGCCAAACCAGACGGCGAAGATCGGCGCCAGGATCACGCGCGGCATCGAGTTCATCGCCTTGATATAGGGATCGAGGATGGCCGAGGTGAGCGGGCTGAGCGCCAGCCACAGGCCAACGCCGAGGCCCGCGGCCGTGCCGATGCCGAAGGCCAGCAGCGTCTCGATCAGGGTCACGCCGAGGTGGACGTAGATGTCGCGCTCGACGACGAACCAGTTCCAGATGCGCTGGGCCACCATCAGCGGCTCACCGAAGAAGAAGGCAACCTGCTGAGAGCGCGTGGCGGCATGCCAGGCGCCGAGGATCACAACGAGGACGAGCAACTGCCAGAATCGCAGCATGCCCTTGGAGTCGGGACGGAAAGCCATGGGAATCGAAACTCGAATTGAAATCAGACCGGATTGAATGGGAACGAAGCGCGCCAGGCCGTCTCAGGCCACCTTGCGCTGCTGCGCATAGCCCTTGAGGACTTCCTCGCGCAGCACGTCCCAGATGGCCGCGTGCAGCTCGATGAAGCGAGGATGGTTGCGGATCTCGGCCACGTCGCGCGGGCGCGGCAGGTCGATGGCGAACTCGCCGATCGGGTGCGTGCCGGGACCTGCCGACAGCACCACCACGCGATCGCTCATGGCGATGGCCTCGTCAAGATCGTGGGTGATGAACAGCACTGCCTTGCGCTTGGCCGCCCACAAATCCAGCACCTCGTTTTCCATCAGCTGGCGGGTCTGGATGTCGAGCGCGGAGAACGGCTCGTCCATCAGGATGATGTCCGGATCCAGTATCAGCGTCTGGGCCAGGCTCACGCGCTTGCGCATGCCGCCGGAGAGCTGGTGCGGATAGCGGTCGCCAAACCCGCCCAGGCCGACGCGGCGCAGCCAGGCCTCGCCCTCCTGCTGCGCTTCGGCACGCGCCATGCCGCGGAACTCAAGCCCGGCAATGACGTTGTCGAGCGCGCTGCGCCACGGCATCAGGGCTTCGGCCTGGAACATGTAGCCAGCGCGGGTGTTAATGCCGCGCAGCGGCTCGCCGAACACCCGTACCTCGCCGATCGAGGGCTGCAGCAAGCCGGCCCCCACATTCAGCAAGGTGGACTTGCCGCAGCCGGTCGGCCCCACCACGGAGACGAACTCGCCGGGCTGGATGTCCAGGGTGGTCTCCTTGACGGCGGTATAGCGCTGGCTGCGATCGTCGCGGGAGACGAAGGTGCAGGTGACGTTGTCGAGGGAAAGTGCGGGAGTGCTCATGGCAGGCTCTTGGCGGATACGGTGCTGAATGACGCAACGGGTGCGATCGATGCAGGCACCGCGGCTCCGCGCGATAGTAATGACGTGGAAAGCAGGTTCAGGACGGCGCACCGGATGCCATGCATGGCATCCGGTGCGCCAATGCAAAGGCCCGCTGCACGCAGCGGGCCGCCGGCACCCTGGGCGCGGGCGATGCCTTACTTGTACTTGGCGTTCGCCTTCTGCACGAAGGTGTTGGTGAAGGTGTTTTCCAGCTTGATGGTCTTGCCCTTCAGGTCCGGGTCGAACTGTTGCAGCGTGTTGAGCGCGGTCTTGGGACCGTCGGCCGGCATGGTGCCGTCCGGCGAGATGGCTTCCTTGACCTTTTCCCAGGCGGACAGGTACAGCGCGCGGTCGCCCAGCAGGTAGCTTTCCGGCACGGTCTTGACGATGTCCGACGGGCCAGCCTTCTGCAGCCACTTGAGCGCGCGCACCATGGCGTTGGTCATGGCCTGCGTGGTGTTCGGGTTTTGCTGGATAAAGGCGGTGGACGCGTACAGGCAACCCGACGGCATATTGCCGCCGAAGACAGCCTGGGTGTCCTTGAGCGTGCGGGTGTCAGAGGCGATGTGCACTTCATTCTTCTGGGTCAGCATCGACACCACCGGATCGAGGTTGGCCATCGCGTCGATCTGGCCGGAGCGCATGGCCGCCACCGCGCCAGCGCTGGCGCCGACACCGATGAAGGAGACGTCCGATGCCTTCAGGCCCGCCTTTGCCAGCACGAAGTTGGCCATCATGTTGGTGGAGGATCCCGGCGCGGTCACACCGATCTTCTTGCCCTTGAGGTCGGCCACCGACTTGAAGTTGGGCATGGTCTTGTTGGAGACCACCAGCACGATCTGCGGGGCGCGGCCCTGCAGCACGAATTCCTGGTACTGCTGGCCCTTGGCCTGCAGGTTGATAGTGTGCTCGTAGGCGCCGGAAACCACATCGGCGCTGCCGCCCACCACGGCCTGCAGCGCCTTGGCACCGCCGGCGAAGTCGACGATCTCGACGTCGAGCCCTTCATCCTTGAAGTAGCCGAGGCGCTCGGCAATGGTCAGCGGCAGGTAGTAGAACAGGTTCTTGCCGCCCACGGCGATGGTGACCTTGGTCTTCTCGGGCTTGCCCTGTGCCTGGGCGTAGCCGCCAAAGGTGAACCAGCCCGCAAGGAACAGCGCCAGCGCGAGCAGCGCCTGCTTCCAGAATTTCTTGTTATACATTTCTCTCTCCTACCTGATTACCCGTCAACTGCAGCTCTCGCGCTGATGCATGCCGCTTGTGCTACGGCTTGCGTCGTGCCGCGTAGCGGCAAGTTGCGATGCTAGCCGATGCCGCAAAGGGCCGCATCGGGATCAACACCTATGCCACGCCGGCATCCGCACCAGCGTGTGGGCATCGAAGATACAGGGTGCGCCTTTCGGCCGGCTTACTACCGGCCCCAGGGCACAGGCATCATTCCGCGTGGATATCGGCCGCCTTGATGACCTTGGCCCAGCGGACCAGCTCGTTGCGCTGATAGGTCGCGAGTTGCTGCGGGCCCATGAACTTCGCCTCGGCGCCGAGCTCTTCCGCCTTCTTGCGGAAGGCCTCGGTCTGCATGATGCGCTCGATCTCGCCGGCGAGCTTGTCGATGATCGGCTTGGGCGTGCCGGCCGGCGCGTACATGGCGAACCAGGACGACACATCGAGATCGGGGTAGCCGGCTTCCGGGGCGGAGGGCACGTCTTTCAGGCTGGGCAGGCGCTGCTTGCTGGTGACCACCAGCGCTCGCAGCTTGCCGCCCGCGATATGCCCCATCAGGGGCGGCGGCGTGGTGATGGTGAGATCCACCGAGCCGCCCAGCAGGTCGGTCATGGCCGGGCCGGTGCCTTTGTACGGGACATGGGTGATCTGGATGCCGGCCATCTGGTTCAGCAGCTCGGTGGAGACATGCTGCAGGGAGCCGTTGCCCGACGAGGCGTAGTTGAGCTTGTTGGGGTTGGCCTTGGCATAGGCCACCAGCTCCTTGAGCGTCTTCACCGGCAAACTCGGGCGCACCACCAGCACCTGCGGGGCCGAGAGGATGTTGGCGACCGGCGCGAAGTCCTTCACCGGGTCCCACGCGTTCTTCATCAGCAGCGGCGAGATGACCTGGTAGCCCGAGTACTGCACCATCAGGGTGTAGCCGTCCGGCTTGGCGCGCGCCACCGTCTGCGCGGCAATGCCGCCCGAGCCACCGGGGCGGTTGTCCACGACCACCGGCTGGCCCAGGGCCTTGGACAGGGGCTCGGAGATCATGCGCGCGGCCAGGTCGGTCGTGCCGCCGGCAGCGGCGGACACCACCAGCGTGACCGGGCGCGTCGGGTAGGCGCCGTCCTGCGCCCATGCGGCCGTGCCGGCCAGGCCGGCGGCAGCCAGCGCCACGGCGGCGGCGAGCGTCTTGCGGCGCGCGCCGGATGCGCACAGGGAAGATTGGGGACGTGCGATGGCAGATGCCGGATTGCGAGGCATGAAGTGTCTCCTGCTTGGTGCTTGTTGATCTTGGTTTTCTGTTCAGCGCCCGCCGGCCCTCGCCGTGCGGTGCGCACCCGTCCTTCGGGATTCTTGCGGCGGGCCCGCTGTCAGCCCTAGCATCAGCCCTGATGTCAGCCCTAGCATCAGCCCTGCCCGGCGAAATGCTCGGCCAGCCAGGCCGGCGGCTGGTGCGTGCGCAGGCGCGTGCCCGCGCGCAGCAACTGGCTGGCGGTGTCACGCTGGACCAGCGCGGGCAAGCCAGCCACCACGTCGAGCAGGCGCGCCAGGTCCACGCCGGTGTCCACGCCCATGGCATCGAACATATGCACCAGCTCTTCGGTGCTGACGTTGCCGCTGGCGCCGGGCGCAAAGGGGCAACCACCGAGGCCGCCGGCAGCGGCGTCGAAGCGGGTCACGCCCGTCTGCCAGGCGGCCAACGCGTTGGCCAGGCCCATCCCGCGGGTGTTATGCAGGTGAATGGTGAGGCCCGCCTGCGGCAGGCTTCGCTGGAAACGCTCGCACAGCGCCGCCACCTGCGTGGGATACGCCATGCCGGTGGTGTCGCACAGCGTGATACCTGCCGCGCCGGCATGGGCGAAGGACTCGGCCAGCGCCATCACGGCATCGGCATCGACCTCGCCCTCGAAGGGGCAGCCGAACACGGTGGACAGCGAAACATTGACCGGCACAACCGCCGCGTTAGCCGCCTCGATCATTGCCAGCAACTGCGCTTGCGACTGGGCGCGCGTCATGCGCAGGTTGGCGCGGTTATGCGTCTCGCTGGCCGACATCACCAGGTTGAGCTCATCGGGCCGGCACGACAACGCGCGCTCCAGGCCGCGCAGGTTCGGCACCAGCGCGGTGTAGCGCACGTCCGCGCCGCGCTGCATGCGGTGCATGACCGCCTCGGCATCGGCCAAAGCGGGGATGGCCTTGGCCGAGGTAAATGACGTGGCTTCGATGCGGGCAAAGCCACAGGCGGACAAGGCGTCGAGGAAGGCGACCTTGGCATCGGTGGGCACCACGGCCGGCTCGATCTGCAGGCCGTCGCGCGGTGCGACTTCGTTGATCTCGATGCGGGCCGGGCCGCGCAGCATGGATGACGCGCTCATGCCACCACCCCGCGTGCGCGCATGTCAGCGATGGTGGCAGCGTCGAAGCCGGCCGCCTCCAGCACGCTGTCGGTGTGTTCGCCCAACGTGGGCGCACGGTCGTGGATGGCGCCCGGGCTGGCCGAAAGCTTGGGCATGATGCCCGGCACTTCGACGGTCAGGCCGCTGGCCGCGGTCACGCTCTCGATCACGCCGCGCGCACGGTAGTGCGGGTCTTCCGAGATGTCCTTGACGGTGTAGATGCGCCCGGATGGCACTTCGGCCTGCTTGAGCACCACCAGCGCGTCTTCCACGCTTTGCGTGCGGGTCCACGCCGTGATGGCGGCATCGATCTCGTCGACGCGTTTCACGCGCCCGTCGTTGCGCGCGAGCGCCGGGTCGTCGCCCAGGTCGGCGCGGCCGATCGCGTGCATCAGGCGCTTGAAAATGGCGTCTCCGTTGGCGGCCACCAGCACGTACTCGCCACTGGCGCAGGGATAGGCGTTGGACGGCGCGATGCCGGGCAAGGCGCCGCCAGCCGGCTGGCGCACGGCACCAAACGCCGAATACTCCGGCAGCAGGCTTTCGCTCAGGTTGAACAGCGACTCGTACAGCGCCACGTCGATCACCTGCCCTTCACCGCCGCGCGCATCGCGTTCGTACAGCGCCAGCAGCACGCCGAGCGCGCCATGCAGCCCGGCAATGGTGTCGCCTAGCGACAGACCGGCGCGCACCGGCGCACGGCCCGGCTCGCCCGTGAGGTAGCGCAGGCCACCCATGGCCTCGGCCACCGCGGCAAAGCCCGGCTCGTCCTTCTTCGGGCCGGTCTGGCCGTAGCCGGACACGCGCACCATGATCAGGCCGGGGTTTTCCGCGCGCAGCGCTTCATAGCCCAGGCCCCATTTTTCCATGGTGCCCGGGCGGAAGTTCTCGATCAGCACGTCGGCCTCGGCGGCCAGCTTGCGCACCACGGCCTGCCCTTCCGGAATGCGCAGGTCGATGCAGATGGATTGCTTGTTGCGCGATTGCGCTTCCCACCAGACAGAGGTGTCCTCGTAAAGCATGCGCCATTTGCGCAGCGGGTCGCCCTGTCCGGGCGGCTCCACCTTGACCACGTGAGCGCCGAAATCGGCGAGGGTCTTGGCGGCGAAGGGGCCGGCAATCAGTTGCCCGAGTTCGAGGACCCGAATGCCTTCAAGGATCTGTCGCGCCATGGTGGGGGTGTCTCCGTGCGGTGTGGGTTACAGCGGGCGTGTGCCGATGGGAAGCGCCGCGGCTAGTGCGGCCGGTGCGGCTGGCAGCACGCCTTGTTTCGACGCAGTGTGCCCCAGCCGGGCGGCTGGCGGAATCGGCATTCGGAGAAGCGGGCCTTCTCGGAACGCGAAAGCCCCGAACGAGCCACGTTGAAGCCCAAGGGCGTCAGAACGGCGCGCGGTCGCCGCAGAGATGGGTAATGAGCAGCCGCGCCGACACCGTCAGCGCCGCAGGGTCACGCATGCCGATCAGCAGCGTGCGGCGTGCCCACGCATCCTGCAGCCCCACCAGCGACAACCCCATCGACTGCACGTGCGGCTCGGCCGCGATGCGCGGCAGCACGCCCACGCCCAGCCCCGCCATCACCATGCGGCACATGGCGTCGAAGCTGCGCACCTGGATGCGCAGGCGGAAAGGCCGGTCCAGCCGGCTGCTTTCCTCCAGCAGGCGAGCCGCCAGCGAGGTGACCTGCGGCAAACTGACGAAGTCGTATTCCAGCGTGTCCGCATAGCGCACGGGCCCGCGCTCCGACAGCGGATGGCCCGGCGGCGTGACCAGCACCAGTTCGTCCTGCCGGTACTCCACCGTGACCAGGCCCGCGCTGGGCGTGCGGTCGGCAAAGATGCCCACGTCCGCGCGGTTTTCCACCAGCGCGGCCACGATCTCGCTGCTGTTCTGCTCTTCGAGCTCGATGCGGATGGTGGGATGCAGCGCCATGAAGGTCGCCAGGTCGTCGGGCAGGAACTGCGTGATGGCCGAGGTATTGGCGCACACGCGCACCTGGCCACGCACGCCGCTGGCGTAGTCCGACATCACGCCGGCCATGCGCTCCACGTCCTGCAGGATGGTCAGCGCATGGTGGAAGCAGGCCTGCCCGGCCTCGGTCAGCTGCACCCCGGCCGCGTGGCGAAAGAACAGCGGCGCGCCAACGGCGGCCTCCAGGTCGGAAATGCGCTTGCTGGCCGCCGCCACCGCCAGGTGAGACTGGCGCGCGCCGGCGGAAATGCTGCCCTGGCGGGCCACGGCCACGAACAGGCCAAGCGTGACAAGGTCGAAACGGGCGAGATTCATGCGGTTGTGGCCCCGCGCACGGACCCAGGCATGGCAATACGACCGGGCACGGCTACACCGCGCGCCGGTCCATCACCGCGCGGGCAATGGTGCCGGCATCGACGTATTCGAGTTCGCCGCCCACCGGCACGCCGCGCGCCAGGCGCGACACCTTGAGGCCGCGCGCCTTCAGCATCTCCCCAACATAGTGCGCCGTGGCCTCGCCTTCGCTCGTGAAATTGGTGGCGACGATCACCTCCGTCACCGGGCCGCCCATGGCGGGGTCGGTGGCGCGCGCCAGCAACCGGTCCAGGTGGATTTCGCGCGGGCCGATGCCGTCGAGCGGAGAGAGCCGGCCCATCAGCACAAAATACTGGCCGCGATAGGTCAGCGTCTGCTCGATCATGATCTGGTCGGACGGCGTCTCCACCACGCACAGCAGCGAGGCGTCGCGCCGCTGGTCCAGGCAGGTCGCGCAGATTTCCTGCTCGGTGAAGGTATTGCAGCGCGAGCAATGCTTGATGCCGTCGGCCGCGCCGCGCAAGGCGTCGCCCAGCTTGCGGGCACCTTCGCGGTCGTGCTGCAGCAGGTGGTAAGCCATGCGCTGGGCCGACTTCGGCCCCACGCCCGGCAAGACCCGCAACGCCTCGATCAGCGCCTGCAGCGACGTCGGGGGGGCGCCCTTCATGCCGCCCCCCCGGACGCCGCCATGCTCACCACCGGCAAGTGATGCAGCACGGTGGGAAACGGCTCATAGAAATGATGCAGCAAGGCTTTCCACTGCTGGTACTCGGGCGAGCCGCGGAAACCCTCGGTGTGGTCTTCCAGCGTGCGCCAGCGCACTGTCAGCAGGTACTCCGACGGCTGCTCGATGCCGCGATGCAACTCAAGCCCAAGAAAGCCCGGCATGCCCGCGATGATATGACGCGCCTGCCCGAAGGCCGCTTCAAAGGCGGCTTCCTGGCCGGGGCGCACCGGCAGCACTGCGGATTCGAGAATCATGCGGGCTCCGTGTCAGGCTCAGAACGGCAGCTTGAAGCCCGGGGGCAACGGCAGGCCGGAGGTCATCGAGCCCATCTTTTCCTGCGAGGTGGCCTCGGCCTTGCGCACGGCGTCGTTGAACGCAGCGGCGACCAGGTCTTCCAGCAGTTCCTTGTCTTCGCCTTCGGCAAGCAGGCTGGGGTCGATGGAGACGCGCTTGACATCGTTCTTGCAGGTCATCACCACCTTGACCAGGCCGGCGCCGGACTGGCCCTCGACCTCGATCAGGGCAAGCTGCTCCTGCATCTTCTTCATGTTTTCCTGCATCTGCTGGGCTTGCTTCATCAGCCCAGCCAGTTGGCCCTTCATCATGGAGTGCTCCTGATTAGCGTTTGGATAGAAGTTACGGGCCGCCGCGCGTCATGGGCGCCGGCAGCCTGGCAAAAATAAGAGGTCAGGCGGCGCGCGGCTGGATCGATCCCTCCAGGATCGTGCCACCGAACTCGCGCAGCAGACCCTGCACGAAGGGATCCCCTTCGATGGTGGCCTCGGCTTCGCGCTGGCGCTCCGCGCGAGCCTGCGCATCCGCGGCGGCGGCGGTATCGGCTACCGCGCCAATCTCGCACTGCACCCGCACGTCGGTGCCGAGGTGCTCGGCCAGCGTCTGCTGCAGGCGCTCGACGACGCCGGCCTCGGTAATGGGCGCCACCGGCGCGCGCAGGTGGAAGGTACGGCCCACGACCTGGACAAGCTCGCTCTGGTAGGCCAGTTGCTGCGCAAGGCCCTTGAGCGGCAGGCTGGCAGCCAGTGCCGGCCACGCGCCGGTAAACACCGGCGGCGTGCCATCTTCGCCGGCCACCGGCGGCTTAGGCGGCGTGAGCCGCACCGGAGCCACGGGTTCGGCCGGGGCAGCTTGCACGGCAGCGGGAGCAGGCGGTGCGGCGCGCGGGGCAGGTTCGCGCCGGGGCGCGGCCTGGCGCGAGGGCATCGGCTCGGGATCGCTGTCGTACGGCCCGATCACGGGCAGGTCGGGCGGGAGGTCTTCCCAGGGCGGCACGTCGCTGCTGCCTGCGTGCTCCCACGGCGGGACGTCGTCGCTCGGGCCGCTGTCGCGGACATCGCGCGCATCCGCGGCGGCTTGCCGCGCGGGCGCAGGCTCCCGGCGCGAAGGGGCTGCGGCCTGGGCGGCAGGCATCGGGGCCGCCGGCCTCGACACCGCAGCGGGTGGGCCGGGCGGACGCAAGGGCTGGGCCGAGGGCGGGCGCGCAGCTGGCGCAGCAGCAGCTACGGCTGCAGGCGGCAGCGTGCGCGGGCTGCCCCCTGCGCGCGCGGCGGAGGCCAGGCGCGCCGCGGCCAGCGCCGCACGGGCCGGCGACATCGGCGCCCCGGCGGCGGGAGCGGCTGCCGGCGCGACAGCTGCCGGAGCCGGGCTCAGCGTCCTTGCGGGTGCTGCCGGCGTCGGGGCCGACACTGGCTGTTGTGCCTGGACTGGCGCGGGATCGCCGGCCGGCATCGGCGCGGCCGCACGCAAGCTCGGAGCAACAGGCGCCACGGCGGCGCTGGCTGCGGCCGCATCTGCCGCAACCCGGGCCACCGGCGCAGCGCCACCGCGTGCGCGCGGCGCCTGTTGGCCGCCACCCTGCGCCACCGCAGGTGTGGGGCTGGCCGACGGGCGGAACGCCAGCATGCGCAGCAGCGTCATGGTGAAGCCCGCGTACTCGTCGGGCGCCAGCGCCAGCTCACTGCGGCCAAGGTTGGCGATCTGGTAGAACAACTGCACTTCCTGCGCATCGAAGGCGGCGGCAAAGCGGCGCACTTCGGCGGCTTCCGGCCATTCTTCCTGGACCGAGGCGGGCACCGCCTGCGCCAGCGCGATCTTGTGCAGCAGCGAGGCCAGGTCCTGCAAGGCGCCGGCAAACGACAGGCTGCGATCCGCCATGCCGTCCGCCACCGCCAGCATGGCGGGGCCGTCTTCGGCGGCCAGCGCATCCAGCAACTGCACCAGGTAGCTCTGATCGATCGCGCCCAGCATGCCGCGCACGGCGGCCTCGGATACCTGGCCGGCGCTGTAGGCAATGGCCTGATCGGTCAGCGACAGCGCGTCGCGCATCGAACCGTGGGCGGCCTGGGCCAGCAGGCGCAGCGCATTGGGCTCGCGCACGATGCCCTCCTCGCCCAGCACGTGGTCGAGGTGGCTGACGATATGGCCCGGCGGCATCTGCTTGAGGTTGAATTGCAGGCAGCGCGACAGCACCGTGACCGGGATCTTCTGTGGATCGGTGGTAGCCAGGATGAACTTGACGTGCGCGGGCGGCTCCTCCAGCGTCTTCAGCATGGCGTTGAAGGCGTGGTTGGTCAGCATGTGCACTTCGTCGATCATGTAGACCTTGAAGCGCCCCGCCGTGGGCGCGTACACCGCCTTGTCCAGCAGCGACGCCATTTCATCGACACCGCGGTTGGAGGCCGCGTCCATCTCGATATAGTCGACGAAACGCCCGCTATCGATCTCGGTGCAGGCCTTGCACACCCCGCAAGGTTGCGCGGTGATGTCGCCCGTGCCATCCGGCCCGATGCAATTCAGCGCCTTGGCGAGAATCCGGGACAAGGTGGTCTTGCCGACGCCCCGCGTACCGGTAAACAGGTAGGCATGGTGCAGCCGCTGTTGTTCCAGCGCGTGCGTGAGCGCGCGGACCACGTGCTCCTGGCCGACCAGCGTGGTGAAATCCCGGGGGCGCCATTTGCGCGCTAGCACTTGATAACTCATGGCGGCGATTGTAGCAAAAGGCAGCCGTCCTTCAGGCGGGATTCACGCCCGCTTCACATGGTGGCCAGGTGCGTTGCCCTGCGCCCCAGGCCCCTAGCCACATTCCCCGACATACCCGCAGTTGGCGCACTTGGCGCAGCCATCGACCTTATGCAGGGCATGGGCACCGCACTCCGGGCATGGCTTGCCCGAGCGCAGCCCCATCCCGGCGGCCGGCATGCCAGCGCCACCCGTTGCCGGGGCCGCGCCACCACTGTCAACGGCACCGCCGCCTGGCCCTTCCAGCCCGGCCAGGCGGGCCGCAAGCGCCGCCACCGGCACTTGGATGCCCTCCGCATCGAGGAAACCCCGCTTGATCAGGATGCGCTGCAGGGCATACCCGATCGCCGCCACCTCGGAATCGTGGAAGCGCGGCACCTCGGTGCCGTCCTGGCGCGCCAGCATGCCATAGCGCACCGTGCCTTTATCCCATACAACATTGCGCATATCGGCCAATGCCTTGGCGATCGAGCCCCCGGAACGCGCCACCATCGACAGCAGCCGCATGGTGGACGTGATCCACTGCTGGCCGTCGTTGCGTTGCCCGGCCGGCATGAAAAACTCCACCGGACGCTCCACGGCCACCGGCTTGCCATCGAGCTGGCCGGCCACACGCATGAAATTGACCGTCAGGTAGACCGTCTTGTGCCCCTCGTAAGTCATGTACTCGACCTTGGACGTCACCCCTTCAAGGTCACCCACAGGCCGGCTCGCGAATGGCTTGCGCAGCGGGTCATCCGTCACAGCGGCCGTGGCGGGCGCAGCCGGGGCGCCGGCCGGCGGCGGCGTCACCGACAGCACCGCGCCCAGCACGCTATTGGGGCGGTAGGTGGCAAGCCCCTTCAGCCCCGCGCGCCAGGCTTCCAGGTAAAGATTGCGGAAGGCCTCGTATGGATAGTCCTCCGGCACGTTCACCGTCTTGCTGATGCTGGTGTCGATATAGGGCTGGACCGCCTCGAGCATCTTCATATGATCGAGCGCCGACATCTGCAGCGCCGTGACGAAACTGTCAGGCAACTGCGCCATATCACCGCCGAGGTGGCGATAAAGGCGCCAGGCATGATCGGCCACCTCGAACACCTTGTAGCTATCGTCCGCCATGCGCTTCTTGCGGTTGTAGGTCCACGAGAAAGCGGGCTCGATGCCGTTCGACGCGTTGTCGGCGAACGCCAGCGTGATGGTGCCGGTCGGGGCGATCGACAGCAGGTGCGAGTTGCGGATGCCGTCGCGGCCGATGGCGTCACGCACCGCCGCCGGCAGGCGCCGCGCGAAGCCGCTGGCCAGGTAGGCCTCGGCCTTGAAGAGGGGGAAGGCGCCCTTCTCCCGCGCCAGCCCGGCCGAGGCCAGGTAGGCTGTGTCGCGCAGGGTCTGCGCGATGCGCGCAGCCAGCGCGCGCCCCGCCTCGGCGTCATAGCGGATGCCCAGCATCACCAGCGCGCTGCCCAGCCCGAGGAAGCCCAGGCCAATGCGCCGCTTGGCATGCGCCTCGGCCTGCTGCTCCGGCAACGGCCAGTAGGTAACGTCGAGCACGTTGTCGAGCATGCGCACCGCCAGCCGCACCACCTCGGCGAAGGCTTCGAAATCAAAGCGGCTGTCCGTGCCGAAGGGCTGGCGCACGAAACGGGTCAGGTCGATCGAGCCGAGGTCGCAGCAGCCATAGGACGGCAGCGGCTGCTCCGCGCAGGGATTGGTGGCCTCAATGCGCTCGCAGTAATAAAGATTGTTGTCGTCGTTGATGTGCGACAGAAACAAGATGCCGGGCTCCGCATGGTCGTAGGTAGCCTGCATCACCTGATCCCACAGCTGGCGAGCCGGCACGCGGCGATAGGCCCACTGGCCGTCGTCGCGCCGGTACGCGCCCGCGGCGATGGTTTCCGCCGCGGGCTCGGCCTCGTGCACCAGCTCGACCTCGCCATCGGCCTCGACTGCGCGCATGAAGTCATCACTGACGCCGATCGAGATATTGAAGTTGGTCAGGTCGCCGCGGTCCTTGGCGTGGATGAAGGTCTCGATATCCGGGTGGTCGCAGCGCAGCACGCCCATCTGCGCGCCACGGCGCGAACCGGCAGATTCCACCGTGGCGCAGGAGGCATCGAACACCTTCATGAACGACACGGGCCCCGAAGCGCGCGAGTGTGTGCCCCTCACCAGCGCGCCGGCTGGGCGGATCGCGGAGAAGTCGTAGCCCACGCCGCCGCCGCGCCGCATGGTCTCCGCCGCCTGCGCCACCGCGGCGTAGATGCTCGGCTTGCCGCCACGCGCCTCGGAAACTGAGTCCCCCACCGGCTGCACGAAGCAGTTGATCAGCGTGGCCTCGATGCGCGTGCCGGCCGCCGAGTTGATCCGCCCCGCCGGCACGAAGCCCTGCTCCTGTGCCCACAGGAAGCGCTCAGCCCATTGCGCGCGCTGCGCCTCGGGCTCTGCCTCGGCCAGCGCGCGCGCCACCCGCTGGCGCACGTCGGCGGCGGTCGCCTCCTCACCCTTGGCGTACTTCTCCAGCAGGACTTCCGTGGAGATGTCCTGGGGCGGCAGCGTGGCGCGGAGCATCTGGTCTTTGGCATTCATCGTGGATCTCGCAGGTGTCTGGGTTGCATGGCTCAATCAAGCGACTCAATCAATTTACGCAATCAATTTCGCGGAAAACTGCCGGACCCGCCCGCTCTGGGTTACAATGCCGACCGGACGGGCCTCCTCGCATGGTGGCGCGGTCAACCTGGTCAGGTCGGGAACGAAGCAGCCACAGCCGTTTTCCGCCAGTGCCGAGGGTCAGGCTCGTCCCCCTAACATCCCCCTAGCTGTATTGCGCAGCTATCCAGCCGCAGCTGTCCAGCAGTAACTCCCCTCGCATCATCGCGCTTTCTTCAGGTCTGCGCATCAGGCCGCCGATAGCACAATGTTCGGCAGGGCCTCGCTGAATCCGCATCCACGCAATGCCCTCCCGCTTTCCATGATCCAGGACTCGCCTAGAACAGCGTGCCCTGGCGCGACGTTTGCAGCGCATCCGCCGCAATCCACTCCCCATCGGCCGTGGCCACGCCGGCCTCGACCCGCCGCCCGGGGAACATGGGCCTGACCGCTGCCACATAGCCTGCGAGCTGCTGCGCGTAGGCCGCGTGCTCCTGCGGCAGCAGGCGCAGCTTGTAATCGATGATCACCACCCGATCGGCAAACTCCACCAGGCGGTCGATCCGCAGCAGGCGGCCACGCGCATCGTAAAGCTCGACCTCATTGCGGGCGCTGAGCGCGCCCTGCGGGAACAGCAACGGCCGCAATGCCGGCGCCTCCAGCATCAATCGCGCGCCTTCGACCGCGGCATGCGCCTGGTCCCGCCACAGCGTGCGCGCCTGCGCCGTACCGGCTCCTGCCAGCGGGAACCAGCGCATCACCACCTCGGGCGTGGGCAAGCCCTCGAACGCCTCCGGGTAGCGCGTCACGCGTTCCAGCAGCGCGTGCAACAGTTCGCCATGGCGCGCCGCGTCGGCATCGAACACAATCGTGTGGTCGCCGTCCTCGCTCGTGGCGGCGCCCTGCCCCGCCTCCTCGTCCTCCCACGCCAGCACCGGCGCCAGGCTCTCGGCCGCTTCACGGTAACGCTGGCGAAAATCGGTAAAGCGCACGCATGCATCACTGCCGGCGGCGGCATCCGCCACGTCCTGCGCGGTGGCCGCCGGAAAGGGCTCGACTTCCACGCCGACGCCGGCCGCAAGCAGCCGCGCATACCAGCTACCGGCGATCTCGCGGTTGCCCTCGGCGCTGTCGGCGCTGCGCGATGCGCGCCCCTTGACACCGCTCACCAGCAAGCCCTGGCGCGCGCGCGTCATCGCCACATAGAGCAGGTTCCAGTTCTCGCGTTCGGCCAAGGCGGCCTCAGCCTCGAACAACGGCGCGCGAGCGAGCCCGCGCGTGCTGCGCTTGCCATAGGCGGAAAAATGCACCGGCACGCTTGAGGACGGCGGCCAGTCGATCAGGATGCCGCTCCGATCCGCGGCGGCGTCGCTATGATTTGCGTCGAGCAGCACGACGAACGGGGCCTCCAGCCCCTTGGCGGCGTGCACGGTGAGGATGTGGACCGCGTCCTGCGCATTGTCGGTGGCGTCGTCGGCATCGGCCTCGCCTTCCGCGTCTTCGGCGCTATCGGCCATGCCGCCTTCATCCGGGCTTTCGCCTTCTTCGCCGCGCCGGATTTCCTGCAACTCGTCGATGAACTTGGGCAGGCTCGGGTAGCGCCCGCCATCGAGGTCAAGCGAGAGCTTGAGGAAGGCATCGAGGTTGGCTAGTACCTGGTCGCGGATCTCGGCCGGCGCGGCCTTGGCGTAGCGCCGGCGCACTTCGCCGCCATGGTAGATGTGGTCGATCAGGTCATGCACCGGGCGATGCGGCGCCACCTCAAGCCAGTGGCGCAGGCGCGCGACGCCATCGCGCAGCGCCGGGCTGCCGAATTCGGGCAGCCCCTGCTCCCGCAGGCAGGCCCACCAGCCTGGCCGCGGCTCGCGCGCCTGGGCCATCTGCGCGATGGCGATCAGGTCCTCGTCGGTCGCGCCCACCAGCGGGCTCTTGAGCACATGGGCCAGGTCCAGGTCAGACTCCGGCGTCATCAGGAACGCCAGCAGCGCGGACAGGTCGAGCGCTTCCAGCGTAGCCAGCAAACCGCCGCGGCGCGGGCTCAGGCAGGGAATGCCGGCCTCGCGGAAAGCGCGCTCGTACTCCGCCAGATGCGTCTTGCGGCGCACCAGCAAGTGCACATCGCTCCAGCGCGCGGGCCGCGGGCCATTGCTGTCGGCAACCGGCACCGTGGCGCGGACATGCTTTAGCCAGGCCGCCACGCGCCGGCCCTCTTCGAGCCGCAGCGAATCGCCTTCGTGCTGGCGCGGCTGCGTCAGCGTATCGCGGTGGATGGCGGGGTCCCGCTCGGCTTCATCGTCATCGCTAGCCGCGTCGTCCTGCGGTGCCGGCTCTGCCTCGGGCTCGACCAGTGGCAACAGCCACACCGGGCCGCCGGGCTCGTCCAGCGCGGTCGTCTGCGTCTCGAACAGCGGATAGCGCCCGTCGGCGCGCGCGGTGTCGAACACCGCGTTGACCCAATCGAGCACTTCCGGGCGGTTACGGCGGGTGCGGTTGGTCCGCAGCACGGTGGCGCCAAAACCCGACTGCAGCATCTCGCCGGCGGTCTGGAACAGGCGCGCATCGGCGCGGCGGAAGCGATAGATCGATTGCTTGGGGTCGCCCACCAGGAATACCGTGGGCCGCTCACCCAGGCCTGCGTAGCCGGCCAGCCAGCCCTGCAGGATGCGCCATTGCAACGGGTTGGTATCCTGGAACTCGTCGAGCAACAGGTGGCGGTAGCGCGCATCGAGCCGGACTTGCAGGTAGGTCGCGGTCTCTTCGTCGCGCATCAGCCGCGCGGCCAGCCATTCGAGGTCGGCGAAGTCCATCGCGCGCTGCTCGGACTTGTGGTGCTGGTAGCGCGTCAGCAGCGCGTCGCCCAGTTCATACAGCGCCAGGTTGACCGCCAGCACCGCGGCCTCGCAGCGGCGTTGCGCGACCTGCTCCAGCGCGGCGCACATGTCGCCGTGCTCGGCGAGGAACGCATCGACCATCGCCTCGCCACCGAGCGCTTTGGTCAGCGCCGTGGTGGCGCGTAGCGATCGCGGCTTGCCGGCGGCGGTAAAAAACGCGTCGCGCAATATCGCGAAGGTGCGCTCGGCGGGCTCGCCCCCTTCGGCGCCCGCCTCGCGCCAAGCGCGGATCGCCAGGATCGCATCGGCCAGGCGCGTAGCGTGAGCCTGCTCGGTCTTGCCGCCCCGGCCCAGTTGCGACGCCATGCCCTGGCAAGCGTCAAGCCAGCCGTCATCGGCCAGCACGTCCAGCAGCACGTCGACCTGGGCATCCTCGCCCAGGTCCGCGGCGAGCGCCTCGGCGGGATCGGCGCTTTCGCGGAACGCAAACCACTCGCTGCGCGCATGGAACATGGCGTCGAGCAAGGCCCGCGCCTGGAACTCGCCGATGGCATCCACCAGCCGCTCGAAGGCGACGCGCAGGTTGGCATACGGCGGCGTGGCCAGGGCCTGCCAGAACGGCGCCCAGGCCTCGCGCTTCATGCGCAGTGCGTCTTCGCGCAGCGTGGCGCCCGGCACGATGCCCGACGCCAGCGGCGCGCCGCGCAGCAGCGTGCCAAACCAGCCGTGGAAGGTATCGATGGCCATGCGCCCGGGCGCGGCCAGCACCTGTGCATGCAGGCCGCGCGCGCGCGGCAGCGCGGCGCGTGCGGCATCGGGCGACAGCCCGCGCTGCGTGAGCGCGGCAATCACCGCGTCGTCATCGTCGCGCGCGAGCTGCGCCAGCACTTCCAGCAAGCGCTCGCGCATTTCCTCCGCGGCCTTGCGCGTGAAGGTGATGGCGAGGATCTCGTGCGGCGCCGCGCCGGCCAGCAGCAGGCGCAGCAGGCGCGCCACCAGCAGCCAGGTCTTGCCGCTGCCCGCGCAAGCCTCGACCACCACGGAGCTGGCGGGGTCGCAGGCCGCGCGCGTGAACTCGGCCTCGGCCACCGGCTGGCCATCGCGCAGATAGGCGTGGATGCTCATGCGCGGCCTCCGATCCCCGGCGGCAACGCCGTGCTTTCCCAGAAGCCCTTGCGACACAGGCCGCGGGCGGTGCAGTAGGTGCATGCGCTGGCGTCCCCGAAGGCCGGCAGCGGCGCGTCCTGGCGCAGGCGCATCACGTCGCTGCGCAGTTGTTGTTCGAGCCACGCCACTGCGGCATCGAAGTCAGGCAGGCTCACTTCGCGCTGTGGCGCCGGCGGCCCGTCCTTCGCGCCTTCGAGCGCCACCCAGCTGCCAGCGGCAACGTCGGCGCGCAGCAATCCATAAAACGGCAACTGGCAATCCTCTTCCACGTCCCCGACCTTGCGCTTCAAGCGCAGCACGGTCTGGGTCTTGTAATCGAGCACCGCGCGGCTGCCGTCGCGCGCGCGATCGAGCCGGTCGATGCGGCCATTGACGCGCAGCGACTGGCCGTCGGGCATGGGCAGGTCGACAGTGGCATCGAGCTCGCCATCGTCCCAAAACCATCCCTGTGCCTCGCGTTCAGCCTGCCATGCCACGTAGGACGGCAGCACTTCGCACCAGCGGCGGTAGTAGCCGATGGCGTTGCCGTCTTCCTTCATCAGCGCGCCGAACTCGTGATCGGAAATCTCGCGCAGGCGCGCCAGGCGAGCATCTTCACGGCGCAAGCCGTCCTGGGACGCTTCGCGGTGGTAACGCAGCAGCACGCGGTGCAGCAGCTCGCCGATGTCGCGTTTTTCGAGGTCGTCGCTGACGACTTCCAGCCCCGCCAGCCCGAGCATGCGGCCGGCAAAAAACTGGTAGGGACAGCGACGCAGCATGTTGTACGCCTGCGCGCTCCAGCGCGCAGGCACCAGCTCCGATGCCGCGGGCGCGGGCATGCCGTCCACCTCGGCGAAGGTCTCGTGCAGCACCGGCAGCGCGCTCGCCTCGATCGGCGCGCCCGCGCGCGAGCACAGCGCGCTGAGCCGCTCGATCCAGCCCGACACATGCTTGGGCTCGCCACGCGCGCCAAGGCGCTGCCAGGTGAGCACCACGTCGTCGTTGTTCAGCAGGACTTCGGCCAGGTCGCGCGCCTGCTGGGCGAAGCGCACCTCGCGGTCTTCCAGTGCGAGCTCGCGCCGCATCTGGTTGGAGAAGAACATCAGCTCGGCCGCGCTGGAGGGAAGCTGCGTGTCGTCGCACCCCACCACCACGACCCCATCGAAGCGGCGCATGCGCGCGCCGTTAAGCGGCAGGATGGTGATGCGCGCGGCGCCGCTGGCCGAGGGCTCCTTGTAGGCAACCGACTCAAGCAAGGCTGACAGCATGGAGCGGAATTCGCCGAGATTGAGCGTGGCGCCCGCACCCGTCTCGTCCTGCGGCAGGTCGGCAAGACGCGCCAGCGCATCGAGCATTTGTGTGCCCGCATCGTCGGCAGACAATGCCTTGCGCATGCCGAGCACATCCAGCGTGGCATCGAGGCGTTCCAGCCAGGTCGAGACCGGATGCTGTGCGTTGCCGCGCGGCCACGCGCCGGCTTCGGCCGCAAGGTGCTGCACCAGCTCGCAAGCGGCCTGCCGGGCGGCGCGGCGCGCGTCGTCTTGCGCGGCGTCGCCGGCATTGCTATCGCCGCTGGCCTGGTCGGCCGTATCAGGACGGAAGCGCTGCTGCAAGCGGCGCCAGCCACCGCTGATGCCGTCGCGCCGGATCTGCCGCTCCAGCGCGGCAATGGCCTCGCCGCGCAACGCAAAGTCTGGCAGGCAAAACGGGCTCTTTAGCAGGTCGAGCAAGGCCGAGGTATCGCCGTCCTGGTTGAGCAGGTCGAACCATCGCATCAGCGCAGCCGCGGCTCGCGTGGTCGAGAGCTTCCAGCCGGTTTCATCGCGCACCGGCGCACCGGCCCGCGCCAGCAACGCGCGCGCGCGCCGCGCTACTACGCGATCGTGCGCCACCAGCGCCACGTGGCGGCGGCCTTCGTTGAGCCACTGCACCAGTTGCTCGGCGGCAGCGCCGGCCTCGTCCTCGAAGCGCGCGCTGCCGATCACGCGCACGCGCGGGCGCTCGGCCGGCAGGCTACGTGGCGCGCGGCGCGCGGCGGCTTCGTTCGCGCCAGGCAGCCGCGCCTCGGGCCACAGTGCCAGCAAGGTGTCGTACCAGTCGAGCTCCCCGTCCTCATCGCCCAAATCGGCATCGAGCGCGCTGCTCGGCGCCTGCGCGGACTGCGCGGTCCAGTCGTAGCCGATGCGGATCACCGGCACGAGCTCGGCGGCCTGCCGCAGGAACGCTTGCTCGATCGGCTGGGGCGGCGTTGGCCCGAGCCAGATGACCGGGCCGTCCAGGTGCTGGGCCAGCCGGTGCAGCGCGCGCCGGCGCGCGGGCAGCGGATCGTCCGGGCCGGACAAGGCTTGCCAGAAGGCCATCACGATGCGGGCTTCCTCACCGAGGAAGCGGGAGGACAGATGCGCGTAGGTCCGCTCCAGCGCGCCCTGCAGCAGGGCTGCTCGATCGTCCCCATCGACATCTTCATCGCGGATGGCGTCATCGTCGAGCCAGCGTGCGCTCAGTTCGTCGCTGATGGTGAGCAGCGTCTGCGCCAGCCCCCACGCCGCGGCCTCGGTCTGCGCGCCGAATGCCCGCCGCAGCCAGTCCTGCGCGCGGATGGCTTGCTGCACGGCCAGCAGCCGCGCCGCATGGCTGCGCACCGGGATCGGGTCGGGCGGCAGGTCGAGCAGCCAGTGGCCAATGGTGACGACCCGCGGCAGCAGCCGCGGCTTGCCGGCCGCGCGCGCGGCAGCATCCAGCGCCTGGCGCACGCCCGGGATCTGCGCAGCGGTGGGCACCACCACATGCGCGGCGGCTTGCTGCTCCCCGCAATGGTCGAGGAAATACCAGGCCGCGGCGGCGGCCTGCGGCAGGAAGTCGGGGCCGGGACGAAATTGCAGCGAGGTCATGAAGCGAGAGTAACGGCCGGATCGGATGCCATGGCGAGAAAGCGCACGGCGGTCAGCGCGCGCAGCCGGGCATCGCGCACGGGATGCGCGAAAGACGCGGGAATAACCGGCGAGCCCGGAGAGCCCTCAGTGACTGCCGGCCTCGAGGCGCGAGCGGATTTCGCGCGCGGTCTCCAGCAGGCCCTGGTAGCCGGAGCGTGCGTGCTCTGGCAGGTCGGGGTCGCCCACCAGCGTGCCCAGGGTCTCGATGACGCTGTAAAGGAGGCCCTTGGCCGCGCCGCCGGCAATGCTCTCTTGCTCGACCGCGGCATTGATGTGATCCAGCGCGTCGCTCAAGTGTTCCACTTCGGGGGGTTGCTGCGGATCCGGCTTGGAAGGGGTGTCTGGCGTCATGGTCTGTAGCCTTGTCTGTTGCGCGGGAAGGCGCCGGGCCGAGGCCGGGCGCATGATTCTATTCTACGCGCCCGGGGGCGCCGCGCGACCTTTGCATCGCATTGGATTGCGTTTGCTCAAGCCCCCCGCGCCGCGTATCAAAGCCGTGGCGGCGTTACTCATAAGTCACACATCAGGCACCTGACGGCGAGCTTCGGCGCGGCTCCCGATTGATAAAAGCTCTTGCGCCGATTAATACAATCATCCCACCAGGCTTGGCTTCGCGGGCAGAATGGTGCTACACGCCGCCGCATCGGCGGGTTTCATCACCGCGTACGGCAGCGCACCGTGAGGTTGATGGGCAGGGTATTGAATTCCCATCAACTGGTAACATATGAGCAACATCCCGCCAATCGTGGCTGTCCCGTCGCTCGGGACAAGCCCGCACCGGGTAAGGCGCGTGCCTACAGGTATGCGCAAACTCGTGTAATGTAGCGGTTCGGCAAATCCCGCCTTCAAATTAAACAGAGCGAAACCAGAGGTTTTCCGCCATGAGTGAACAAATCAAGTATGTGAGCGACGCCTCCTTCGACGCAGACGTGCTCCAGTCCGACAAGCCTGTCCTGCTCGACTTCTGGGCAGAATGGTGCGGTCCTTGCAAGATGATCGCCCCGATCCTGGACGAAGTGGCCAAGGACTACGGCGACAAGCTGCAGATCGCGAAGATCAACGTCGATGAGAACCAGCAAGTGCCGGCCAAGTTCGGCATTCGCGGCATCCCCACGCTGATCCTGTTCAAGAATGGCGCGGTTGCCGCGCAAAAGGTCGGCGCGCTGTCCAAGTCGCAGTTGACCGCATTCCTCGACGGCAATCTGTAATATGCCGGCCCGGGGCGCGGCGCCATCAGGCGCCCCCCCGGTGTAGCCACAATCCGACGTGCGTGCGCCTTCCCTGGCGCACCGTCCGGATTGTGCTAAGATGGCATCAACAACTTCCCCGAGCGTTCGCTCATTTCCTCCCCCTCCTTTAGGTCCAGCCCGTCCGGGCGCCTCTGTACCCCTCGTCTATGCACCTGACAGAACTCAAATCGCTTCACGTGTCTGCGCTTCTCGAAATGGCCGCGACCCTCGAGATCGACAACGCACAACGGATGCGCAAACAGGAGCTGATGTTTGCGATCCTGAAGAAGCGCGCCAAGCTGGGCGAAATCATCTTTGGTGACGGCACCCTGGAAGTCCTGCCGGACGGCTTCGGCTTCCTGCGCTCGCCCGAGACCTCCTACCTGGCAAGCACGGACGACATCTACATCAGCCCTTCGCAGATCCGCCGCTTCAACCTGCATACCGGCGACACGATCGAGGGCGAAGTACGGACCCCCAAGGACGGCGAGCGCTATTTCGCACTGGTGAAGGTGGACAAGGTCAACGGTCAAGCACCTGAAGCGGTCAAGAACCGCATCATGTTCGAGAACCTGACGCCGCTGCACCCGAACCGGCCGCTGACGCTGGAGCGCGAAATCCGCGCCGAGGAAAACATCACCGGCCGAATCATCGACATGATCGCGCCGATCGGCCGTGGCCAGCGCGCCCTGCTGGTGTCCTCGCCCAAGTCCGGCAAGACCGTGATGCTGCAGCACATCGCCCACGCGATTGCGAACAACCATCCGGAAGCGGACCTGTTCGTGCTGCTGATCGACGAACGCCCGGAAGAAGTGACCGAAATGATGCGCTCGGTGCGCGGTGAAGTGGTGGCGTCGACCTTCGACGAACCCGCCATCCGCCACGTGCAGGTCGCTGAAATGGTGATCGAAAAGGCCAAGCGCCTGGTCGAGCTCAAGCGCGACGTGGTGATCCTGCTGGACTCGATCACCCGCCTGGCACGTGCCTATAACACGGTGGTGCCGGCCTCGGGCAAGGTGCTGACTGGTGGTGTGGACGCCAACGCGCTGCAACGCCCCAAGCGCTTCTTCGGCGCTGCGCGTAACCTGGAAGAAGGCGGCTCGCTGACCATCATCGCCACCGCGCTGATCGAAACCGGCAGCCGCATGGACGACGTGATCTACGAAGAGTTCAAGGGCACCGGCAACATGGAAGTGCACCTGGAACGCCGCCTGGCGGAAAAGCGCGTCTATCCGTCGATCAACCTGAACAAGTCCGGCACGCGCCGCGAAGAACTGCTGATCAAGCCCGAGATCCTGCAAAAGGTCTGGGTGCTGCGCAAGTTCATCTCGGACATGGATGAAGTGCAGGCCATGGAGTTCATTCTCGACAAGATGAAGGCGACCAAGAACAACGCCGAGTTTTTCGATATGATGCGCAGAGGCGGCTGATCGTTCGCTATGCCGCGCGCTGCGGTTCGCGCGTTGGCAATGCACTGGAAGGGCGCGCCTCGGCGCGCCCTTTTGCATTTCCGCCCTGTGCCTGCAGGAGTCCCATGTTCGGCCGACTGAGCCACTTCCTGCGTGCGCGCTCGCGCGTGCGCAAACTCGAACACTACGCCATTCCCGACGCGCTGTGGGCGCACACGGTGGCCACGCTGCCGTTCGTGCAGCGCTATGGCGCCGCCGAGCTCGCCGCCTTGCGCGAGCTCGCCACCCTGTTCATCGCCGACAAGGAATACTCCACCGCGCACGACCTGCCGCTCACCGACGAGATGGTGACGAGCGTCGCGCTGCAAGCCTGCGTGCCCATTCTCAAGCTGGGCATCGAGTGGTATCGCGGCTGGCGCGGCATCGTGCTCTATCCCGGCGAATTCGTCATCCGCCGCACTGTCGAGGACGAGATCGGGCTGGTGCATGGCGTGGTCGAGCAAGCCAGTGGTGAAGCCTGGGAACACGGACCGGTCATCCTTTCCTGGCCTGATGTGCAGATGCCCGGCGCCGGACTGAATGCACGCCATGCCCACCACCCCGATGACACCTACAACGTAGTCATCCACGAGTTCGCCCACAAGCTCGACATGCTCGACGGCGAGCCGGACGGCGTGCCGCCCTTCTCACGCGTGCTCCATCCGGGCATCGACCGAGAGCAATGGGCCGAGTCCTTCCTCACAGAGTACGACCGCTTCGCGGACGCCTGCGAGCAGCAGTCCGACCATGCCTGGGACCATCCGGAACGGCTGCCGCCCGCGCTGCGGGTGATCGACCCATATGGCTGCGAGGCGCCGAGCGAGTTCTTCGCCGTGGCCTCGGAGACCTTCTTTGTCGAGCCGGCCGGCCTTCGCAGGCACTGGCCGGTCCTCTATGATTCGCTCGCGGCGTTCTATCGTCAGGATCCGGCCTCGATGTGATCGAAGATCAACCTTTCGGCACCCTCGGCCGCCGTGCGCATCGCGCACTCAAAACTTGCCCAGCTTTTTGTTTTTCTGCGATAATCCCGGATTGTCCGTTATCGGCAAGTGGTTCGTTCGCCGCAACGCTGCCAGTGCAATCAGCACATCCAGCTTCTGGCGCTTTTTTTAGCGCTTTTGGCAATGGCAGCAGCAGCAGCACGGCAAACAACGGACTGGCTACCCAACCTGAAAGGAAACACCATGAAAGAAGGCATTCACCCGAATTATCGCGAAGTCGTATTCCTCGACGTGTCGAACGACTTCAGCTTTGTGACCCGCTCGACCATCCAGACGCGCGACACGATCACCCGCGACGGCAAGGAATACCCGCTGGCCAAGATCGAAGTGTCGTCGGAATCGCACCCGTTCTACACCGGCACCCAGAAGATCATGGACACGGCCGGCCGCGTCGAGAAGTTCCGTCAGAAGTTCGGCAGCAAGCTGAACAAGCTCACCGCGAAGTAATTCGCCGCGAGCCCGCTCGCTGCATGGCCTCGGACAAAATGCTCCGGCGCCGCGCACCCAAGCAAAGAGGCAGCATCGGCTGCCTCTTTGCTTTTGCAGCCTCCGCGCGATCGGCACCAACCGGCGCCCTGCGGACGCAGCTAACCGGGAGCGCCCCGCCCCGGCGGCCCCCTAGACCCACCAATCAATGAGCGCAGCCAAGACTTCCCGTGTCCACCTGACCGCAGCCGCCACCGGTACGCTTCCGCGCGCACTGTTGCTGGCCATCTGCATCATTTACGGCCTGGCTGGCCTGTTCGGCCGCGATCCGTGGAAAAACGAGGATGCGGCCGGCTTCGGCGTGATGTGGCAACTGGCCACCGGCGGCACCCAGGACTGGCTGATGCCCAATATCGTGGGCCGCCCTTACGGCGAAGACGGCCCGCTGGTGTTCTGGGTTGGCGCCCTGATGATCCGCCTGTTTGGCGGCTGGCTTGGCGCGCCGGACGCGTCGCGCATCGCCACGGCACTCTTTTACTTCGGCACCTGTTCACTGATCTGGTACGCGACCTACCTGCTCGGCCGGCGCGCCGAGGTCCAGCCTTTCGCCTATGTCTTCGGCGGCCAGCCCAACGCGCGCGACTACGGCCGCACGCTGGCCGACGGCGCCCTGCTGATCTTCCTGGCCTGCGTGGGCCTGGCCATGCGCGGCCACGAAACCACGCCACAGGTTGGGCAGGTTTGCTTTGTCGCCATGAGCCTGTATGGCATGGTGCGTAGCCTGGACAAGCCAATCCAAGGTGGCATCTGGCTGGGCGTCGGGCTGGGCGCGCTGACCCTGTCCAGCGGGCCAGTCATTCCGCTGGTCTTGCTGGCGTCGGTCATCATCTGCGGCCTGGCCTGCAAGCCCCTGCCCCTGCCGCGCGTGCTGCTGGCAAGCGTGCCGCTGGCACTGGCGCTGGTGGCAGCCTGGATGGCCGCCGCCTACTTCGGCGCGACCGACCACAACGATGCCGTGACTTTTATCCGCGAGTGGTCGCGCTACGATCGCCGCACCTATGGCGCGCCGAACGCCGCTGCGCTCAACTTCATTGCACGCAACCTGCTGCTGTTTACCTGGCCGGTGTGGCCAATTGCCTGCTGGGCCTGGCTGAGCTGGTCGGGCATGCGCCGTGCGCCGCATGTGGCGCTGCCCCTGGCGATGCTGCTGCCGCCGCTGCTGCTGCTGTTTCTGCTGCGTGCGCCGGGCGACGTACAGTTCATCCTGCTGCTGCCGCCGATGGCCGTGCTTGCCGCGTTCGGGTTGCCGACGCTCACGCGCGCCGCCATCAACGCGATCGACTGGTTCGCCTTGCTGTTCTTCACCATCTTCGGCGGCTTCGTCTGGTTCATGTGGATCGCCAGGACGACGGGCCAGCCTCCGCGCGTCGCGGCCAATATCTATCGCCTGCTGCCGGGCTTCCAGCAAGACTTCACCGTCAGCGCAGTCGTCTATGCGCTGCTGGTGACGGCAGCCTGGATCCTGATCGTGCGCTGGCGCCTGTCGCGCGCGCCGAAGCAGATCTGGCGCCCGGTGGTGATTTCGGCCGCCGGCACCACCCTGATGTGGGTGCTGGCCATGACCCTGTGGATGCCTTCGATCAACTACGGCAAGACCTATCGCGACGTGGCCCAGGCCGCCTCGATGGCGCTGCCCACGGCGTATAACTGCGTGCAGCCGATTCGCATGGGCGACGCGCAGCTGGCTTCGTTTGCCTATTTCGGCCATATCCGCTTTGGCGGCCCGGATGACGGCTGCGACGTCCTGCTGCGCCACGACCCCGTCGACTACGGCGAGCCCACCAGCATCTCGCACTTCGAATGGCGCCTGATCTGGGAAGGCCGGCGCCCCTCCGATCGCGACGAGCGCTTCCGCATGTATCGCCTGGTCGATATGTCCCGGGTCGCACCACCCCGGCCCAGCCTGCCTGGACGCCGGCTGCCAAGCCACCCCTGACGTGGCGGCGCCACGCCTGCCCGCATGAGCATGTTCCACGATATCCGCCGCATTTCCGTGCTGGCCGCGCCGGTCCTGGTCGGCCAGCTTGCGGTGATCGCCTTTGGCGTGATCGACACCATCATGGCCGGGCGAGCCTCTGCCATCGACCTGGCCGCCGTGGGGCTGGGCGGGTCCATCTACATCACGGTCTACATCAGCTTGATGGGCGTGCTGCAGGCGCTTTCCCCGATCGCCGGTCAGCTCCATGGCGCCGGGCGCGCGGCGGAAATTGGCAATGAAGTCAGACAGGCCGCCTGGCTGGGACTGGCGCTGGCCATCCCCGGCATGTTGCTGCTGTTGTTCCCCGGCCCGCTGCTGGAGTTTGCCCAGGCACCGCCGGAGCTGGTCGAGAAGGCAACGCAGTACCTGCATATCCAGGCGTTTGGCTTGCCGGCCGCACTGGGCTTTCGCATCTACTCCGCGCTCAACAACGCCTTGTCGCGCCCGGTCATGGTGACCGTACTGCAGCTCGTCGGGCTGGTAGTAAAGATTCCGCTCAATGCCTGGTTCATCGACGGTGGCTTCGGCCTGGCCCCGATGGGCGGGCCGGGCTGCGCGCTCGCCTCGGCGCTGATCAGCTGGATCTGGTGCATCTCCGGCATCCTGATCCTGCGGCGCAACGCGGCCTACCGCCCTTTGCAGATCTTTTCCAGCTGGGCGTGGCCGCAAGCGCGGCCGATCCGCGCACTGCTGCGCCTGGGCGTGCCGATGGGGCTGACCTACCTGATCGAGATCACCTCGTTTACGTTGATGTCGATCTTCATCACGCGCATGGGCACCGTGGTGCTGGCTGGCCACCAGATCATTGCCAACCTGGGGGCCGTGGCCTATATGTTGCCGCTGTCGCTGGCGATTGCCACCTCCACGCTGGTAGCACAGTCCATCGGTGCGCGCGATCAGGACAGCGCACGCCGTATTGCCCGCCGCGGCATCTGCCTGGCAGCTACGCTGGCGATCATGGTCGGCGGCCTGCTGTGGATCCTGCGAGAACCGCTGCTGCATGCCTACGCAAAGGATCCGGCAGTGGTACGCGCCGCCCTTCCTCTCATGTTGTTCATCGCCTTCTACCAAGCATTCGACGCGGTCCAGGTCATGACGGCATTCATCCTGCGCGCCTACAAGATCGCACTGGTGCCGACCTTGATCTACGCGATATCTCTCTGGGGAGTCGGCCTGGGGGGCGGCTACGTGCTGGGCTTTGGCCTGATCGATGCCCTGCCCGCCTTCACGCGTGGAGCAGCGGGGTTCTGGCTGGCTAACAGCATCAGCCTCGCGATCGCCGGCTCGCTGCTGGTGCGCTACTTCGTCACAGTCAGCCGGCGCCGTACAAGCTGAGCAAGCCTGGAACGCGCAGCGGATGGATTATCTCCGCTGCGACAAGCGCATATAGCCGAACAAGCGCAGACCGCGGCCAGCCACAACGCGATAATGCCTGCCTGGCTATCAGGCATGGCCCGGCATAATGTCGCCGCACCACCACCATGCGCGAGCCGAATCAAATAGCAGGGATTATCGGAAACTGATCGAGTGAATTCCGAACGGCAAAAGAAAAAACCCGCATGGCATAACCATGCGGGTTTAGTTTTGGCGGAGTGGACGGGACTCGAACCCGCGACCCCCGGCGTGACAGGCCGGTATTCTAACCAACTGAACTACCACTCCATACTCTTACTTATCATCGACAGTGATGCTTTCGACGACAAACCGAACGTTTGGTTACGTTCGTTATTTGGCGTCCCCAAGGGGATTCGAACCCCTGTACTCACCGTGAAAGGGTGATGTCCTAGGCCTCTAGACGATGGGGACAGAAACTTGTCTTTCGACTTATTCCGTCTGGCACCGTGAATATCCCAAAAACAAGATTTTCACAGAACCCTGGAAATCTCGATTTACTACACTCGAAACTTCCGGCATTTTGGTGGAGCTAAGCGGGATCGAACCGCTGACCTCTTGCATGCCATGCAAGCGCTCTCCCAGCTGAGCTATAGCCCCATGGTACTACGTTACCGCCCACTTCTTTTTTTCTGCCGCCGCCTTCGCAGCGTTTCGCGTTTGTTTCTTCGTTTCAGCGAAGACAAGATTATATAAACAACCTTGCTTTTTTGCAACCCCTTTTTTTAACTTTTTTCTGCGATCCACATTACTGCGGGATTACTTCTTATCGCTTCCATCCGTTATGCCCGCTTGGTTTTTGTCCGCGCTGCAGGGAGAACAAGATTATGCTGAATTCCTGGCAGTAGCGCAAGCCCCTGTCAGGAATTTCTGCAAATTATTTCAGGCGAGCCCGGCCTGGATGCGGCGCAGCACCGTATCGCGCCCAAACAACTCCAGCACGGCATCGATGGCAGGCGTCTGCAACTGCCCCGCCACCAGCAGGCGGACCGGCATGGCCAGCTTGGGCATCTTCAGGCCGAACTCGGCCAGCACCGCTTTGAAGGCCGCGCTGATCTCCTCGCGCTTCCACTCGGTGAGTGCCGCCAGCCGCGTGGCCAGGGCCTGCAGTGCCGGCAGGATGTCGGCGTTGAGGTGTTCTGCCTTGAGCGCCGGATCCGGCTGCGGCTCGCCGCGGTAGAACAGCAGCGCGGCCTGAGCCACGTCCTTCAGGGTATTGGCACGGTCCTTCACCAGCCCGATGACACCCTCCAGGCTTGCGCCCTCCACCTTGCCACCCAGCGCCTCGATGAACGGCTGGGTCAACCCGGCCAGGCGCGCATTGTCGCCTACCTTGATGTAGTGGTTGTTCAGCCAGGCCAGCTTTTCCGGGTTGTACTGCGCCGGCGACTTGCCCAGGTGCTCCAGGTCGAACCATTCCACGAACTGCTCGCGCGAGAAGATCTCGGCGTCGCCATGTGCCCAGCCCAGGCGGGCCAGATAGTTTAGGACGGCCTCGGGCAGATAGCCTTCGTCGCGGTAGCCGGTCACGGGCATGGCGCCATGGCGCTTGCTCATCTTCTCGCCCTGCTCGTTGAGCACGGTCGGCAAGTGCGCGTACACGGGGGCAACGCCACCCAGTGCGCGGATAATGTTGATCTGGCGCGGGGTGTTGTTGACGTGGTCGTCGCCGCGGATCACGTGGGTGATGCGCATGTCGAGATCGTCGATCACCACGCAGAAGTTATAGGTCGGCGTGCCGTCCGGGCGCGCGATCACCAGGTCGTCCAGCTCGTCGTTGGAGATTTCGATCCGGCCCTTGACCGCATCGTCCCAGACCACGCTGCCGCCAATCGGGTTCTTGAAGCGGATCACCGGCTGCACGCCGGCCGGCGGCGCCGGCAGGACCTTGCCCGGCTCGGGACGCCAGAACCCGTTGTAACGCGGCTTCTCGCCGCGCTCGCGCTGCGCGTCGCGCAGCGCGTCCAGCTCTTCGGTGCTCATGTAGCAAGGATAGGCCAGCTCGCTGTCCAGCATCTGCTTGACCACCTCGCGATAGCGGTCCATGCGCTCCATCTGGTAGAACGGGCCTTCGTCGATATCGAGATCGAGCCAGGCCATGCCTTCCAGGATCACGTCCACCGATTCCTGCGAAGAACGCTCGACGTCCGTGTCCTCGATGCGCAGGATGAAATCGCCCTTCATGCGGCGCGCAAAGGCCCAGGGGTAGAGCGCGGAGCGGATATTGCCGAGGTGAATGAAGCCGGTCGGGCTCGGCGCGAAGCGGGTGCGGACGCGTTGTTGTGTCATAGAGGAATGAAACAAAAAAGCCCGCGCACGAATGCGCGCAGGCCGGAGTGTAGGATCGCCGCATTATAGCAAGCAGGGCGCGGCATCCCGCCCCATCCGGCGCCGGGATGCCCGGCCGCGCGGAATCATTTATGCTCTGCCCGGTCTGAATGCTGTCGCGCGGGACGCGTGGCCAGCGCGGACGGCACATTCCTGCCGTCGCGGCGCTAGCTATGCCTAATGCGCCACTTCTCTTCCCTCGGTTATCCATGCAACGACGCAATTTCCTTGGCGCCGGCGCGGCAGCACTGCTGGCCGCCTGCTCCTTTGGCCCCAGGCCGGGCACCCTCACCGCCACACCGGAAACACCGGTCGTGCCGTCCCTGGTGCCCGTGGTGCCACCTCGCCCCATCAGGATCGGCCTCGCGCTTGGCGGCGGCGCCGCGCGCGGCTTTGCCCATATCGGCGTGATCAAGGCGCTGGAGGCGCAAGGCATCCACCCGGACCTCGTCACCGGCACCAGCGCGGGCGCGGTGGTCGCAGCGCTCTACGCTTCGGGCATGAGCGGCTTCCAGCTCAACAAGCTGGCGCTGACGATGGACGAAGCCGCCATCGCCGACTGGGCCCTGCCCTTTGGCACCCGTTTCGGCGGCTGGCTCAAGGGCGAGGCGCTGCAGAACTATGTGAACAAGCTGATCGCCAATCGCTCCATCGAGTCCATGAAACTGCCGCTGGGCATCGTCGCCACCGATCTCAAGACCGGCCAGGGCATCCTGTTCCGGCGCGGCAATACGGGCCAGGCGGTGCGTGCGTCGAGTAGCGTGCCGGGGGTGTTCCAGCCAGTCTCGATCCAGGGACACGATTATGTGGACGGTGGCCTGGTCGAGCCCGTGCCGGTGGACTCCGCGCGTACCATGGGCGCGGACTTCGTGATTGCCGTGAATATCTCCGCCGAGCCTTCCAGCCAGAAAAGCAATGGCCAGAGCGGCGTATTGCTCCAGACCACCGCCATCATGGGGCAGTCGATCAGCAAGATGGCGCTGGCGCGAGCCGACATTGTGATCCGCCCCGACCTGCCGGACATGAGCGGCAGCGACTTCAACTCGCGCAACCGCGCCATCCTGGCCGGCGAGCAAGCCGCCGCCGCCGTGATGGCGAGCCTGCGCGACAAGCTCGCCCAGGCACGGCTGCGGCCCGCCGGCACGGTAGCCGCGCAGTAAGCGGCAGGCAGCACAAACGAAAAAAGGACTGCGTGGCAGTCCTTTTTCCTTGACTGGCGCGGACCGCGTCCGCGCGCCGATCAGCCGCCGTAGAGCGGGCGATTGACTGCATTCGGATCGAAACGCTTCAGGGTCTCGACCATATTGCCAAGGTTGTTAGCACTGCCGCTGTCCTGCGGCGCGTCATCGATACGGCGCGCGCCGTTATAGCGCGTCACCCAATACGAGGCACGCATGTCGTCGACGCGGATCTTGCTGCCGGTGGACGGCGCGTGGACGAACTTGTTGTCGCCAATATAGATGCCAACATGCGAGAAGGTGTGGCGCATGGTGTTGAAGAACACCAGGTCGCCGGGGCGCAGGTCGTTGGATGCCACGGTGGTGCCGACCTGGCTCATCTCGACCGAGCGGCGCGGCAGCACAAAGCCAAAGGTGTCATTGAACACGTAGCGAACGAAGCCGCTGCAGTCCAGGCCCGATTCTGGGCTGTTGCCACCGAAGCGGTAGCGCACGCCAATCAGCCCGAGGGCATTCATGACCAGGTCGCCGGCCTTGCTGGCCACATGGCTGGTGGAATTCATGACCGAAGAGAGCAAGCCGCGCTTGCCTTCCGGATGCGGGTCCGCACTCAGTTCGGTACGTGCATCGATGCGGGCGTCGGGATCCTTGAACACCGTATCAGCCAGCACTCCATTCGATAGAGTGGCACCGCAGGCAATGGCAATTCCTACGGCGCCGCGCGCCAGGGAATGAAGCATTCGCTGCATTGGTTCTCCTGATGAATCGTTCTTGACCGCCCCCGGGAAAACACACCGGGCGGGCTTGAAATCAATGGGATGACTCGCACGCAAAAAGCGGACCAAGTGATGCAAACCACTCGCCACACGCATAAGCGACGCGCGAACCACCCCCGAAAATAGTTCTCGCCGGATGGTATAAGGTTGTCATCCACATGTCAAAGTTCGTTACAAAATTCAAATAAAACGCTTTGCAATCAAGGCTATACGACGAAAGTCGCAGATGCTTTCTCGGTTTGATTATGTCAACCGCAGGTCAATCGGGTGACACCCTGAGTTCAGCTGCACCAAGTTGTGGCGGCGTCGGGTCGCTCGCACCAATTTCGGCCGCGATCATGAGCTTGCGGGTATATGCGTGCTGCGGAGCACCCAGGACGGCCTCGGTATCCCCTGCTTCGACCACCTCGCCGGACTTCATCACGATGACGCGGTGCGCCATGGCGCGGATCACCGCGAGATCGTGGCTGATGAAGAGATAGCTCAGGTTGTACTTGCGCTGCAATTGCGTCAGGAGCGCCAGCACCTGCTGCTGGATGGACACGTCGAGCGCCGAGGTGGGTTCGTCGAGCACCAGCACCTGCGGCTTGAGGATCAGCACGCGCGCGATGGCAACGCGCTGGCGCTGGCCGCCGGAAAACTCGTGCGGATACCGCCCCAGGGCAGTGCGGTCCATGCCTACCTCTCGCAGCGCCTCGGTGACGCGCTGGCGCATGGCATCGCGCGACAAGCCAGGCTGGTGCAGGGCCAGGCCCTCCCCCACGATCTGCTCAATGGTCATGCGCGGCGACAACGAGCCGAACGGATCCTGGAACACCACCTGCAAGCGCGAGCGCAAGGCGCTGCGCTCGCGCCGGGAGACCTCGTCCAGGCTCTTGCCCAGGAACTGGATATCCCCGGCGCCGCGGCGCTGCAGGTTCAGCACCGCATGGGCCAACGTGGTCTTGCCTGAGCCCGACTCGCCCACGATGCCGATGGTCTCGCCCTCGCGCAGCGCGAAATTCACGTCCTTGACGGCGGCAAACTGGTCGCGGCCAAACCATCCGGCCAGGCCGCGGCGCTTGCGCGCATAGTTCACGCACAAGCCGCGCGCCTCCAGCAACACGGGGGCTAGCGGCACAAGCGGAAGCACCTCGCGCCGCGGACGGCTGTCGATCAGCTTGCGGGTGTAAGGATGCTGGGGCGCTGCGAAGATCGCGGCAGTCTCGCCAACCTCGACCAGCACGCCCTTCTCCATCACCCCCACTCGCTGGGCGAAGGCCCGCACCAGGTTGAGGTCGTGCGTGATCAGCATCACGGCCATACCGAACTCCGCCTGCAGGTCGCGCAGCAACTCCAGGATCTGGACCCGGATGGTGACGTCCAACGCCGTGGTGGGCTCGTCGGCCAGCAGCAGCTTGGGCCGGCAGGCAAGCGCCATGGCAATCATGGCGCGCTGGCGCTGGCCACCCGAAAGCTGGTGGGGAAAGCTGTCGAAACGGTGCGCCGCGTCGCTGATGCCCGTGCGCTCGAGCAGCGCGATGGCACGCTCGCGCGCCGCGCGCCGGTCCAGGCCCTCATGCAGCGCCAGCGTCTCCACAATCTGGTTGCCAATGGTGTAGAGCGGATTGAGCGCGGTCATCGGCTCCTGGAAGATCATGGCGATGTCGGCGCCGCGGATGCCGCGCATCTCGCGCTCCGACACCTTGAGCAGGTCGCGCCCCTCGAAGCGCACCGAGCCCTGGTAGCGCGCATCGTCCACCAGGCGCAGCATCGCCAGCGCCGTGACAGTCTTGCCCGAGCCTGACTCGCCCACCAGCGCAAAGCGCTCGCCGGCGCGCAAGTCGAAGCTGACATCGCGCACCGCCCGGGTGGCATCCTCGCCATGACCGAAGGTGACTGACAGGCTGTCGATGCACATCAGCGGGCCGCCGGCATCCCCCTTGGCTTGCGCGGGTTGCGTTGGGTCGTTGGCGCTGGCTTGCGTGGCCCGTGTGGCCTGTGCGGCTTGTTGCATTGCGCTCATGACACCGCCTCGGCCGCGGGAGAACCCTCTGGCGCCTTCGGCTCAACACGGCCGCGCAGCTGGGCCAGGCCCAGGCGCGTATCGAAGGCGTCGCGCAGCGCGTCGCCCATGAACGTCAGCAGCAGCAGCGTCACCACTAGTACGGCAAAGGTCGACAAGGAAATCCACCAGGCATCGAGGTTGGCCTTGCCTTGCGCCAGCAGCTCGCCCAGGCTTGGCGTGGTGGGTGGCACGCCGAGGCCGAGGAAGTCGAGGCTGGTCAGGGCCAGGATGGCCGCACTCATGCGAAATGGCAGGAAGGTGATAACCGGTGTCAGGCTGTTGGGCAGGATATGGCGCCACATGATCTGTACATTGGACAGTCCCAGCGCCCGCGCCGCCTTGACGTAGTCGAGCGAGCGGTTGCGATAGAACTCGGCGCGCACGTAGTCGGACAAACCCATCCAGCCGAACAGCGAAAGCAGGATAATCAGCAGCGCCAGGCTCGGCGTGAAGATGGACGCGAAGATGATCAGCAAGTAGAGCTCGGGCATCGAGCTCCAGATCTCGATGGCGCGCTGCGAGATCAGGTCGAAGCGCCCGCCGAAGAAACCCATCAGCGCGCCCGTCAAGGTGCCGATCACCACGCCGATCAACGTCAGCGCCAGGCTGAACAGCACCGAGACGCGGAACCCATAGAGCAGCCGCGCCAGCACATCGCGCCCGCGGTCATCGGTACCCAGCCAGTTCTCCGCAGAAGGCGGCGCCGGGTTCGGCTCCTTGGAGAAATAGTTGATCGAGTCGTATGAGTACCGGTTGGGCGGGAAAATGGCGAAATTGCCGTTGCTGGTGATGCGGTCGCGGATAAACGGATCGAGATAGTCAGCCTTGGTGGGAAAGTCCCCGTCGAAGGTGCTCTCGGCGTAGGTCTTGACGATGGGGAAATACCACTCGCCCTTGTACTTCACTACCAGCGGCCGATCGCTGGACAAGGTCTCGGCAACCATGCTCAGCAGGAAAATGGCGACGAAGAGAATCAGGCTCCAGTAGCCCAGGCGATTGCGGCGAAAGCGCTGCCAGGCGCGCTGGCGCGGTGACAGGGAATGCGGCAGCCCGTTGGGGAGCGTGCGCGAGCTGAATTTCATCGGTGCACCGCCTCGAAGTGGATGCGCGGGTCGACCATCACATAGCAAACGTCGGAGATCAGCCGCGTCACCAGGCCGATCAGGGTGAACAGGTAGAGCGTGCCCAGCACAACAGGATAATCCCGCCGCAGCACCGCCTCGTAGGACAGCAGGCCAAGCCCGTCGAGCGAAAACAGGGTTTCGATCAGCAGGGAGCCGGTGAAGAAAGCGCCGATGAAGGCTGCCGGGAAACCGGTCACGAGCGGAATCAGCGCGTTACGGAAGACGTGTTTCCAGAGCACGCGCCGCTCCGCCAGCCCCTTGGCGCGGGCGGTCAGGACGTACTGCTTGCGGATCTCTTCCAGGAACGCGTTCTTGGTCAGCATGGTGACGACCGCGAAGCTGCCCACCACCGAGGCGGTGATCGGCAGCACGAGGTGCCACAGGTAATCCATCACCTTGCCCATCAGCGTGAGCTGGTCCCAGTTATCCGATGTGAGGCCGCGCAAGGGGAACCACTGCACAAAGGTACCGCCTCCGAACAGCACCAGCAGCAACACGCCCAGCACGAAGCCTGGAATGGCATAGCCCACCAGCACCACCATGCTGGTCACGACATCGAAGCGGCTGCCCGCCCGGATCGCCTTGGATATGCCGAGCGGCACCGATATCAGGTAGGTCAGGAAAAAGGTCCATAGCCCCAGGCTGACCGAGACCGGCATCTTCGACTTCACCAGCTCCCACACGCTACGGTGCTGGAAATAGCTCTGCCCCAGGTCAAACTGGGCGAAGCGCTTGAGCATCATGAAATAGCGCTCCAGCGGCGGTTTGTCGAAGCCATACAGGGCCTGGATCTCCTTGATCTTGTCGGGGTCCACGCCGCGCCGGCCGCGATACTCCGCGCCGCCGCCGCTGGCCTCCCCGCCACCGCCACCCCGCCCCTTGAGTTCCAGCATCATTTGTTCGACCGGCCCTCCCGGAACGAACTGGATCACCGCGAAGGTCAGCGTGATGACGCCGAGCAGGGTCGGGATCATCAACAGTACGCGCTTGAGCAGATAGGCGAGCATCTTGTTTCCTTGTCGCGCTTATTGTGCGGCCGGCTTGGTGTCGGCACGCCACCAGTTGCTCAGGACCCAGCCCTCCGCCGTGTAGTAGTACGGCAGGCGCTGCGGATAGACCAGCTCTTTCCGGTATGCCACCCGATGCGACGCGCTATACCAGTTGGGCACGATGTAGTAGCCGTGCATCAGCACGCGGTCCAACGCACGCCCGGCGTTGATCAGTTCTTCGCGAGTATGGGCGTGCAGGACATTGTCCACCAAGCGGTCGATCGCCGGCGATTTCAGGCCAAACAGATTGTCGGAGCCAGGCGTGCCGGCCGCCTCGCTGTTGAAGCGGTCGCGCAACTCGTTGCCCGGGCTCTGCGAATCAGGGAAACGGATCGACACCATGTCGAAGTCGAAGTCTTCCAGCCGCTTCTGGTACAACGCGAAATCGGTGGTGCGCTGGTTCACCTCGATCCCCAGCTTTTCCAGGTTGCGCACGTAGGTGGTGATGACGCGGCTCATGGCCCCGCCGTCGTCCAGGAACTCGAAGACAAAAGGCTCGCCCTTGGCATTGCGCAGCGCACCATCCGCGTAGGTCCAGCCGGCCTGTGCCAGCAGCCGGCGCGCATCGCGCAGGTTGTCGCGCAGCGAACGCGGCGGATTGGTGGTGGGCATCGACACGATGGGGCCAAACACCTCGGGCGCCAGCTGCGCGCGCAGCGGCTCGAGCAGTTCCAGCTCGCCGGGGCCGGGCCGGCCGTCGAACGTGGCGCTGGCGGCCAGCTCGCTGTTGGAAAACCAGCTATCGAGGCGGCGATACGCGCCATAGAACAGCTGGCGATTGAGCCACTCGAAATCCAGCGCCAGGATCAGGGCCTGCCGCACCCGCACATCCTGGAACATCGGCTTGCGCATGTTCATGACGAAGCCTTGCATGCCGGCTCCGTTGCGGTGCGGAAAATCGGTCTTGAGCAGTTCGCCATTGGAAAAGCGCTTGCCCTCGTAGCTCTTGGCCCAGCTCTTGGCCTTGTACTCGACGATGGCATCGAACTCGCCAGCCTTGAAGGCTTCGAGCTTGGCGGTCTCGTCCTTGTACAGGCGATAGACCACCCGGTCGAAGTTGAAAGTGCCGCGGCGCACCGCCAGGTCCTTGCCCCAGTACGACGGATCGCGCTTGAAGGTGATGCCGCGCCCGGCATCGTAGCGCTCGATCAGGTAAGGCCCGCTGGCCACTGGATCCTCGAAGGTCAGCTTGTCAAACGGCACCGTGGCGGTCCACTTCTTGGAGAACACCGGCAAGGAGCCAACGATCAGCGGCAGCTCGATGTTGCGCTGCCTGAAATCGAACCGTACCGTGCGCGAATCCACCACCGTGACGGCCTTCACGTCGGTGCACATGCTGCGGTAGCCAGGGCTGGATGCCTTGCTCATCAGCATGTCGTAGGAGTACTTGACGTCGCCGGCCAGCACCGGATCGCCGTTGCTGAAACGCGCCTGCGGCCGGATGTGGAAGGTAACGGACAGTTCGTCCGGCGCCACGGTCACGTCATCCGCCAGCAAGCCATAGGCGCTGGCGGTTTCATCGCTGCTGGCAATCAACAGCGACTCGAACATCAGCGCGTTCACACCCGGGGCGGAGGTACCCTTGAGCGTGAACGGGTTGAACTTGTCGAAGCTGGTGCGGCGGTCCGGGTTGGCAAGCGTCAGCGTGCCGCCGCGCGGCGCGTCCGGGTTAGCGTAGTCGAAATGGGTGAAATCGGCGGGATACTTGAGGCCGCCATACTGTGCGAAGCCATGGGCGGCTCCGGCTGACAAGGGAAAACCCGCGGTACACAGGGCTACTAATCCACAGCCCAGCGCCGCAAATGTGCGGAAGCGCTGCCATGCCGCCTGAAGCGGTCTACGTGCGCGAATATGCATCCGGTTTGGGTCCTCCACCTGAATCGGATCGTCCGCAGCCTTCGGCGGCGCGGTCAAGTTATGAGACAATTTTACATGGGTTCGGCTGGCATCCAGCCATCCGGACATTCCAGTACGCGGCACCGCCGTTTTGCCGGTCGTCAGCCTGCTGAAAAGCAGCCGCCGCGCGGTGCGCGCCGCAACCCGGACGCCATTGCACGAAACGTGCCCGTCCACCTCGAACATCATTGGAGAAGTTATGGGATTTCTCGCAGGTAAGCGAATCCTGATCACCGGCTTGCTGTCCAATCGCTCGATCGCCTACGGCATCGCGACGGCCTGCAAGCGCGAAGGCGCCGAGCTCGCCTTCACCTATGTCGGCGAGCGCTTCAAGGACCGCATCAACGACTTCGCCAAGGAATTTGGCAGCAGCCTGGTATTCGAATGCGACGTTGGCAGCGACGAACAGATCGCCGCCACCTTCGCCGCGCTTGGCCAAAGCTGGGACAAGCTCGATGGCCTGGTGCACTCGATCGGCTTCGCGCCGCGCGAAGCCATCGCCGGCGACTTCCTGGAAGGCCTCTCGCGCGAGTCCTTCCGCATGGCGCACGACATCTCCGCCTACAGCTTCCCCGCGCTGGCCAAGGCCGCCTTGCCCATGCTGTCTGACAAGGCCTCGCTGCTGACGCTGACCTACCTTGGCGCGGAGCGCGTGGTCCCGAACTACAACACCATGGGCCTGGCCAAGGCATCACTGGAAGCCAGCGTGCGCTACCTGGCCGCTTCGGTGGGCCCGCGCGGCATTCGTGCCAACGGCATTTCCGCCGGCCCGATCAAGACCCTGGCCGCATCCGGTATCAAGGGCTTCGGCAAGCTGCTGGGCCACATCGAGGAGGCAGCGCCGCTGCGCCGCAATGTGACCATCGACGAGGTCGGCAACGTGGCCGCCTTCCTGCTGTCGGACCTGTCCAGCGGCGTGACCGGCGAGATCACCTACGTGGACGCCGGCTTCAATACCGTGGGTGCGAGCCTGCCCGAAGAAGCGTAATCCCGGCGCGGCCGCCTCTCACGGCGGCCATCGCGAAAAAGGGGCGTGCGGCTTTGGCCGACGCCCCTTTTTCGTGCCCGCCCGGCGGCACAGCGTGCGCGGCCTATTTGGCGACCTGCCCGCCCAGGCAGCCCGAGCGCAGATAGGTGACGATAGGCGCCCAGAACGCGTCCTGGCGCTCCGGCAGGATCGCCGCATCGTGCGGCAGCGCCGACAGCGCCACCAGCCGGCTGGGGCCACCGGCGGCGCGCTCCAGCCGCTCGGCATATGCAAAGGGAATCACTTCGTCCGCGCGGCTGTGCACAAGCAGCAGCGGCAGCATTGAATTTCGCAATTGGTCCTCGTTGTCCCACGGTTCCGGAAGCAGCCTTGCCACCCACGCCGGCACCCGCCCGGTCACCACCGCCGCCTCGCGTGCGGACGTGAAGCCGGCGGCAATCACCAGGCCAGCGGGCGCCGGGCGCAAGGCGGGGATCACGTCCAGCAGCACCCCGGAACCCAGCGAAAAGCCCATCACATAGCGCCGGCTGGCACGCGGCGTCATGGCGAGGAACTGGCCATACGCGGCCAGGCCGTCCTCATGCAGGTTGACCACGCCGGGCTTGCCGCCGCTGGCGCCATAGCCGCTGTAGTCGAATACGCAGGACGAGATCCCATTGTGGTAGAGCAACGCCTGCGCGCTGGCCCAGTCCGACAAGTTTTCCTCGTCGCCGTGGTAGATCAGCACGGCGGGCGCGTCACCGCCCTGAGCCAGGACGCAAGAGGCGCGCAGCATGCGCGCGCCGCTGGCAAACGCGAACTGGCGCGACGCGACCCCCAGGCGGTCCGGCGTCATCGCGTCGGCCGCATCGGCCGGCTTGGGCTCGAACGCGTCCTCCTCGACCGCCAGGAACAAGGCATGGCGGGCAATGGCGGCCAGCATCAGCAGGCACGCGCCGCCGGCCAGCCAGTAACGGAGCTTCCTGCCTGCACCTGTGTTGAACTTCGCCATGGGACTAGCCTCGGGAAAGGCGCCGTGCCAGAAAAAACCACGGCATCCCCGAAATCTTAGACCGGACTGGCGGCCATCGGCAGCCCATCGCCTGAGTTCGCGATGCGATGGCGCCTCTGGGCGATGGAGAATGCTGGGGGAATGCTGAGGAATGCGGGAGAAAATGGTCCGCCCTACACGATTCGAACGTGTGACCGCTCGCTTAGAAGGCGAGTGCTCTATCCAACTGAGCTAAGGGCGGACAGGAGGAACTACTGAAATGCAGAGGGCTTCGCATGCTGCTGAACGGCTTAGCATGCGAAGCCCGGTATTCTACCTCAGCCCCGCGGCCGATCCTACCGTGTCGGCATGCGGCCCGACACAGCCCGGCTCAGGATGCCTGCGAAACCCGCATTCGCGGCGTCGTGGCCATGCCGGCAAGCCGGTCAATGGGTTGCGTGGACACACAGTTGCGCCCCATGGTTTTGGCATCGTAGAGGGCATTGTCGGCGCGGCGCATGAGCGTATCCGCCCCCTCCCCCGGCAGCCGCTCCGCCATGCCGATGCTTACCGTGTAGGAAATCGCATCCGGCTCGGAAGGGCACGGCGTGGTGCGCACAAGCGCACTCAGGCGCAGGCTGATCGCCCGGCCCTGGTCCAGCGCGGTGCCGGGCATCACGATGCCAAACTCCTCCCCACCCAGCCGGCCGACGAAATCGTCCGCGCGCACCGACTTGCGCAGCAAGCCGCTGAAGTGGCGCAGCACGCTGTCGCCGGCCAGATGGCCATAGAGATCGTTGATGGCCTTGAAATGATCCAGGTCGATGAACGCCACGGTCAGCGGGCGTTGCTGGCGGTCCGCTTGCTTGCAGGCCTCTTCCAGCGCCTCCCAGTAAGGGCCGCGCGACAGGACGTCGGTCAGGTCGTCATAGCTGGCGCGGCGCTCCAGACGTCGGCGCAGGCTATCGTGGGCAAGCAGCGCGAAGCTCACGGCCAGGCTGACAATGCCAAAGGCGTGCAGGACGGCAAAGGTTTCCCGGGGCGGGCGCTTTGCCAGCCAGGCCAGGCCAGCGGGGAGCAGCTTGAGGTCGATGGCTTGATAGAGGCCCATGACCGCGCAAGCGAGCGCGATCAGCCCGAGCGACAGCGCCGCCAGGCGGCCGGTGCCGCGCCTGGCGCGCACTTGCGGCGCCACCACGCGCAGCAACAACAGCGGAAGATAGGTATTGGCCAGGATAAAGACGAGCGCCGGCTCCGCCGGCGACACGCCCGCCCAATCGAAGTACGCGGCGTTGGCCAGCACGGCAAGGTTCAGCAAGCAGAGCGCAGCCGCACCCCCGCGCTTGCCGAAAAAGCGGCGCGTGCCATAGACCATCAAGGACAAAGCCGCCGTCATGACCAGATCCACCAGATTGAGCGTAAGCCATTCCGGCAGATAGTCCTGCGCAGCGAGCAAGACGGTGGCTGCGGTGACCAGCAACGCGCCGGTCACCCAAGAATTCAAACCGGCGCGGCCCATGCCGGGTGTGCGCTGCAAGACTGCGAACACCACCGCCATCTGCAACCCGAATAGGCCCGCGACCAGCACACTAACCTGCGACTGAAACATGATTTCCCCGTCCAACTTGGCAGGCAGCGTTCCGTCACGCCACCATGCGCCCCGGGACCCGCGCGGACCCGAGGTTTTCGCCATTCCTTCTTTTTAAGCTTCTGACCGTCTTCATGCGCCCCGGCGGACAGGGGCTGGGCCTCGCGATCGTGGCGAGGGCACTCTTATTCTCATGTTCGGCGCCAGTCCCGCTAGCGGCACGGATTGCCTGTGCGCCTGACCGGGCGCGGGGCCTGGCCGCTGCGGTGTGCGGATTATGTCAGCGCTTGCGACCAAGTCAAGCGAACCTTTTATCCATCAAATCCTGCGGCGACCCCCACATCGGCCGGCGCCTCGCTTGGCCGGTGCAAAAGTAAAATTTGACCCCGGCCCCGCCGCCGAGCTACAATCCACGGCTTCGGGGCGTAGCGCAGCCTGGTAGCGCATCTGATTTGGGATCAGAGGGTCGCATGTTCGAATCATGTCGCCCCGACCAGTATTTAGCAATAAGATCAAAGGCTTAGACCGTAAGGTCTAAGCCTTTTTTTGTCGCCTGATTTTGTCCGGGCCAGTGCCGGCCGCTGCGCCGGGCACCCACCTCACTGCACCGCAGCACCCAATGGCAATGCCATGAATATGGGATCCCCTGCGCGCTTGAAACACAGACACTGGCAGCGGGCGGGTCTGCGAACCGCCCGCACCACTTTTAAGCCCGCAACCCACCCGGCGGCGGGCTTTTTCTCTTGTTTTCGCGGCCATATCCGGGTAAGGCGGCCATGCGCGCGCCACGCCTGGACTGCACACCCATGATATAATCGCGCGTTAGCCCGGGGTTTATGCAGCATGCCCTGTAACCGGGCGCCCTTGCCGAGGAATGCAGCCATCACACTGCAGCGCAGTATCCAGCGCAGTTCGGCAAGCCACCGGGAACATCTTGCCCGCTTCATTGCCCCCGCGCCTATCACGGTAGCACGGCCGCATTAGCTTGCGACCGCAACCGGCAAGGCAATCTGCCGGGCACTGACGCGCCCCCCGGCGATTCCCTAACGTGGACTTTTTTGCACGCGCTTTTTTGCCGTGCCGGTCCGGGTCAGCTTGCCTCCCGCAACTTCAAGGCGCAACCAAGCAAGCCGGCGCTTGTCACTGCTGGCACCCGGACCTCGCGAGCATGCAGGCATGCCAGCGCTCGCCTCACCGGATTTACCTAAATTCATGCAGCCCAAGGCTGCCGTAAAGGAAGAAGATTGGCTAAGGAAGAACTTATCGAATTTGGCGGTGTTGTCTCGGAAGCCCTGCCGGACAATCGTTACCGCGTGACGCTGGAAAACGGCGTGGAAATCTGGGCCTATGCCTCGGGCAAGATGCAGAAGCACCGCATCCGCATTCTGGCTGGTGACCGCGTGACGCTGGAAATGTCGCCCTACGATCTGACCAAGGGCCGCATCAACTTCCGCCACAAAGTCTGATCTTCTTCCACACTCGCCCCCGGCGAGCGTTGCGCTAGACCGCATTCCAGGGCACCGCATCGCGGCGGTCCCGCCCTGGGAGACATCTGGCCATAGCCACCTGCACGCATCGTGCATTAGCGGCTCCACTGAAACAATCATGATGGCTATTCCATCCTGATGCCTCAGGCCTGGAGCGCTGGTCGATGCCGGTGGCTTGTCGGCCATTGCCCCCCCCTATCGCTTCACCCCAGGCTGCGGCAGCTTCCGCCATGTATGGCTCGCCACGTGCGTGTCATTTGGCAGTGCCATGCTGCGTTCCCGCCCGGTGTTTGCCCGTCTTGCACGCACCTGCGCGCGTGGCCATACTCGAAACATCCATTTCCCGTTTTCCCTTTCCCCTTTTCCCCTTTAGCTTGAGCACACCGCTCTCATGAACCTGATCCTGTGGCGTCATGCCGAAGCCGAGGAGTTGTCTGGCGCGCTTGGCTTTTCCCGCAATGCCGACCTGCAACGCCCCCTGACCAAACGCGGACATAAGCAGGCGGATGCCTCCGCCGCATGGCTGCGCAGCCATCTGCCTCCCGGTACGCGGGTGGTCTGCAGCCCGGCCCTGCGTACGCGCGAAACCGCCGCCGCCCTGCGCGAGAACGCAGAGGTGTTGCCCGAGCTTGCCCCGGGCGCCGATGTCAGCGCGGTGCTGGCTGCGATCGATTGGCCTCAAGGCGCCGAGCACACCGTGCTGGTCGGGCACCAGCCTTGGCTTGGCCAACTTGCCAGCCTGCTGCTGGCGGGCTCGGAAATGAACTGGAGCGTGCGCAAGAGCGGCATCTGGTGGCTGTCGGGGCGCACGCGCGAAAGTGAATCGCAGGTCGTGTTGCGCGCAGTCATCAATCCGGAATTTCTCTAGCATTTTTGGGCACCCCGCAACGGCGCGGCCCGGCTTTCCGGGCCGCCGTCACTGAACCGTCACGACCGCTTCACGGCACTGTCACCTGCCCTCTCTACATTCGACCGCAACAGTTTCGTCACCGAAAGGACATACTGATGCGAGAGCTCCCGACGCCCACCCAGCCGTTGTTCGATTCCCTGCCCAGTGGCCTGTCAGGCCATTCGGCGCGGAGGCGTCTTCATCGCCAGCAACCTGCACAAGCACATGAACAAGCGCATGACCAGCCTGCTTTCAGCGTGGCGTGGGCGCGCCACCAGGATGAAGTAGAAGAAGCGCAGCGCCTGCGCTACAAGGTCTTCGCCGAAGAAATGGGCGCCAGGCTGAACCCGTCGAGGCCTGAACTCGACGTGGATATGTTCGACGCCTACTGCGACCACCTGATCGTGCGCGATACGGCCACGCTCAAGGTGGTCGGCACCTACCGCGTTATGGCGCCCCACCAGGCCAAGCGTATTGGCTGCCTCTATGCCGAGTCGGAATTCGACTTGGTGCGCCTGGCTCACCTGAAGCCCAAGATGGTGGAACTGGGCCGCTCGTGCGTGCACCGCGACTACCGCTCGGGCAGCGTGATCATGGCGCTGTGGGGTGGCCTGGGCGAGTACCTGCAGCGCTGGGGCATCGAGTCGATGCTCGGATGCGCGAGCGTGCCGATGAGCGATGGCGGCCACTATGCGGCCAGCCTGTACCGGGTCTTCGCCGAGCGCGCCCTGGCGCCGATCGAATATCACGCGTTCCCGCGCCTGCCTCTGCCGATCGACGAGCTCAATCAGACGCTGGACGTAGAGCCGCCGGCGCTGATCAAGGGTTACCTGCGGCTAGGCGCGCGAATTTGCGGCATGCCGGCGTGGGATCCCGACTTCAACGTGGCGGACTTCCTCACGCTGCTGCGCGTAAACGACATGAACCCCCGCTATGCGCGCCACTTCCTTGGCTTGAACCGCGACGCCTGAGCCTGTGCGGGCGCTCGCCGCCTGCATTGGTTCACGCCCGCCGATCGAAACGGGGGCCGCCATCTGGCCGCCCCCGCGCTCTGCTTAGGCGTACACCACCTTGTAGCGCTTGCCGATGCGCTCCCACTCATCGGCTTCTTGCGCCAGGCTGTATTCGACCAGCGGGTTGGCCTCGATCCAGGCCTTGGGCAAGCGCACCTCGAAACCTTCGTCCAGCGCATCCGAACGCTGGCCCACGGTGATCTCGGGCAGCGGTTCGTCAGCACGGCGCCGGCACAGCACGAACGCCAGGCGCAGGCTGAAGAGCATCCGCCAGTCGAGGAACTTGCCGCTGCCGGAAAGCTTGCCTAGCTTGCCGGCATGCCCGAGCAGCAGCGTTGCCAGCCGTGCCTGGTCGGTCTTCGAGAAGCCCGGCATGTCGGCGTGCGTGGCGATGTACGCCGAGTGCTTGTGGTAGCCGCTGTGCGAGATGGTCATGCCGATCTCATGCAGCCCGCCGGCCCAGCCCAGCAGTGCCAGATTGTCGTCGCGGCGCTCATTGCGCGGCTCGGGAAACTGCGCCAGCAAACCCAGCGCGGCCTGGCGCACGCGTTGGGCTTGCGCGCGGTCTACGCCATAGCGGCGCATAAACTGATCCACGGTGATGGTGCGCATGTCCTCGTGGTGCGTGCGGCCCAGCAGGTCGTACAGCACACCCAGGCGCAGCGCGCCGTCGGTGACGTCCATGCGATCGATGTCGAGCTCGGCGAACACGCCGAGCATGATCGACAGGCCACCTGGCAGCACGGGGATGCGGTCCGCCTTCAGGCCCACCAGCTTGACCCGGTTGGCGTTCTCCGCCTTGACCAGCGCGCGCTTGAGGCGCTCCAGGCCTTCGCGGGTGATGCCGTGCTCGGCCGGGTTGTCGTTCATGCCGTTGAGCTCGATCAGTTCGGCCAGCGCGCGCGCCGTACCCGACGAACCCACCGCCTGCTGCCAGCCGGCCGCCCGGTACTGGCGCACGAGCACCTGGATCTCCCTGCGCGCGGCCAGTTCCGCCTGCTTCATCGCGTAGTCATCGACGTTGCCGCTGGGGAAGAACTGGCGGCTGTGCGAGACACAGCCGATGTAGAGGCTCTCCATCAGCTTGGATGTGTAGCCGCTGCCGATGATGAACTCGGTCGAGCCGCCACCGATATCGACCACCAGCCGGTTGCCGGCACAGGCCGGCGCATCGTGCGAGGCGCCCAGGTAGATCAACCGCGCCTCTTCGCGCCCGGCAATCACTTCAATCGGGAATCCGAGCGCGTGCTCGGCCTCGATCAGGAATTCCGACGCGTTCTTGGCTACCCGCAGCGTATTGGTCGCCACCGCCCGCACCTGGTCAGGGGAGAAATCGCGCAGGCGGTCGCCGAAACGCCGCAGGGCGTCGATGCCGCGCCGGCGGGCCGGCTGGTCCAGGTACTTGTCTGGCGTCAGGCCCGCGGCCAGGCGCACCGGCTCGCGCAGCGCATCGACCTGGAATAGCTGGCTGGCCGGCCCGGATGCGGTCAGGCTCTCATCCACCCGCCCGATCATCAGGCGGAAGCTGTTTGAGCCCATGTCGACGGCAGCCAGCAAGCGAGGGGTTTGGTTCATCGCGGTAGGGGAATGTGGGTAAAAGCCGCAAGCCGCGGCGTCAATAACGGTGTCGGGCAGTCAGGTTCGCCCAACCTTAGAAAATATGTCTTTATCATGTCTGCATCGTGACAAAATCACATTGTCATCAATTTGACATGATTCTATGAAAAAGTCGCCGCATTACCAAAAGAAGGTCATGCCTATGTCGACAAGCCCACCCGGCACGCTGCTCAACCGCGAAATGGGCATTCTGGAATTCAATACGAGAGTCATGGCACAGGCAGCTGACGCCAGCGTGCCGCTGCTCGAACGTCTGAAATTCATCTGTATTGTTTCAAGTAATCTGGACGAGTTCTTCGAGATCCGCATGGCCGGCTTGAAGGAGCAGATGCGTGACAATCCTTCCGGCATCACGCCCGACGGCCTTTCCTTGCAGCAGGCATACCAGATTGTCACGGAGCGCGTGCAAAAGCTGGTGGCCATGCAGTATGACATGCTGCAAAACGTGATTTTCCCCCTGTTGGAAAAAGAAGGGGTGTTCTTTCACCTCGCCTCCACCTGGAACGAGGCGCAGCGCGAATGGGCGCGCAGCTTCTTCACGCGCGAGCTCGGCCCGGTCCTGACGCCGATCGCGCTGGACCCGGCCCACCCCTTCCCGCGGGTGCTTAACAAGAGCCTGAATTTCGTCATTGAGTTATCGGGCAAGGATGCCTTCGGCCGGGAGGCCGACCTGGCCATCGTGCAGGCACCCCGCGCGCTGCCGCGCGTAGTCAGGATGCCCGAGGAACTCTCGGGCTATCCCTACGGATTTGTGCTGCTGTCGTCCTTCATGCAAGCCTTCGTGCATGAGCTGTTCCCCGCTATCAAGGTCAACGGCTGCTATCAGTTCCGCGTCACCCGCAACTCTGACCTGTTCGTGTCGGAGGACGATATCACGGACCTGCGCGAGGCACTGCAAGGCGAGCTGCCGACCCGCCACTTCGGCGACACCGTGCGCCTGGAAATCTCGGCCGACACCCCGCCGGCCATGGCGCGCCGCCTGCTGCTCGAATCCGGCCTGGGCGAGCAGGACGTGTACCGCGTGAGCGGCCCGGTCAACCTGGTGCGGCTGATGCAGATCCCCGACCTGGTCGACCGCCCCGCCCTCAAATACCCGCCGCACGTGCCGGCGCCGGTCAAGGTGTTTGCGCCCGGCGCTTCGATGTTCGACGCGATCCGCCAGCAGGACGTGCTGCTGCACCATCCCTACGAGAGCTTCAGCTCGGTGCTCGACCTGCTGCAGCAAGCCGCCGTCGACCCTGCCGTGGTAGCCATCAAGCAGACCGTCTACCGCACCGGCAACGAGTCGCCGGTGATGGAGGCGCTGATGACCGCGGCGCGCAATGGCAAGGAAGTCACTGTAGTGGTGGAACTGCTGGCGCGCTTTGACGAGGAAACCAACATCAACTGGGCCGAGCGGCTCGAATCCGCCGGCGCGCATGTGGTCTATGGCGTGGTTGGCCACAAGTGCCATGCCAAGATGCTGCTGATGGTGCGCCGCGAACTGGAAGGCGCCAAGAGCAAGCAGTTCAAGCTGCGCCGCTATGCGCACCTGGGCACCGGGAACTATCATCCGCGCACCGCGCGGCTATACACCGATTTCGGCCTGCTCACCGCCAACGAGAAGATCTGCGAGGACGTCCAGCACGTGTTCCAGCTGCTAACGGGCACCGCGGGCACCATCCGCCTGAATCACCTGTGGCAGTCGCCGTTCACCATGCAGAGCAATCTGGTGGAGCATATCCGCGCGGAGGCCCGCAACGCCCGTGCCGGCAAGCCCGCGCGCATCATGGCCAAGATGAATGCGCTGCTGGAACCATCCATCATCGACGAGCTGTACAAGGCATCACGCGCCGGCGTGAAGATCGACCTGATCATCCGTGGAGTGTGCGCGCTGCGCCCAGGGGTGCCGGGCCTGTCGGAGCACATCACGGTGCGCTCCATCGTCGGGCGCTTCCTCGAGCATCACCGGGTCTATTACTTCCTGGCCGGCGGCACGGAGGTGGTCTACCTGTCCAGCGCGGACTGGATGGACCGCAACCTGTTCCGTCGCGTCGAGGTGGCATTCCCGGTACTGGACAAAGTACTGAAGGCGCGGGTCATCAAGGAGAGCCTGCGAGTACATCTGCACGACAATGCCTCCGCATGGATCATGCAGCCCGACGGCAGCTACATCCGCAAGCACACCAAGTCCAAGCAGCCGCACGTCAGCCAGAACGACCTGCTGGCCCTGTTCGGCAGCGCCTGAGGGTGAGGGTGAGGTGAGGTCGGCACGGCGCGCCTCGCGTGCGCCGTGCCATGCACCACGCCGCGAGCAGGCGCTGCTCAGGCCGCCTTCTGCGGCGACTCTCCCGGCCGCGGCAAGGCGCTAGGCATATAGCCGCTGCGATCGACAGGGAAGACCACGCGGAACACGCTGCCGCGCCCCACTTCGCTGGTGATGCGCAGGTCGGCATGGTGGCGCGACAGCACATGCTTGACAATGGCGAGCCCGAGGCCGGTCCCACCGGTATCGCGCGAACGGCTGCGGTCGACCCGGTAGAAACGCTCGGTGAGGCGCGGGATATGGTCGGCGGCAATGCCCAGGCCCGTATCGGTGACCGAGAAAATGGCGTGCTCGTTCTCGTAGTTCAGCGCGATGCTGATGCGCCCGCCCTCCGGCGTGTAGCGCACCGCATTGGAAACCAGGTTGCCGAAGGCCGACAGCAGTTCACGTTCCGCACCGCGGATCATGACGGCCGGGTCGATCTGCGCGGAGATCTGGTGCTCGCCCTGGGACAGCGCCTCGGCGTCGTGCACGAGGTGCGCAACCAGCTCGGCCAGGTCGATCCGGTCCTGGCTCGGCGGCTGCTCGTCGCTTTCCAGCTTGGCCAGCACCAGCAAGTCCTCGACCAGGTGCTGCATGCGCATGGACTGCACCAGCATCATGTCGAGGTAGCGGTTGCGATCCTGCTCCGACACAGGCAGGTCGCGCACCGTTTCCAGGAAGCCGGTCAGCACCGTCAGTGGTGTCTTCAGTTCGTGCGAGACGTTGGCGACGAAATCCCTGCGCATCGCCTCCGTGTTCTCCACCTTGGTGATGTCGTGTGTCAACACCAGCTTGCGGCTTTCGCCGTAAGGCAGGATCTGCACGGCGATCACGCTGCGCTTGTGCTCGCCCATGTCGCGCATCACCAGCGGCTCATCGAAACGCTGCAAGTGCAGGTACTGGACGAATTCCGGCCGCCGGATCAGGTGGGTGATGCGCTGGCGCACGTCGCGCCGCGCATTGAGGCCAAAATGCTGCTCGGCCACATCGTTGCACCATTCGATCTGGTCGGCATCATCCAGCATCAGAACGCCATTGGGCGACGCCTGGATGGCCTGGATAAAACGAGTATGTTGCTGCTCGACCTGCAACACCTGGGTGCGCCAGCGCTTGACCAGGCGATGCAGGCGGTAATACACCTCGCCCCATAGCCCCAGCGCGCTGGGAATCTCGCCGTAGGCAGGCGCGTCCAGCACTTTCCAGAGCCGGTTGATCTGGTAGATGTAATAGAGCAGATGCCCCAGCAACCCGACGCACAGCACGGCCAGCGCAAGCACGGGGCCAAGGAAGAAGTACAGCCCGGCCGAAGCCAGGGCCAGGAAAATCAGGATGGCCGCCGAACGGGCCCAGATGACGTTCATGAAGAAGTGAGAAGGTCAGGCAGGCGGCAAGACCGCATGGAATGCGGTGGAGTGTGCCACGAAACAGGCAAGCTGTAACAGGCGCCACGCCGGAAACGACGTGGCAAGCCTGCCCATCAGTGGCTGGGCGCGCGAGCCAGGCGGTAGCCGCTGCCGCGCACCGTCTCGATCATGTTGCTGTAGCCACCAGGAGTCAGCGCGGCGCGCAGGCGCTTGATGTGCACGTCGACGGTCCGCTCTTCCACGAACACGTGATCGCCCCACACCTGGTCCAGCAACTGCGAACGGCTGTGAACGCGCTCCGGATGCGTCATCAAAAAGTGCAGTAAACGGAACTCGGTAGGACCCAGGTCCAGCTTGATCAGGCCAGATTCATCCTGGCCGGTGACCCGGTGCGTAGCCGGGTCAAGGCGCAGGCCATTGATGGCAACGACGTCGTCGGTCAGTTGGGGGGCGCGGCGGCGCAGCACGGCCTTGATGCGGGCCAGCAGTTCCTTGGGCGAGAACGGCTTGGTGACGTAGTCATCCGCGCCGGCCTCGAGCCCCAGCACCTTGTCCTGCTCCTCGCTGCGCGCGGTAAGCATGATGATAGGAATCTGCTTGGTGCGGTCGTTATTGCGCAGCTCCTTGGCGAAGGTGGCTCCCGACTTGCCCGGGAGCATCCAGTCGAGCAGCACCAGGTCGGGCAGCACGTCGCTCATCAGTGACAGCGCCTGCTCGGCGTTATAGGCCCGGATCGGATAGTGTCCCGCGTGTTGCAGGTTAACCGCGATCAGTTCGGCAATCGCGGGTTCGTCTTCGACAACAAGAATGCTGCTTGGCATGTAATTTTCTCCGCGGTGGCGCCTTAACTCAGCGCTTCGCGCTCCATGTCCTCACGCGAGGCGTGGCGGACGTCGGTTCCCTTGACGATGTAGATGATGAATTCAGCGATGTTCTTGGCGTGGTCGCCAATGCGCTCGATCGCCTTGGCGATAAAGAGGAAATCCAGCGCGACCGAGATCGTGCGCGGGTCTTCCATCATATAGGTGATGAGCTTGCGCACGAACGCACGGAATTCGTCGTCGATGGCCTTGTCGTCCTTGACGATCCGGGCGGCAGCCACGGTGTCCAGGCGCGCAAAGGCATCGAGTGCCTGGCGCAGCAGCGCGATGGCCAGATCACCCGAGAGCTTCACCTCGGAGTAATTGATCTGGTGGGCGCCTGCGTCTTCCATGATGTGCTTGGTGCGCTTGGCGATCTTCTCCGCTTCGTCGCCGGCGCGCTCCAGGTTGGTGATGGTCTTCGAAATCGCCATCACCAGGCGCAGATCGCGCGCGGTCGGCTGCCGGCGCGCGATGATGTTGCCGCAATCGGCATCGATCTCGAGCTCCAGGGCATTCAGGTGGTGCTCGCGCGCGATGACCTGGTCGGCCAGGCCCGCGTCGAACTCCGAAAGCGCCCGCATGGCGTTTTCGATCTGCGACTCGACCAGACCGCCCATCTGCAGCAGTTTCGTGCTGATGGCGTTGAGGTCGGCGTCGAATTGGGTCGACAGATGCTTGTCAGACATGTTGCTCTCCTAGCCGCTCTATTCGTATGCTATGCGTTATGTGCGTAACGCTCAATCAGCCGAAACGGCCGGTGATGTAGTCTTCGGTTTCCTTGCGATGCGGCTTGATGAAGATCTTCTCGGTCTCGCCGAACTCGATCAGTTCACCCAGGTACATATACGCGGTGTAGTCCGAGCAGCGCGCGGCTTGCTGCATATTGTGGGTCACGATCACCACCGTGTACTCGTCCTTCAGCTCCGCGATCAGCTCTTCGATGCGGCCGGTCGAGATCGGGTCAAGTGCGGAGCACGGCTCATCCAGCAACAGCACTTCGGGGCGGATGGCAATACCGCGCGCGATGCACAGGCGCTGCTGCTGGCCGCCGGACAGGCCGTAGCCCGACTGGTTGAGCTTGTCCTTGGCTTCGTTCCACAACGCCGCCTTGGACAGTGCCCATTCCACGCGGTCGTCCATCTCGGAGCGCGACAGCTTCTCGAACAGGCGCACCCCAAAGGCGATATTGTCATAGATCGACATGGGGAACGGCGTGGGCTTCTGGAACACCATGCCAACCTTGGCGCGCAGCAGAGCGATGTCTTTCTTGGCGGTCAGCAGGTTCTCGCCATCCATGTTGATCTCGCCCTCGGCACGCTGCTCCGGATAGAGCGCGTACATCTTGTTGAAGGTACGCAACAGGGTCGACTTGCCGCAGCCGGACGGGCCGATAAAGGCCGTCACCTTGCGCTCGGGGATCGACATATTGACGTTCTTCAACGCATGGAACTGGCCGTAGTAGAAGTTCAGGTCGCGCACATCGATCTTGGCGCGGGTCGTGTCGGGAATGTCGATGACGGTCGAGGTCATGCTCGTCTCTCGCAAAGAATTTGGGGTAGGCCGTGCGGCTATCGCGCTGCCGGTCATTTCTTGAACAGCATGCGTGCCAGGATATTGAGCGCCAGCACACCAACGGTAATCAGGAACACGCCGGCCCAGGCCAGTTGCTGCCACTCGACGAACGGGCTCATGGCGAAGCGGAAGATGGTCACCGGCAGGTTCGCCATCGGCTTGTTCAGGTCGCTGGTCCAGAACTGGTTGGACAAGGCCGTGAACAGCAGCGGCGCGGTCTCGCCGGCGATACGCGCAACCGCCAGCAGCACGCCGGTGACGATGCCTGCATATGACGACTTCACCGTGATCGACAGCACCATCTTCCACTTGGGCGTGCCGAGCGCGAAGGCGGCCTCGCGCAGCGCATTCGGGACCAGGTTCAGCATGTTCTCGGTCGTGCGCACCACGATCGGAATCTGCAGCAACGCCAGCGCGCAGATGCCGGCCCAGGCGGAAAAATGGCCCATGCGGGTCACCACCAGCGCGTAGACGAACAGGCCGATCACGATCGACGGCGCCGACAGCAGGATGTCATTGATAAAGCGGATAAAACTGGCCAACGGCGACGTCTTGCCGTATTCGGCCAGGTAGATGCCGGCCAGGATGCCCAAGGGCGTTCCGCACAGCGTGGCGAGGCCCACCATCACGAAGCTGCCGTAGATCGCATTGGCCAGGCCGCCGCCAGCGGTATTCGGCGCCGGCGTCATCTGCGTGAACAGATCCATCGACAGGCCGCCCACTCCCAGCGAAATGGTGGTCCACAGGATCCAGGCCAGCCAGAACAGACCGAACCCCATGGCGCCCAGCGACGCCGTCAGGGCATAGAAGTTGGTGCGGCGGCGCCGTGCCTGCAGACGCGTGCGCGTGGCATCCGCATCCGGACTGACTGCCGGAATCGACGTAGAGGAAGAGGAAGACATGGCGGCTTGGCTCATTTTGCACCCTCGTTCTTGGCCAGGCGGAGCAACAGGATCTTGGACAGCGCCAGGACCACGAACGTGATAAAGAACAGGATCAGGCCAAGCTCCATCAGCGCGGCGGTATGCAGGCCGGCGCCGGCTTCGGCGAACTCATTGGCCAGTGCCGAGGTGATGCTGTTGCCCGGCGAGAACAGCGAGGCGTTGTCCAGCAGGTTGGTATTGCCGATCACGAAGGTGACCGCCATGGTCTCGCCCAGCGCGCGGCCCAGGCCCAGCATCACGCCGCCGATCACGCCGGCACGGGTGAAGGGCAGCACCACACGCCACATCACTTCCCACGTGGTGCAGCCGATGCCATAGGCCGATTCCTTGAGCAAAACCGGGGTAACTTCGAACACATCGCGCATCACAGACGCGATGTAGGGAATGATCATGATCGCCAGGATCACGCCGGCGCACAGCAGGCCGATGCCCAGGGGCGCACCCTGGAACAGCTTGCCGATCAGCGGCACCTGGCCCACGGTGGCGGCCAGCGGCTTCTGGAAGTACTCGCCGAAGATCGGCGAGAAGACCAGCAGGCCCCACATGCCGTAGACGATCGAGGGTACGGCAGCCAGCAATTCGATGGCGGTGCCGAGCGGGCGGCGCAGCCAGGCCGGCGACAGCTCGGTCAGGAACAGCGCGATGCCAAAGCTGATGGGCACCGCGATGATCAGGGCGATCAGGGAGGTGACGATGGTGCCGTAGATCGGCACCAGCGCGCCATAGACGTCCGCGGGTGGATCCCACTCTGCGGTCCACAGGAAGCGCAGGCCGAAGGCCTCGATCGAAGGCCAGGCGCTGATTGCAAGCGACACGATGATGCCGCCAAGCAGCAGCAAGGTCACGATGGCGGCGCCGCGCGTCAGGCCACCAAACAGGATGTCACCGGTACGGCTAGGCGGCCGTACTGCGGATAGATCGGATGTAGTCGCCATGATGTGGTATTGGAGTTCGTTTAATAGGCGGCTGGCTGGCCGCGCCGACCGCTCGGGCCAATAGGCCCTTGCATTGCGTCGCGCTTGCCCGCGCGGGTTGCCGCGTTTGCTGCGCTGCTTCTACTGCTGCTTCTACTGCCTTGCTGTCTTCAATGCTGCCGGTCCGGCGCCCTTGGGGCGCCGGACCGGCACGGCGCGGCTGCCGTGGCGGCCCGCCGATCAGTTGTACAACGCCTTGCCCGAGCCGTCCTTGACCGAGTTCTTCCAGGTCGCGCGGATCTGGTTCACCACGGCGTCCGGCAGCGGTACGTAGTCAAGTTCGCTGGCCATGTTGCCACCGCTCTTGTACGCCCAGTCGAAGAACTTCAGCACTTCGGCGCCCTGCGCTGCCTTTTCCTGGTTCTTGTGCACCAGGATGAAGGTCGCGCCGGCGATCGGCCATGCCGTCTTGCCCGGTTCGTTGGTCAGGATCTGATAGTAGGTCTTGCTCCAGTCGGCGCCTGCTGCCGCTGCCTTGAAGCCGTCGTCACCAGGCTGAACCACTGCACCGGCAGCGTTCTTCATGTTCAGGTGGGTCATCTTGTTCTGCTTGGCGTAGGCGTACTCAACGTAGCCGATGGCGCCGTTCAGGCGTTGCACGAAAGCGGCCACGCCTTCGTTACCCTTGCCGCCAGTGCCACCGCCCGGCCAGTTGACCGTGGTGCCCTCGCCCACCGAGCTCTTCCAGTCGGTGCTGACCTTGGACAGATAGTTGGTGAAGATGAAGGTGGTGCCCGAACCATCAGCGCGGCGCACCGGCAGGATGTCCTGGCTCGGCAGCTTGGCGTGCGGGTTCAGTGCCTTGATGGCGGGATCGTCCCACTTCTTGATCTTGCCCAGGTAGATGTTCGCCAGCACGTCGCCGGTGATGGTCAGTTCGCCCGGCTTGATGCCTTGCAGGTTGATCACCGGCACCACGCCGCCGATCACTGTGGGAAACTGCACCAAGCCTTGCTTGGCCAGTTCTTCATCCTTCAGGGGCGCGTCGGAAGCACCGAAGTCGACAGTCTTGGCGCCGATCTGCTTGATGCCGCCAGACGAGCCGATGGATTGATAGTTGACCTTGTTACCCGTTGCCTTTTGGTATGCATCGGCCCACTTGGAATACACGGGCGCCGGGAAAGAAGCGCCAGCACCGGTAATTTCCGCCGCGAACGCAGTGCCCGCTACCACCAACGACACAATGCCTGCAACGGCAGTCTTGACCAGCTTCATATGTCCTCCAGAGACATGGTTGGGGAATGACAATTTTTTGACAAGTCGAACTTTAAGCTCCGACTATGACAATTCAATGACATCACGAGATCTTCTTCAAAGTCAGCGGAAGCAGCCTCCCACATCACATTGATCCACTCGTCGGCAACGCCCTCCCCGGCCCGCATCCCGCGGCAGACAAGCCTAAAACTTGCGGCTAATTGCCTTCCAACAAAAAATAACGCCGGGCGAAAAGCCCGGCGTTTTGGCAACAACTGGCGGCGATGACGCGGTTTCAGGCCCGCAAGGCGTCCGCCAGCGTCTGCGCTGCCTGCTCCGCGGTCTCGACCTTCTCCGCTTCGACCATCACGCGCACCACCGGCTCGGTCCCCGATGCTCGGATCAATACCCGGCCCCGGCCCTCGAGTTGCGGCTCGATCACGGCACGCGCCGCGCTCAGGCCCGCGTGGGACTGCCAATCAAAGCCCTTTTCGACGCGCACATTGATCAGCGTTTGCGGGAACAGCGAAACACCTTCCAGCAATTGCGACAGGGTCTTGCCGCTACGGCGCAACGCGGCCAGCACCTGCAGCGCGGAGACAATGCCGTCGCCGGTGGTGTGGCGGTCCAGGCAGAGCAGATGACCCGAGCCCTCGCCGCCCAGCGTCCACTTGCGCTTGTTCAGCTCTTCCAGCACATAGCGATCGCCCACCTTGGCGCGCACGAACTCCACGCCCTGGCGCTTGAGCGCGAGCTCCACCGCCATATTGGTCATCAGCGTGCCCACCGCGCCCTCCACGGCCTGGCCCGCCTGCAGGCGGTCCTGGACGATCAGGTACAGCAGTTCATCCCCGTTGAACAGGCGTCCATCGCGGTCCACCACCTGCAGGCGGTCCGCGTCGCCGTCGAAGGCCAAGCCGAGATCAGCGCCATTGGCCTTGACCGCTTCGATCAGTTTTTCCGGGGCCGTCGCGCCGTAGCCGGCGTTGATGTTGCGGCCATCCGGCTGGTTGCCGATCGAGATCACGTCAGCGCCAAGCTCATGGAAGACGTGCGGAGCAATGTGGTAAGCGGCGCCATGCGCACAGTCCACCACCAGCTTGAGCTTGTGCAGGTCCTGCTCGTAGGGGAACGTGCTCTTGCAGAATTCGATGTAGCGGCCCGCGGCGTCCTCGATGCGGCGCGCGCGGCCGAGATCGTCCGAGCGCACGCAGACCATCGGCTCTTCCAGCGCTTGCTCGATCGCCATTTCCACGGCGTCCGGCAGCTTGTCGCCATCGGCGGAGAAGAACTTGATGCCGTTGTCGTAGTACGGGTTGTGGCTGGCGGAGATCACCACGCCTGCCGACAAGCGCAGCGCACGCGTGAGATAGGCCACGCCCGGCGTCGGCAGCGGCCCGGTCAGCAGCACGTTGACGCCTGCCGAGGTAAAGCCGGCCTCTAGCGCAGCCTCCAGCATATAGCCGGAAATGCGCGTGTCCTTGCCGATCAGGACGGTCGGACGCGCCTGATCTTGCTGCTTCGCGCCATGGGCGAGCACCATGCCCGCCGCATAGCCCAGGCGCATCACGAAGTCGGGCGTGATCGGCGCCTCGCCAACCCTGCCACGAATCCCATCCGTGCCGAAATACTTGCGTGTCATATGATCATTCTCCCGTTGTTCGATGTTGCGGATGCCGAATGCTAAAGGCTAAGCGCGCAATGCTGGATGCCCGCAATCAAAACAAATGTTAACAGGCAATAGTTTCATGACGGATGGCCCACCAGATCTTGAGGGCATCCACAGTTTGTTCCACATCGTGCACACGCACGATATACGCACCCCGTTCCGCGGCGCATACCGCCGCTGCCAGGCTGGCGGCGATCCGCTGCTGCGGCGGCCGCCCGCCCAGGATCGCGCCGAGCGTCGACTTGCGCGACAGGCCAACCAGCAAGGGCAGGCCATCCACCGCCAGTTGCGGCAACTGGCCCAGCAGCCGCAGATTATGATCCGGCGCCTTGCCAAAGCCAAAGCCCGGATCGAGCGTGATGCGGCTTTCAGCCACGCCGGCGGCGCGCAGCGCGCCCACCCGCTCGCGCAGGAAACCAGCCACCTCTTGCACCACATCCTCGTACTGGGGTTGCTCCTGCATGGTCTGCGGATCGCGCTGCATATGCATCACGCATAGTCCGGCCTGCCCCGCCTGCGCCTCACTCACCGCCTCGACGGCGCCAGGCATGCGAAAGCCCCAGATGTCATTGATCAGGTCCGCCCCGGCAGCCAGCGCCGCACGCATGACTTCCGGCTTGTAGGTATCGATGGACAGCGGCCGGCCACAGTCGCGCAGCGCCTCGACCATCGGCACCACACGCGCCAGCTCCTCATCCAGCGGCAATGCCGCCGACCCCGGCCGGCTGGACTCGCCGCCGATATCGATGATGTCCACGCCTTCGGCAATCATGCGCTCGGCATGGCGCAAGGCGGCATCGCGGCCAGCATGCTGGCCGCCATCGGAAAAGGAATCGGGGGTGACGTTCAGGATGCCCATCACCAGCGGACGGCGGTCGCGCGCGAAGCGGTAGCGGCCGCACTGGAAACTCGAATCGGTTGAGATCGACGGCAAGATACGAAAGGACGAAAGCCAGGAAAGTGGAAAACCGCAGCGCGACGTACGCGCCTGCAATGAAAAAGCCGGCGCACAAGGCGCCGGCTTCAGGCTTGGTGAACGACCGCTACAACCACGACAACCGCGCCGGCGCGATCCGGATTACCGGAACGCCGACGACACTATCGTGCCGGCCATCCGCTCAGGCCGTGGCCGGAGCGTTGGTCGGGGCCACCGGCGAGCCGCCCGACGGCGTGTTGCCACCACCGTTCTGGCTGGACGCGCCACGCGGCGGCCGCGGCGGCTTGCCCGCCATGATGTCGTTGACCTGGTCCGCATCGATGGTTTCCCATTCCATGAGGGCCGCAGTCATGGCTTCGACCTTGTCGCGGTTTTCTTCGAGCAGGCGCTTGGCCAGGCCATATTGCTCGTCGACGATGCGGCGGATTTCCGCATCGACCTTGACCTGGGTAGCTTCCGACACCGTCTTGGACGACATCTTGCCGAACATGCCATCTTGCTCGGTATCCACGTACACCATGGTGCCCAGGGTGTCGCTCATGCCGAAGCGGGTGACCATGTCGCGAGCCGTCTTGGTGGCGCGCTCGAAGTCATTGGAAGCACCAGTGCTCATGGCGTTGAGGAAGACCTCTTCCGCCGCGCGGCCGCCAAACAGGATGGCGATCTCGTCAAGCATGTTGTCCTTGTACTTCGAGTACTTGTCGTGCTCCGGCAGCTGCCAGGTCACGCCCAGTGCCCAGCCGCGCGGCATGATGGTGACCTTGTGCACCGGATCCGCCTTGGGCAGCAGCTTGGCCACCACCGCATGGCCGGACTCGTGGTACGCGGTTGCGCGGCGTTCTTCCTCACGCATGACCGTGGACTTGCGCTCCGGGCCCATGTAGATCTTGTCCTTGGCGTCCTCGAAGTCCTGCATGTCGACCACGCGCTTGCTGCGGCGGGCGGCGAACAGTGCGGCTTCGTTGACCAGGTTGGCCAGGTCGGCGCCGGAGAAGCCCGGGGTACCACGTGCAATCACCGAGGCGTCGACGTCGTTGCCGATCGGCACCTTGCGCATGTGGACCTTGAGGATCTGCTCGCGGCCGCGGATGTCGGGCAGGCCGACATACACCTGGCGGTCGAAACGGCCCGGGCGCAGCAGCGCCTTGTCCAGGACGTCCGAACGGTTGGTCGCGGCGATCACGATCACGCCCGAGTTCGCCTCGAAACCGTCCATCTCGACCAGCATCTGGTTGAGGGTCTGCTCGCGCTCGTCGTTGCCGCCGCCCATGCCGGCGCCACGGTGACGGCCAACCGCATCGATTTCATCGATGAAGACGATGCAGGGAGCCTGCTTCTTGGCATTCTCGAACATGTCGCGGACACGGGCCGCGCCCACGCCGACGAACATTTCAACGAAGTCCGAGCCGGAGATGCTGAAGAACGGCACCTTGGCTTCGCCGGCGATGGCACGCGCCAGCAGCGTCTTGCCGGTGCCCGGAGGGCCGACCAGCAGCACGCCGCGCGGGATACGGCCGCCCAGCTTCTGGAATTTCTGCGGATCCTTGAGGAAGTCCACCAGTTCGATCACTTCTTCCTTGGATTCATCGCAACCGGCGACGTCCTGGAAAGTGACTGCATTCTGGTTTTCATCGATCAGGCGCGCGCGCGACTTGCCAAAGGAGAAGGCACCGCCTTTCCCGCCGCCCTGCATCTGCCGCATCATGTAGAACCAGAACACGATGATCAGCAGGGTGGGTCCGAGGTAATACAGGGCCTGCACCAGCATGTTGGGCTCGTCGTCTGCCTTGCCGGTGACCTGGACGCCGAACTTCATCAGGTCGCCAACCATCCAGATGTCGCCCGGCGAAATGATGGTGTACTTTTGCCCTTCCTTGGGCGTCACCACCAGATTGCGGCCTTGCACGTCAACCCGGCCCACCTTGCCGGCCTTGGCATCATCCATGAACTGCGAATAGGTGACGCCTTCCTGCGTGCGGGGCTTGTCGAACTGCTTGAAGACGGTAAACAACACCAGCGCGATCACGAGCCAGATTGCCGCCTTTTGAAACAGGTTGTTATTCAAGGCCAAACTCCTTTACGAACGCCTTGCCAACGGGATAGCTGCATTGTAATGCAGCGCCCGGCGTCGGGGTAAAAAGCAAATTCATCGAAGCGATAGGCACCGCTTCACCCCGCCGACTTGAGGAAACGCCCAAGAATGAAGGTCTCGGAAGACTTATCGCGTGACGCCTTGGGCTTGCGTTTCGCGACCACCTTGAACTGGCGCTTGAACTTCTCCACGATCTGGCTGTAACCGCTGCCATGGAAACACTTTACCAGCAATGAGCCCTCCGGCTTCAGATGGGCCTGGGCAAATTCCAGCGCCAGGTCACATAAGTAATCGATACGGGCCGCATCGGCAAAGGCTACACCGGACAAATTGGGGGCCATGTCCGACAAAACAAGATCAATCTTCGCGCCGCCGGACGCTTGCAGCACGATTTCCTCCAATTGGCGAAATACGTCCTCCTCGCGGAAGTCACCCTGGATAAATGTGACGTCGGCGACAGCCTCCATCGGCAACAGGTCGATGGCAATTACCGCGCCGTCGATGCCGCCGTCCTTGGCGCGCGAAGACGCCGCCAGCTTGTTGCGGGCGTACTGGCTCCAGCTGCCGGGGGCCGCGCCGAGGTCGACAATGACCTGGCCGGGGCGGATCAGCTTGTCCTGCTCGTCGATCTCCTTCAGCTTATACGCTGCGCGGGCCCGATAGCCCTCGCGCTGCGCCAATTTGACGTAGGGATCGTTGATATGGTCGTGCAACCACGCCTGATTGAATTTGTTCTTGGCCATTCCGGATACATCTGTATGGAGAAAAACGCCGCCGGCCCGCGGCCGCCCGTGCGTTTTTCACTCGTTTTGCTGTTTTTGCAGCCTGACCGCGCCAGTTTGACGGATAATACGCGCCGATTCGCTTTTTCGGCACTTCGGTGCCTTGGTTTGCGCACCACTTGCGCGCCCATTTGCGCCCTCGCCTGCGCTTTACTTATGCCCGCTCTTCAACTTATTCCCGCCCAGCGTTCAGAACTCCGCTCCCGTGCCCATGGCCTCAATCCGGTCGTGATGATCGGCGGCGAGGGTCTGACGCGTCCCGTCCTGGCCGAAATCGATCGTAGCCTGGCCTCTCACGACCTGATCAAAATCCGCGTATTCGGCGACGACCGCGAAAGCCGCATCGCCATGTACGAAACCATCTGCGAAGATCTGGACGCCGCTCCGATCCAGCATATCGGCAAGCTGCTGGTGGTATGGCGCCCGGGCCCGGCCGTCCTGAAGGAAAATCGTCCGCAGGAACTGGGCCGCCTGGCCCCGCGGGGCGGCGCCGCCCCGCGCACTGTCACGGTCAAGAAGCCTAGCGCCGCGCCCAATCGGCGCCCCAAGCGCTCGCAAGTGACGGTGCTGGGCAATGAACGCGTCACCGCCGGCGGCAACGTCAAGCGCGCGCGCGTCCGCCCGACCAGCCAGAAGAAGAAAGCGCTCGACTAATGTCGAAGCCATGCCAGCGCGCCCGCCTGGGCCGCTGGCATGGCAAGGGACGGCCACCTGGGCTCGCCCCTTCGGTCTCACTCGCCAGCCGAGCGCGGCGCCGCTGCGCGCCACACGGTGACCAGCGCCAGCACGCTGTGCACCAGGTAGAACACGCTGGACACCCCATGCAGCATGCCGAATTGCCCCTTATAGGGCGAGTCGGACACGCCCACGCCAAGCGCCGTCGCCTTCTCCTTCAGGTTTTCCATGAAGGGCTGGATACCGAAATACCCCGCCAGCACGCACAGCAGCATGCCCAGCACAAGCCAGCGCAGGCCGCGATAGCGTCCCGCGCCACGGCGGATCATCAGGTTGCACAGCGCCAGCTGCAGCACACCGACCACCACGCCGAGGATGGCCTCGGTCCGGAACAGCTGCCCGGCGATCAAGCCTGCCGTCTCGCGGCTGGGCAGCACGGAAAACAACGTCGGGGCCACCATGTAGCCCACTGTCCACAGACTGCCGGCCCAGACTACGGTCAGCAGGAGGAAGATCCGATGCGGCAGCGGCGGCAGGCTCGAATAGGAGGAAGAGAACACGCAGCCTCGTTCAGACGTAGCGAACCGTGATGACTTCGTATTCGCGCTCGCCGCCAGGGGCCAGCACGATCGCCACATCGCCCTCGAACTTGCCGATCAGTGCACGCGCGATCGGCGAGCTGACGGAAATCTTGCCGCTATCCAGGTCGGCCTCGTCGTCGCCGACGATCTGGTAGCTCACGGGCTTGCCCGATTCCAGGTCTTCGAGGTCGACGGTAGCGCCAAACACGATCCGGCCGTCGGTATCGAGCTGGGTCGGGTCGATGACCTGCGCCGCCGACAGCTTGGACTCCACCTCGATGATCCGGCCTTCGATAAAGGCCTGCTTTTCCTTGGCGGCGTCGTACTCGGCGTTCTCGGAGAGGTCGCCTTGCGCACGCGCTTCGGAAATGGCGTTGATCACGGCGGGACGTTCGACGGCCTTCAGGCGCTGCAGTTCCTCTTTCAGCAGCTCGGCACCGCGCTTGGTAATCGGAATGCTCATGTCTTCGTTCAACAAAAAAATGAGCCGCAGCGGAGCAGGAACCATGCGCCGGCATCACTGCCCGGGGCACTTCCGCTCAACCGCGGCTTTGAGGTTGTCAGGTTGTATCGACGGTTAGATCGACGAAATTGCTGTTAGTTTAGGCCAAGACGGCCGCCCGCAGCAACTGCGGGCGGCCCGGAGGCCTTCAGCCGTCCACTCTACCGTCTATCGGTCTTCGCGCTTCAGGCCAGCGAGGCGTGCAGGCTTTGCAGGTCATAGACCTCCAGGCTCTGCATGTGCTTGAGGCCCTCCACCGCGGCGCGCGCGCCGGCGATGGTGGTGTAGTAAGGCACCCGGCTGGCCAGCGCCGAGATACGAATCGAGCGCGAGTCGGCGATGGCGGTACGGGTTTCGTCCACGGTGGTGAACACCAGCGCCAGCTCGCCATTCTTGAGCATGTCGACGATGTGCGGACGGCCGTCCTTCACCTTGTTGACGACGCGCACCGGGATGCCGGCGGCTTCGATGGCCGACGCGGTGCCGCGGGTGGCGACAATCGGGTAACCCATGTCGTGCAGCATGCGCGCCACGCCAACCGCGTGCGGCTTGTCGCTGTCCTTGACGGTCAGCAACACGGTGCCCTTCTCCGGCAGGCGCGAGCCCGCGGCCAGCTGGCTCTTGAAGAGGGCTTCGCCGAAGGTCTTGCCCACGCCCATCACCTCGCCGGTGGAGCGCATCTCTGGTCCGAGCACCGGGTCGACGCCGGGGAACTTGTTGAAGGGGAACACCGCTTCCTTGACGCTGAAGTACGGGGGCACCACTTCATCGAACACGCCTTGCGAGTCGAGCGTCTGGCCCGCCATGCAGCGCGCGGCGATCTTGGCCAGCGACAGGCCGGTGGCCTTGGACACATAAGGCACGGTACGCGAGGCGCGCGGGTTCACTTCCAGCACGTAGACGATATCCTCGCCATTGACTTGCTGGATGGCGAACTGCACGTTCATCAGGCCGATCACATTGAGGGCCTTGGCCATCGCCGCGGTCTGGCGCTTGAGCTCGTCCACGGTGGCTTGCGCCAGCGAGTACGGGGGCAGCGAGCAGGCGGAGTCGCCCGAGTGCACGCCGGCTTGCTCGATATGCTCCATCACGCCGCCGATAAACACGCGCTGGCCGTCGCACAGGGCATCGACGTCGCACTCGATGGCGTCGTTCAGGAAGCGGTCCAGCAGCACCGGGGAGTCATGCGAGACCTTGACGGCCTCGCGCATGTAGCGCTCCAGGTCGCGCGGCTCATGCACGATTTCCATCGCGCGGCCGCCCAGCACGTACGACGGGCGCACCACCAGCGGATAGCCGATCTCGGTGGCCAGGCGCAGCGCTTCGTCCTCGGCACGGGCGGTGCGGTTGGGCGGCTGGCGCAGGCCCAGTTCATGCAGCAGCTTCTGGAAACGCTCGCGGTCTTCGGCGGCATCGATCATGTCGGGGCTGGTGCCGATGATGGGCACGCCGTTGGCTTCCAGGTCCAGCGCCAGCTTCAGCGGGGTCTGGCCGCCATACTGCACGATCACGCCGACGGGCTTTTCGCGGTCGACGATTTCCAGCACGTCTTCGAGCGTCAGCGGCTCGAAGTAGAGGCGGTCCGAGGTGTCGTAGTCGGTCGACACGGTTTCCGGGTTGCAGTTGACCATGATGGTCTCGTACCCGTCTTCGCGCAGCGCCAGCGCGGCGTGCACGCAGCAGTAGTCGAACTCGATGCCCTGGCCGATCCGGTTCGGGCCGCCGCCCAGCACCATGATCTTTCGATTGGTGGTGGGGTCGGCTTCGCACTCGCCGTGTTCGGCTTCATACGTGCCGTACATGTAGGCGGTGTTGGTGGCGAACTCGGCGGCGCAGGTGTCCACGCGCTTGTACACCGGGCGCACGCCGGCGGCATGGCGCGCAGCGCGCACGGCTGCAGGCTCGGCGCCCATCAGCTTGGCCAGGCGGCGGTCCGAGAACCCCTTCTGCTTCAGGTGACGCAGCTCGGCGGCCGACAGGCTGTCCAGCTTGCGTGCCTTGACCAGGGTCTCGGTCTTGACGATGTCTTCGATCTGGGCAAGGAACCACGGGTCGATGTCGGTCTCGGCGTGCACTTCTTCCAGCGACATGCCGATACGGAAGGCGTCGCCCACGTACCAGATGCGGTCCGGGCCGGCTTCGCCGATTTCTTCGACGATCTCGTCGCGGTCGGTGGACTTGTCATCCAGGCCGTCCACGCCCACTTCCAGGCCGCGCAGGGCCTTCTGGAAAGATTCCTGGAAGGTACGGCCCATGGCCATCACTTCACCCACGGACTTCATCTGCGTGGTCAGGTGGCTGTCGGCCTGCGGGAATTTCTCGAACGCGAAACGCGGCACCTTGGTGACCACGTAGTCGATCGACGGCTCGAACGAGGCCGGGGTCGCGCCGCCGGTGATCTCGTTCTTCAGCTCGTCCAGCGTGTAGCCCACCGCCAGCTTGGCGGCAACCTTGGCGATCGGGAAGCCGGTGGCCTTGGAGGCCAGCGCCGACGAACGCGATACGCGCGGGTTCATCTCAATCACGATCATGCGGCCATCGGCCGGGTTGATCGAGAACTGCACGTTGGAGCCGCCGGTATCGACGCCGATCTCGCGCAGCACCGCCAGCGAGGCGTTACGCAGGATCTGGTATTCCTTGTCGGTCAGGGTCTGGGCGGGCGCCACCGTGATGGAGTCGCCGGTGTGGATGCCCATCGGGTCCAGGTTCTCGATCGAGCAGATGATGATGCAGTTGTCCTTTTTGTCGCGGACCACTTCCATCTCATACTCTTTCCAGCCCAGCAGCGACTCTTCGATCAGCAGTTCGCGGGTCGGCGAGAGATCCAGGCCGCGCTTGCAGATTTCCTCGAATTCTTCGCGGTTGTAGGCAATGCCGCCGCCGGAGCCGCCCAGCGTGAAGGACGGGCGGATCACGATCGGGTAGCCGCCGGTCGCGGTTTCCTTGGCGATCTGCGTCTGCACGGCCAGCGCTTCTTCCATCGAGTGGGCGATGCCGGACTTGGCCGAGCCCAGGCCGATCTTGGTCATCGCTTCCTTGAACTTCTGGCGGTCCTCGGCCTTGTCGATGGCTTCCGGCGACGCGCCGATCAACTCGACGTTGTACTTTGCCAGCACGCCATGGCGATGCAGGTCCAGCGCGCAGTTCAGCGCGGTCTGGCCGCCCATGGTCGGCAGGATGGCGTCGGGACGCTCTTTTTCAATGATGCGCTCGACCACTTCCCAGGTAATCGGCTCAATGTAGGTCACATCGGCCGTGTTGGGATCGGTCATGATCGTGGCCGGGTTCGAATTCACCAGCACGACCTTGAAACCTTCCTCGCGCAGCGCCTTGCAGGCCTGGGCGCCGGAATAGTCGAACTCGCACGCCTGCCCGATGATGATGGGGCCGGCGCCGATGATCAGGATGCTCTTTATGTCTGTGCGCTTTGGCATTGCACGCTCTCATTATTGGCCGGCCCGCACCATCGCGCGGGCCGCACCGGATATCAGGATTCGATTCAGTTCAGGGTGGCCGTCGCCAGCTTGGCGCCGAAGCCGATGAACATGGCGCCTACCCCGCTCGCCATGCCCGCCGACAGGCGTCGTCGGCGGCGAAATGCTTCGGCCAGCCTGGCGCCCACGAAGATGATCGCGGTCAGGTAGGCGAAGCTGCACAACTGGCACACCAGCCCCAGCGCGACAAACGACAGCGCCGGGTAGCCGAACTGCGGATCGACGAACTGGATGAAGAAGGAGATGAAGAACAGGATGGCCTTGGGGTTGAGCAGGCTCACCACCAGTGCCTTGCGGAACGGGCTGACCGCGCGGTCCACAGGCGTTTGAACCTGCGCCGCCGTCCCGCCATCGCTGCCACGGCTCAACCATGCGCGCACGGCACCGCGCAGCATCTGGAAACCGATCCAGCCCAGATAAGCGGCACCGATGGTCTTCACCACGTAGAACAAGGCGGGGCTGGCCTTGAGCAGCGAGGCCACGCCCGCCGCCGACAGCACCATCAGGATGGCGTCCCCCAGGAACACCCCGCAGGCACCCTTGTAGCCTTCGCGCACGCCGCGTTGCGCCGCAACGGATAGCACATACATCGAGTTCGGCCCCGGCAGCAGCACGATAAAGATCGTGCCGAGCACAAAGGTCCAGAAATCGGTAATGCCCAGCGCGGTATGCATGAAGGCGTTCATCGGGTCGTCCTGCGGTCTGCTTGTCTACGTAACGTCTCGTCTTGGCTTGAACGTGCTTACTGGCGTGCGTCCGCCATCATCTTGGTGAAGCGGTCGAACAGGTAAGCCACGTCGTGCGGGCCCGGCGAGGCTTCCGGGTGGCCCTGGAAGCAGAATGCCGGCTTGTCGGTCAGCGCGAAGCCCTGCAGCGAGCCGTCGAACAGCGACACGTGGGTGGCGCGCACGTTGGCGGGCAGGGTGTCGGCGTCCACCGCAAAACCGTGGTTCTGCGAGGTGATCACCACGCGGCCGTCGTCGAGGTCCTTCACCGGATGGTTCGCGCCATGGTGGCCGAACTTCATCTTCAGCGTCTTGGCGCCGGCGGCCAGGGCCATGATCTGGTGGCCCAGGCAGATGCCGAACGTCGGGATGCCGCGGGCGATGAACTCACGGGTGGCACGGATCGCGTAGTCGCAGGGCTCGGGATCGCCTGGGCCGTTCGACAGGAATACGCCGTCCGGGTTGAGCGCCAGGGCATCTTCCGCGCTGGCTTGCGCCGGCAGCACGGTCACCTTGCAGCCGCGTGCGGCCAGCATGCGCAGGATGTTGAACTTCACGCCGTAGTCAAAGGCCACCACGTGGAAACGCGGCGACTCCAGCTTGCCGTAGCCCTGGCCCAGCACCCATTCGGTCTGGTTCCATTCGTACGGTTCCTTGACCGACACCACCTTGGCCAGGTCCATGCCGGCCAGGCCGGGGAAGGAACGCGCCAGGTCGATGGCCTTTTGCACATTGTCCTCGCCAGCGAGGATGCAGCCGTTCTGCGCACCCTTCTCGCGCAGGATACGGGTCAGCTTGCGGGTATCGATGCCGGCAATCGCCACCACCTTTTCCTGCTTCAGGTAATGGCCGAGGGAATGTTCCTTGCGGAAGTTGGAGGCCAGGAGCGGCAGATCCTTGATGATCAGGCCGGCGGCATGGACTTTCGTGGCTTCGACATCCTCAGTATTGACCCCGACATTGCCGATATGCGGATACGTCAACGTGACGATCTGCCGGGAATAGCTGGGGTCGGTGAGGATTTCCTGGTAACCGGTCAGCGCGGTGTTGAACACCACTTCGCCGATGGTATGGCCGGAAGCGCCAATGGAATAGCCACGAAAGACCGTGCCGTCTGCAAGCGCGAGAATGGCGGACGGAAAAGACGGTAACACGGGTAGGCTCCTGCTGGATTCACCCCGTGACCGACCTGCTCAACGCCTCTTGCCCCGTTTGTCCGGCGGGGCGACAGGCAGCGCGCGGATTGTCGATTTCGTCGACTGGGCGCGATGCTTGTCGCCGGGGCCGTTCGCTCGGTGCTCGATACGCCACATAAAACAATGCGGCGGAGCCAGGGCGAAATGGGGGCGGCGGAAGGTGGAATTCGGTAGGCGCTAGGGTGAGGGGTTCTGAAAGCGAAACTTTTGGATTATACCCCGCGCCACCCATTTTCTCAAGTTATCAAGGACTTGCGGACGCCTCCACCCTCCTCAACGGGCCCGGCAGCCCGGCGGCATGCCGGGCCGATGGCGTCATTCGCCGGCCGGCACCACCGCTGTCACCTCGATCTCCACCTTGGCGCGCGCCTCCACCAGATCGGCCACTTCCACCGCCGTCATGGCCGGAAAATGACGCCCGATGGTGGCGCGATAGTGCTCGCCGATGGCGCGGTAGGCCGCCACATATTCCACCTTGTCCTTCACATACCAGGTCATGCGCACGATGTGCTCCGGACGCGCGCCGCCCGCCGCCAGCACCGCCACGATATTGCGCAGCGCCTGGCCAACCTGCTCGGCGAAGTCATCGGTCTCGAACTCGCACAGGCCGTTCCAGCCGATCTGTCCGCCGACGAAGAGCAGGCGGCTGCCCACCTGCATTTCGGTCATGGTGCCGTTCGAGTAGCCGCGTGGCGCGGCCCAGTCTGGTGGCTGGAGAATCTTCATGGTCGGTTTTCCGTAAGGTAAGAAGTGGTCAGGATCTAGGATTGGGATCTTGTTTTTTTGTTTGGCCGGCTTCGCCCTACGCCCCGGACGGGTACATCGGTGCGGCCGCCGGGGCATCGGGCGCCAGGAAGCGCTCCATGGCCGAGCGGACTTCCGGCGGCAGCGCGCGCGACGTCATCTGCGCGGTATCCACGCATACCAGCCGCTGCGCGATCTCCACCCGCACGTCCCCTGCCGGCCCGACAAAGCGCACCCGCAACGAAAAGCTGCTGCGACCCAGCTGCGTCACGCGCAGCTCCCGCGTCAACAATTCGCCCAGGCGACTGGGCGCGACAAAGCGGGTGGACAATTCCGCCGTCGGCACGCCGGCCCGCCCTGCGCCATGCATTTCGGCGAACGACCAGCCGAGCGCGTCGCGGAACCAGTCCTCGACCAAGTCGTTGAGCATCTCAAAGTAGCGCGGAAAGAACACGATGCCGGCAGCATCGCAATCCTTGAAGCGCACCCGCGCGCTGTTGCTGAAGAACGCGTTCACGGCTGCCTCGCACCCTCCGGTGCCCCGCCCTGCTCGGCCATCTGCCGCAGACGGAAACGCTGCAGCTTGCCGGTCTCGGTGCGCGGCAGCGCATCGACAAAAATCACCTTGCGCGGATACTTGTACGGTGCGATCTCGGCCTTGACGTAGGACTGCAGTGCCGCGCAAGTCTCGTCGCTTGCCGCCACGCCCGGGCGCAGCACCACATAGGCAGCAACAATCTGGCCGCGCTCGGGGTCGGGCATGCCGACCACGCCGCACTCGGCCACCGCCTCGTGGCGCATCAGCGCGCTCTCCACTTCCGGCCCGGCGATGTTGTAGCCGGCCGAGACGATCATGTCGTCGGAGCGTGCCTGGTAGTAGTAGTAGCCGTCGGCATCCGCCTTGAAGGTATCACCCGGCAGGTTCCAGCCGTCCTTTACATAGTTGGCCTGGCGCGGGTCGTCCAGGTAGCGGCATCCGGTGGGACCACGCACCGCCAGCTTGCCAACCGTGCCATGCGGCACGGGTTGCATCTGCTCGTCGACGATCTGCGCGATATAGCCGGGCACCACCTTGCCGATGGCACCGGGCCGCACGTCCGCGCCCGCGCTGGAAATAAAGATATGCATCATCTCGGTGCCGCCGATGCCGTCGGTCATCTCGATGCCCGTGGCCGCCTTCCAGCTCTGGCGCGTGGCGTCCGGCAGCGCCTCGCCTGCCGACACGCTCTTCTGCAGGCTGGACAGATCGTAGCCCGGTGCCAGCGCTGCCATCTGCCGATAGAAGGTCGGCGCGGTGAACACGATGGTGGCGCGCCAGGCCTGGATCAGCGCCAGCAGGCTTTCGGGCGTGAGCCGTTCGGCCAGCACGGTGGAAGCCCCGACCCGCAGCGGGAAGCACAGGATGCCGCCAAGGCCAAACGTAAAGGCCAGCGGCGGCGTGCCGCAGAAGATATCGTCCGGGCCGGGCTTGAGGACGTGACGCGGAAACAGGTCGCACATCGCGATCACGTCACGATGGAAATGCACCGTGCCCTTGGGCTGCCCCGTAGTGCCGCTGGTGAAGGCAATCAGGCAGATATCATCGGCCGCGGTATCGCAGGCTTCGAAGCGCTCGGGCTTGTTCGCCATCGCGGCTTCTACCGAACCGGCGCCGCTGCCGTTGAAGTACAGCGCCTGGGTCAGGCTCGGGCAATGGTGCTCGCCGCCTGGCTTGAGATTGGCCTCCAGCTCCTCGCGCAGGCGTTCGTCGCACAGCGCGGCGCTGACTGCCGCACGGTCGATCACCTGCTTGAGCTCCTTCGCGCGCAGCAGCGGCATGGTCGGCACTGCGATCAGGCCCGCCTTGACCACGGCCAGCCAGCACGCCGCCATCATCAGGTTGTTTGGGCCGCGCAGCAGCACCCGATTGCCCGGCACCAGCTTCATGTCGCCGGTCAGCACATGGGCAATGCGATTCGATAGCGCAGCCAGTTCGGCATAGCTGACGGTACGGTGCGCACCGTCTTGCTCGTAGCGGATTGCCACGCGCTCGCCGCGCCCCTCGCGCACGTGGCGCTCGACCAGTTCGAGCGCGCAGTTCATGCGCTCCGGATACCGGGTATCGGCGTTGAACAGGAACGCCGGCCACTGCTGCGGGGGCGGCAAGCGGTCCAGTGCATAGGTATCGAGGTGGGCTGTGCTCGCCATGGTTGTCTCCGCTTCCTTCATTCTGGTGATGCTGGTAAAGGTGGTGCGTTCTCGCTAAGCGCGGTGCTGCGCCAGCGTTTCGCGCGCGATGATCAGCTTCTGCACTTCGGTGGCGCCCTCGTAGATCCGCAAGGAACGGATCTCGCGATACAGGCTTTCCACGCGCGTGCCGACCTTGACGCCAAGGCCACCGAACATCTGCACCGCGCGATCAATCACCTGTTGCGCGTTCTCGGTGGCGACCATCTTGGCCATGGCAGCTTCGCGCGTGGTGCGCACGCCGGCCACATCGCGCAGCCACGCGGCGCGGTAGGTCAGCAGCGCCGCCGAATCGATGGCGGTGGCCATGTCGCCGATGGCGGCCTGCGTCAGTTGCAGGTCCGCCAGCACGCCGCCGAACATCGGCCGCGCGGTGGCACGGGCCAGTGCTTCGTCGAGCGCGGCGCGGCCAAAACCCAGCGAGGCGGCAGCCACCGACGCGCGGAAGATGTCCAGCGTCATCATGGCCACCTTGAAGCCCTGCCCTGCCTCGCCAAGCCTTGCGGTGACGGGCACCCGGCAGTTCTCGAAACGCAGCGTGGCAAGCGGGTGCGGCGCCATCACGTCGATGCGCTCGGCGATGGTCAGGCCGGGGGTGTGCGCATCCACGACAAAGGCGGAGATGCCGCGCGCACCCGGCGCCTCGCCGGTGCGGGCAAAGACGCAATAGAAGTCGGCGATGCCGCCGTTGGAGATCCAGGTCTTGACGCCATCGAGCACGTAGTGATCGCCATCCAGCACAGCACGGCATTGCATCGCGGCGACATCGGAACCGGCATCGGGCTCGGACAACGCGAACGCGGCAATCGCCTCGCCGCGCGCCACGCGCGGCAGGTAGCGTTCGCGCATGGCGTCGCTGCCGGCCAGCGTGATCGCGCCGCTGCCCAGGCCTTGCATGGCGAAGGCGAAGTCGGCCAGGCCATCATGGCGGGCCAGCGTTTCGCGCAGCAGGCACAGCGAGCGCGAGTCGAGCGTGTCGAGCGCGCCGCCGTAGGCGGCTGGCACGCAGTAGCGCAGCCAGCCGGCCGCGCCGAGCTGGCGCACCAGCGCTCGGCAGGCGGCATCGGTGTCGCTGTGGTCGACCTTGAGCGAGGCCGTGGCCCACGCATCGAGCCGTTGCTCTAGTTCACGGTGCGCGTCGTCGAAGAACGGCAGGCAGAGATAACCTTTGTCGGACATGGCTTGCTATTCCTTTCAGTCGCCTTCGAACACCGGGCGCGTCTTGGCCACGAACGCGTCGTAGGCGCGGCGGAAATCCCGGGTCTGCATGCAGATGGCCTGCGCCTCGGCCTCGGCCTCGATGGCTTCGTCCAGGCCCATATTCCATTCCTGGTGCAGCAGCTTCTTGGTCACGCCGTGGGCGAACGTCGGGCCAGCCGCAATCTGCGCGGCCAGTGCCTGCGCCTCGGCGAGCACAGCGTCCGGCGCATGCAGCGCATTGAAGAAGCCCCACTGCAGCCCTTCCGCCGCGGTCATCGCGCGGCCGGTGTAAAGCAGCTCGCTCGCACGGCCCTGCCCGATCACGCGCGGCAGCAGCGAGCAGGCGCCCATATCGGCGCCGGCCAGTCCGACCCGCACGAACAGGAAGGCGGTCTTGGCCTGCACCGTGCCCAGACGCATGTCCGAGGCCAGCGCCATCATCGCGCCGGCGCCAGCGCAGATGCCGTCGACGGCGCTGACGATGGGCTGCGGGCAAGCCCGCATGGCCTTGATCAGGTCGCCGGTCATGCGCGTGAATTCCAGCAGCTCCGGCATGGTCATGCGCGTGAGCGGGCCAATGATCTCGTGCACGTCGCCGCCGGAGCAGAAGTTGCCGCCGGCGCCGGTGATGACCACCGCCTTGATATCGGTGGCGTAGCACAGGCCGCGGAACAGGTCGCGCAGCTCGGCGTAGGAATCGAACGTGAGCGGGTTCTTGCGCTCGGGGCGGTTCAGCGTCACAGTGCCGACCTTGCCGTCGGCCGAGACCGACCACAGGAAGTGCCGCGGCTGGTAGCCGGCGAAGCTGCGCTTGTGGTGGCGCATGTCCAGTGCTATCTCACTCATCTCGTTTCTCGCTTGTTCGTTCTGATTCTGGTTGGCTTGCATGCGTTGGCGATCAACCCGCCATGACTTCGCCGCCGGCCACGGCGATCGACTGCCCGGTAATCGCGCTGGCCGATGGCTGGCACAGCCACGCCACGGCGTCCGCGACTTCGTCGGGCTGCACCAGCCGCCCCTGCGGATTGCCCTTGGCCAGTTCGGCGCGGGCCTGCGCCTCGGTACGGCCGGTCTTGCGCACGATGTTGGCGACCGCGTCGCGCACGATGTCGGTTTCCGTATAGCCGGGGCAGACCGCATTGACGGTGACACCACTGCTCGCCGTTTCCAGCGCCAGCGCGCGGGTCAGGCCAATCACGCCGTGCTTGGCCGCGCAATAGGCGCTCACATAACCATAGCCAACCAGCCCGGCCGTGCTGGCCACATTGATGATGCGGCCCCAGCCGTTGGCGAGCATGTGCGGCAGCGCGGCCTGCGTGCAGAGAAAGGTGCCGGTGAGGTTGACCTCGAGCATGGATTGCCATAGCGCAAGATCGGTCTTGCCGAACGGCGCGCTGCGCGCCTGGCCGGCATTGTTGATCAGCAGGTCGATGGGCCCGGCCTTGCCGGCGGCGTCGGCAAAGGCCGCTGCCACGCTGTCGGCCTGCGAGATATCCGCCGCCACAGTGCAAAGCATGGCGGGCGACACGACCGCCTCGGCCAGCGTATCGGCGGTGGCCGCCAGCGTAGCCGCGTCGCGGCCCAGCAGGGTTACGCTAGCGCCGTGCGAGAGCAGGCGGCGCGCGATGGCAGCGCCGATGCCGCGCCCGCCGCCCGTGACCAGCGCGTGCCGGCCCTGCAGGGAAAGATGCGCATTCATGCTCAGTGATCCTCCGGCTGGCGGGCTTGCTGGGCTTGACGGGCTAGTTGTGCCGCTCGCTCCAGATTGGTCTCGAGCTGGCGCTTGCCGGCCTGGTATTGCTTGGGCCAGGCCAGGTCGCGATGCCCCAGCCGCGCCGCCTCGTGAATGGTCCACGCGGGATCGGCCAGGTGCGGACGGGCAATCGCGCACAGGTCCGCGCGGCCGGCGGCGATGATGCTGTCGACGTGATCCGCCTCGAAGATCGCGCCAACAGCGATGGTGGCGATGCCGGCTTCGTTGCGGATGCGGTCGGCAAACGGCGTCTGGTACATGCGGCCGTACACCGGTGCCTGGTCCGGGCTCACCTGCCCGGACGAGCAGTCGATCATGTCGGCGCCCGCGGCCTTGAAGGCGCGCGCAATCTCGATCGCGTCGTCGGGCGTGATCCCGCCTTCGACCCAGTCGTGGGCCGAGATCCGCACGGACATCGGGCGCTCCTGCGGCCATACGGCACGCACGGCGGCAAAGACTTCCAGCGGGTAGCGCAGCCGCGCTTGCAGCGAGCCGCCGTATTCGTCGCTGCGCTGATTGGTCAGCGGCGAGATGAAGCTGGAGAGCAGGTAGCCGTGGGCGCAGTGCAGTTCCAACCAGTCGAACCCGGCTTGGGCAGCGCGCCGCGCGCTGGCCACGAAATCGTCGCGCACGGCGTCCATATCGGCGCGGCTCATCTCGCGCGGCACTTGCGAGATGCCCGGCATATACGGCAGCGGCGAAGCCGACAGCACGGGCCAGTTGCCTTCGGCGAGCGGATAGTCCATCTGCTCCCAGCCGAGTTGCGTGGAGCCCTTGCGCCCGGCGTGGCCGATCTGCATGGCGATACGTGCGTCGCTGTTGGCATGCACGAAATCGACAATGCGGCGCCAGGCATCGCGCTGCTCATCGTTCCACAAGCCCGGGCAGCCCGGGGTAATGCGCGCATCCGGCGAGGTGCAGGTCATTTCCGCCACCACCATGCCCGCGCCGCCGAGCGCGCGCGCGCCCAGGTGCGTCAGGTGGAAGTCGCCCGGCACGCCGTCCTCGCAGGAGTACATGGCCATCGGCGACACCACCACGCGGTTCTTCAAGGTGACATTGCGCACGCGGTACGGCGTGAACATCGGCGGCACGGCGCGAGCCTCGGCCGCCTGCCCGGTGCTGGTGGCCTTGGCGACGTTGGCAGCCGCCTGCCCCGCCAGCCAGCGCTCGAAACCCTCGACATAGCCGGGGTCTCGCACACGCAGGTTCTCGTGCGAGATGCGCTGCGAGCGCGTCAGCAGCGAATAGGCGAACTGCTCCGGCGCCAAGCCCGCGTAGCGCTCGACATTTTCGAACCACTCGGTGGAGTTGCGCGCGGCATTCTGGATCTTGAGCACTTCTACGCTGCGGGTGGCCTGGTAGCGCTCCAGCGCCTGCGGCAGCACGTCGGCGCCGCCCGCGCCGGCATCGCGGATATTGTTGGCCAGGTCGATGGCGTCTTCCAGCGCCAGCTTGGTGCCGGAGCCGATCGAGAAATGCGCGGTATGCGCGGCGTCGCCCATCAGCACCACCGGCACGCGGCGGCCATCGGCCAGCGTGTTCCAGCGCACCCAGGTGCCGCAGATCACGCGGGGGAAACGAATCCAGTTGGCGGAGCCGCGCAGGTGCGTGGCGTTGCTGATCAGCGCATTGCCATCGAGGTAGCGGGCGAACAGCCGTTCGCAATAGGCCACCCCCTCCTCCTGGCTCATCTGCTCGATGCCGGCGGCACGCCACACATCTTCGGGCGCTTCGACAATAAACGTCGACGTGTTGTCGTCGAAGCGGTAGGCATGGGCCTGGAACCAGCCGTGCTCGGTTTTTTCAAAGGCGAAGGTGAAGGCGTCAAACAGCTTGCGCGTGCCGAGCCAGACAAAGCGGCACAGCCGGGTATCGATATCGGGCTGAAAGGTCTCGGCATAGCGCCCGCGCACGCGGCTGTTGATGCCATCGGCGGCAATCACGATGTCGGCCTGGTATTGCCGCGCCAGTTCCTGGTCGTCCGTCACGTCGGTCTCGAACACCAGGTGCACGCCGAGCGCCTCGCAACGCGCCTGCAGGATGTTGAGCAAGCGCTTGCGACCGATGCCGATAAAGCCATGCCCGCCGGAGCGCAGGGTGCGCCCGCCGATATGGATATCGATATCGTCCCAGTGGTTGAACGCCGCGTTGATCTGCTCCGCGCTGACCGGGTCGGCCTGCTTGAGGTTGTCCATGGTGGCATCGGAGAACACCACGCCCCAGCCAAAGGTGTCATAGGGCCGGTTGCGCTCCACCACGTAGACCTCGTTGGATGGGTCCCGCAGCTTCATCAGCAAGCCGAAGTACAGGCCCGAGGGGCCACCGCCGATACAGAGCACTCGCATTTTTTCGTCTCCTGCGTGCCGGCGTGGCCCCTGGGATTCTGAGTTCCAGGAGAACCGTGCGGCACATGCGATGCGCCGGTAGCGCATCTAGATCATGCTTAAATATTTGATACTTAAAATATTAGTCGGCATGCGGCCCCCTGGCAAGGACAATCTTTTGCGCAGTGCAGCGCCAGCCGGAAGGCGGGCGCCCCTGCCTTCAGCCTTGCATCGCCGTGTGCAACTGCGCGAGTGCGGTGGGATCCTCAATCGTGGTCAGGTCGCCCGGGTCACGCCCTTCCGCCACCGCTTGCATGGCACGGCGCAGCAGCTTGCCGGAACGCGTCTTGGGCAGCGCGTTGACGAAGAACACGCGTGCCGGGCGCGCCACTGCCCCCAGTTGCTGGTCCACCGTCTTCATCACATCGGCCTCCAGCGCCAGCCGGTCTGGCTGGGTGGCGGTATGGCCCGCATCGCGCACGATCACAAAGGCCATCGCCACCTGGCCCTTGAGCGCATCGTGCACACCCACCACCGCTACCTCGGCCACTGCCGGGTGCGACGAAATGCTCTCCTCGATCTCGCGCGTGCCAAGACGGTGGCCCGCCACATTGATCACATCGTCGGTACGGCCGAGGATAAAGATATAACCATCCTCGTCCTGCACACCCCAGTCGAACGTGGAATAGCAGCGCCGTCCCGGCACGCCGGACCAATACGTCTTGACGAAGCGTTCGTCGTCGCCCCATACCGTGGTCATGCAGCCCGGCGGCAGCGGCCCGTCGATGGCGACCACGCCCTTTTGCCCCGGCGGGCATTCGGCCCCGGTGGCCTCGTCGACGATCTTCAGGTCGTAGCCGTACACCGGCACGCCCGGCGAGCCGAGCTTGGCCGGCAGCGGGTCAAGGCCGCGCTGGATCGCGATGATCGGCCAGCCCGTCTCGGTCTGCCAGTAGTTGTCCACCACCGGCTTGCCGATGCCCTGCTGGATCCAGCTCGCGGTGGGCTCATCCAACGGCTCGCCGGCCAGGAACAGCAGGCGCAGGCTGGACAGGTCGTAGCGCGTGAGCCAGGCCGGGTCCTGCTTCTTCAGCACGCGAATGGCGGTGGGCGCGCTGAACATGATGTTCACGCGGTACTGCTCCACCAGTTGCCACAGGATGCCGCCGTCCGGGCGGATCGGCGTGCCTTCGTACATGATCGTGGCCATGCCCGCCAGCAGCGGCCCGTAGACGATGTAGCTGTGCCCCACCACCCAGCCGATATCGGAACTGGAGAACATGGTGTCGCCAGCCTTGCCGCAGAAGATGTACTCCATCGAGGCCGCCAGCGCGACCGCGTAGCCGCCCGTATCGCGCTGCACGCCCTTGGGCTTGCCGGTGGTGCCGGACGTGTAAAGCACGTAGGACGGCTCGCTCGATTCGAGCCATACGCACGGCACGCGCGCCGTGCCAACGCGCTCGCGCCAGGCGCCATAGTCTTCATCGCGGCCAGGCGTGAGCGCCATCGGGGAAAGCTGGCGATCCACCAGCAGCACGCGCTCCGGCTTGTGCGTGGCCAGTTTCACCGCCTCGTCCAGCAACGGCTTGTAGGGCACTACCTTGCCGGCGCGCGAGCCGGCATCCGCACTGACGATCACGCGCGGCTGCGCATCGTCGATGCGCGCGGCCAGGCTCACCGAGGCAAAGCCGCCGAACACGACGGAATGAATGGCGCCAATGCGCGCGCAGGCCAGCATGGCAAACGCGGCCTCGGGAATCATCGGCATGTAGATCAGCACGCGGTCGCCCTTTACCACACCCAGCTGCTGCAGGATTGCGGCCATGCGGTTGACCTCGTCGTGCAATTCGGCATAGCTGCAGGTGCGGTGCAGGCCGGTTTCAGTCGATACGTAGATCAGCGCGGCCTGGTCCGCGCGCTCGGCCAGATGACGATCGACGGCGTTATGGCAAAGATTGGTGCGGCCACCGACGAACCACCGGGTGAATGGCGGGCAGCTGTCGTCCAGCACGGTGTCGAACGGGGTTTCCCAGTCGATGCGGCGAGCCTGTTCAGCCCAGAAGCCTTCGGGGTCGCTCAGCGAGCGGGCGTGCAAGGCACGGGTAGCCGTCATGGCTTGTCTCCTCCGCTTGGATGCGGGTTATTGGTTTGTTTGTGGGGTTGTTTGTTGGTTTATTGATTTGCTGTCGCTAGTTTGCCACCACCGGGGCGGCATGGCGCCTGGCATGCCGTGGCCGATCCGAGCCACTGGTTCCCGCAGTCTGCGCATGCCGCCTTACGCAAGGCTTACCCACAATGCGCCGCACCAGGCAAAAGGGCGTGCCATTGGCACGCCCTTGATCTGGCTCAAACCCACTACCGCTTTAGCGCGCGTGCGCCTTGGTCTTCGCCGGCCCCGCCGCTGATTTGCTGGCCGCCTTGGCACTGGCCGGCTTGGCGCTGGCCTTGGCTGCCGAAACGGTCGGCGCAGGCTTGGCCGATGACCTTGCCGTGGCCGCGGCGCCCTTGCGCGGCGCGGCCTCGACCGTCACGCGCTGGCGCGGCGCGGCGCGCCCCTTGGCCGTTCCCCGCGCCGGCTCGGCCCGCACCGGGACCAGCGCGGTAGCGGTGGGAGCCGGCTCGGGCGCGCTGACGAAGCGGGAGCGCGCCGGCACCATCAGCACCAGGCTCTGCCCCGCCACCAGCTTGGTGCCGGAGAGCTTGTTCCAGGACTGCACCTGGCCAGCCGACACGCCATAGCGATGCGCAAGCGTTGCCACCGTATCGCGCCGCCCGGCCCGCACCACCACGCGGCGTGCGTCCGGCACGTCTGGCTCCATGGCCATCGTGGCGCTTTCAGCCAGCGTGGCGCTGATGTCCTGGTTGTGATCCTCGGAGCGCGGCACCACCACCGTGGAGCCGGCCTTCAGCCGCATGCCTTTGGGAATGCGGTTGATCTCGCGAATCGTGTCCGCATCGATATTCAGCCGTGCCGCCAGTGCCTCGATGCGCTCGCGGTTATCCACCGTCACGGCCGTCCAGCTCGACAGGCCGCCACGGTAGGTGTTCAGGTTGTACTGGAAGCGCTCGGCGTTATCGAAGGGCAGCAGGATCTGCGGATTTGCCGCGCCCAGGATCACCGGCCGGTTGAAGGACGGATTGAGCGCCTTGAACTCGTCGAGCGGCAGGTTGGCGAGCTTGGCCGCCAGCTTGACGTCGATGTCGCGCGAGGTGGTCACCGTGACAAAGTACGGGTGATCCGGAATATCCGGCAGCTTCACCCCATACATCTGGGGATTGGCAATGATGTTCTTGACCGCCTGCAGCTTCGGCACGTAATAGCGCGTCTCGTTGGGCATGCTCAAGCTGGCGTAGTCGGTCGGCAGCCCGCGCGCCTGGTTGCGCGCGATGGCGCGCGACACCGCGCCCTCGCCCCAGTTATATGCCGCCAGCGCCAGTTGCCAGTCGCCGAACATGTCGTACAGCCGCTGCAGGTAGTCCAGCGCCGCGTCGGTCGAGGCCAGCACATCCCGCCGCTCGTCGCGGAACATGTTCTGCTTCAGGTTATAGCTCTTGCCGGTGCTGGGAATGAACTGCCACATGCCGGCCGCCTTGGCGGTGGACTCGGCCTGCGGGTTGAACGCGCTCTCCACGAACGGCAGCAGCGCCAGCTCCGTGGGCATTTTGCGGCGCTCCAACTCCTCGACAATGTGATAGAGGTAGCGGCTTGAGCGCCCCACCATCCGTTCCATGTATTCCGGGCGCTGCGCGTACCACTGCGTGCGATCGTCAACCAGCGTGCCTTCCAGGTCCGGCATGCCGAAGCCGCGGCGGATGCGGTCCCAGATGTCGCTCGACGGCCCGCGCAACCAGTCCAGGCTGTCGCGGTCCACGTTGATGACACCTGCGCTGTTGATCGAGTTGAGCGGATCAGGCTTGGAAATCGCGGGCCTGGAAGCGGAGGCGGTCGCTGTGGCGCCATCGGCGCCCTCGGGCGGAGTGGGCGTGCTGGCACACGCTGCAAGCAGCGCGGCACACGCAACTACCGCCAGTAATCGACCAATTTTCATTAAGTTCTCAAATCGTGACGCTAAAAATTTGCCTGATGCTAAGAAAAAGCGGCTTTCGCGTCAATGAAATTCTCCCTGCCGCGGCACTGGGCCGAGGCCGGCTGGGACGTATCGGGTACGTGAAAAACGCCGTCCCGGCCAAGCGCGCCCAAGGCTTGCGGGCGCACGGAAGGACGTAACGGCAAGCGGGGATCAGCGCAAATCAGCGGAAATTATCTTTCCAGCCACGCAGCGCGCCAAAGGCCGCTGCGTCATTGCCGGCCACCCCGCCGGCGTGGGCCGCCACCGCCTCGCGCACCGCGGGCACACGCGAGCGCAGGAAGGGATTGACCTCGCGCTCCTGCCCGATTGTGGTCGGCACGGTCGGTGTGCCGACCGCGCGCAACGCATCCACCCGTGCCTCCCAGGCTGCCAGCTCGGCATTATGCGGCTCCACCGCGCGGGCGAACCGCACATTGCTGCGGGTGTACTCGTGGGCGCAGTACACCCGGGTGGCGCCGGGCAGCGCCGCCAGCTTGTCCAGCGACGACAACATCTGCGCCGGCGAGCCCTCGAACAGGCGGCCGCAGCCGCTGGCAAACAGCGTATCGCCACAGAAGACCGAAGGCCCTGCGCCCGGCAGGTCCGCCACGTACGCGACATGGCCGGCGGTATGGCCCGGCACGTCGAGCACCTTGAGTTGCAGCGACGGGTGCACCACGTTCACGGTATCGCCCTCGCGCACCGCCACGGTACGTGCGCCGATGCGCTCGCCGGCCGGGCCAATGACCGGCAACGGGGCGCCATCCGGCGCGGTGGGATGCGCCGCCAGCAACCCGGCCACCCCGCCCTGGTGATCGCCATGGTGGTGGGTGATTACAATAGCGCCCAGCGTCAGCCCCTCGCGTGCCAGGAAGGCTTCGACCGGCGCGGCTTCGCCCGGGTCGACCACGGCGGCGCAGTGACCGTCGTGGATTGCCCAGATATAGTTATCCTGGAATGCGGGAATCGGCTCCACCTTCAACATGCGTGCTCCTATGTCCAAGCGTCCGATTATAAATTGGGAAGACTGGCTTGCCTCGCCTCCCGGGCAATACATGCTCGAGTGGGAGCAGGCGCAGTACGACCGGATCGTGGTGGATATCTTCGGCTACCACGCGGTGCAGCTCGGCCTGCCGCACATCGACACCCTGCGCGAGAACCGCATGCCGTTCTCCGCACTGGCCCTTGCCCCCGGCAACGGACCCCACGGCCCACGGGCACAGGCCGATTCGCGTCAGTTGCTGTGCCGCTTCGACGAACTGCCGTTCGAGACGCAAAGTATCGATCTGATCACCCTGCCCCACATCCTGGAGTTTTCGGAAGACCCGCACGAGGTGCTGCGCGAGGTGTCCCGCGTGCTGATGCCGGAAGGCCGGGTGGTGGTGACCTGCTTCAACCCCATGAGCCTGTGGGGCGCCCGCCAAGGCCTCAAACGGCTCGGCGCCGACCCCTTCCTGCCCAACGACAGCCAGTCCATCGGCTTCGTGCGCATCAAGGACTGGCTCAAACTCCTGGGTTTCGATATTATCCGCGGCCGGTTCGGCTGCTATTGCCCACCGTACCGCACCGAGCGCTGGCTGCAGCGCGCCGCCTTCATGGAGAAGGCCGGCGACCGCTGGTGGCCGATCTTCGGTTCAGTCTATATGATCTCGGCGGTCAAGCGCGTGCGCAATATCCGCCTGGTCGGCCCCGCCTGGAAGAGTCCCAAGGCTGCGCTGTCGCCAGTCGCCGCGCCGGTGGCAACCCCCACGGGCACCCACGGCAAGTCCCCCGGCGACGAGCATTAAGCGCCATCCAAGCGCTGCCGCCCCCCCAATCACCCCGGTTGGCCCCGCCTCATCGCGGTGCCACCCTTAGCTTAGCCAATACCCAATACCCAATGGAACCCAGCGAAATCGAAGACGTCATCATCTATTCGGACGGCGCCTGCAAAGGCAACCCCGGGCGCGGCGGCTGGGGCGCCGTGCTGGTGTCCGGCACCAACGAGAAAGAGCTGTTCGGCGGCGAAGCCCTCACCACCAACAACCGCATGGAAATGACGGCCGTGATCGAGGCCCTGCGCGCGCTCAAGCGCCGCTGCCGGATCAAGGTCTACACCGACTCCCAATACGTGCAGAAAGGCATCGGCGAATGGCTGCCGGGCTGGAAGGCCCGCGGCTGGAAGACCGCCGACAAGAAGCCGGTAAAGAATGCCGACCTCTGGCAGGAAATGGACAAGCTCGCGCAGCAGCACGACATCACCTGGCACTGGGTCCGCGGCCACAACGGCCACCCCGGCAACGAACGCGCCGATGCCCTTGCCAACCGTGGCGTCGACTCGCTCAAGGGATAAAGCCGGCCCCGTACCGCCTCATAGCGCCCCACACCGGCCCGACTTCCCCCGCCCCACCGGTTAGAATGCCCGCCATGCGACAGATCGTTCTCGACACAGAAACCACCGGCCTGAGCGCCGCCACCGGCGACCGCCTGATTGAAATCGGCTGCGTGGAGCTGCTCAACCGCCGCCTCACGGGCAGGCATCTGCACTTCTACGTCAACCCGGAACGCGATATCGACGAAGGCGCGATCGCGGTGCACGGCATCACCGTAGACTTCCTGGCCGACAAGCCCAAGTTCGCGGAAGTGGTCAACGAGATCCGGGACTTCGTCCAGGACGCCGAGCTGATCATCCACAACGCGCCCTTCGACCTTGGCTTCCTCGACATGGAGTTCAAGCTTGTCGGGCTGCCACCGTTTCGCGAGCACGCTGGCAATGTGATCGACACCCTGCGCGAAGCCCGCCAGATGTTCCCCGGCAAGCGCAACTCGCTGGACGCCCTGTGCGACCGCCTGGGCGTCAGCAACGCCCACCGTACCCTGCACGGCGCATTGCTCGATGCCGAGCTGCTGGCCGAGGTCTACCTCGCCATGACGCGCGGGCAGAACTCACTGGTGATCGACATGCTCGACGGCGGCGGCGCCGAGAGCGACGCAGTGGCCGCCACCGACCTCTCCCGCCTCGACCTGCCCGTGCTGATGGCCAGCGAAGATGAAGCCACCGCCCACCTGGCGGTGCTCAAACAGCTGGAAAAGGCGAGCGGTGGCAAAGTCGTATGGAAGGAAGCACCGCCGGCGAGCGAAGCCGCATAGACGGGGCAAGATTGCCGGCCGAAAGTAGCCAACGGATTTTTTGCAGAAATTTCCAGGAAGGGCTTTACAAGATACAACGGCGCTGACATAATCTTGTTTCTCTGCAGCACAGCAGTAACAGCGCAGCAGCAGGGGTGGTTAGCTCAGCGGTAGAGCACTGCCTTCACACGGCAGGGGTCACAGGTTCAATCCCTGTACCACCCACCAAATTAGTGGCTAGCAACTGCCTACGTTGCCGAAAAACCCAGACAGCGAAAGCTCTCTGGGTTTTTTGTTGCCCGGTATCGGCCAACGCGCCAGGCCGGGAGAGTCAGCTCGGCCAATCATTTGCCGAGCCCCTGCTGCTGACTCTGGTGCCGCTTACCCTGGTGCTGATTACGCTGCGTATCCGGGCAGGCCGACAGCCAGCTTGCCTTTTGCCAGCGTGATGCCTCGCCGGACCGCTGCGTGAAAGTCGGCGCTAAGGTCCTCGACGGCGATGGCGCGGCGAAAGAAGTCCGCCCACACGAACTCCGCAAAGGCGGTAGGCGTCTTGGTGTAGCCACCAGCGTCCCGGACATACCCGGCCAGCGACCGATATGGATCGTCGACCAGTTTCTCCAGGTGATGGGGAACCGCAGCGTAGCAGTGCCGCACGCCGTGTTCGTCCAGGGGATGAACCCATAGGCTCTTATCCATCTGCACCCAGAAATCGTCCTGCGCGCAAGCCGACAGATCGGCTTCCACGGTGAAAAATCCACTGGTGACGCCGGCCTCCAGGGCAGCCCGCCCGAGATGATGGTGATCGGTGATGTAAAGCTTGCCGCCCGGCCCGTTTACCGCCGGGATCGGATGGGCCTGCAGGAACTCGCGCTGCTCCGCAGGCTTTAGCGAGGCCAGGTGTTTCTTCTTGTCCTGCACTTCGATCATGCCCACCGTCAGTTGCGTCGGGTGGAGTTCGTGAATCAGGGATTCGCGGACCGCTGCCATGTTGCCCTCCTCTTCATTCTTCCGCACAGGTTCTGCACAAGGCAAGATTAGCAGGCATATCGCCAACGATCAGAACGAATAAGGGCTTGGGTGCGCGGGAGGCAGCCAAGCCGGATGCGGGTTTCGCTCGCCGTCAGGTGCGCCGGTAGTGCCGCCGGCAATGCCGGACAGGTCTTCCCCGCACCTTGGGTTCGCGATGAAAGATGGCCCGGATCGCGAACGCGTACACCCCGACGATCAGCAGGGCAGCGACAAGGAGGGGGAGAACCGGCATGACGGACTCCGATCGGGCCTGCTCCAACGCTCACCGGCCATGGCCGCCACCGTTATGACCACCGCCGCCATGACCACCGCCATGACCCTCCCCATGCCCCTCGCCGTGGCCGCCATGACCATGGTGACCATCACCGCCGTGGCCACCACCATGGAAGAACACGGCACCACCCCCATAAAACCCGGGCCACCAGAGCCGTAGTCATAGTAGGGGCCATAGGGGTAAGCGGGATAGTAAGCGCCGTAAGGATAAGTGCCTTCGGGCGGATAGCCGTAGCCATAGCCGTCATATGCAGGCACTGCCGCGCACCCGGCCAGCGTCATGGCCGCAACGATTGTGAGGATTTTGATACATGTGCCCATCGCCAATTCCTGACGCGTTCGTGTAGTTAGACACGAATTTCCAGTGCACATTCCAGGTCCCCGCCTGGCCCAATGCCGGATATGCGCGGCCAGGGGAAGTCGCGGTGCTTGCCCGTCACTACTAGCCGACAAGGCTGGCCGGCGCCCTACAAATTAACTACGGCTCCACCTTCCGACGGCCGATAGTCCAGCAACCGGGATAGCTCCCCCGCCGCACTCCTCACCTGTTCCACCATGCCATCGAGCCGCTCCGGATCGATCCGCGAAGCCGGGATGGTGGCGCCAAGCGCCGCCACTACCTTGCCGCTGCGGTCCCGCACCGGCGCGGCGATGGTCGAGATGCTGGTTTCGAAGAAGCCTTCCTGCAGCACGTAGCCGCGCTGGCGGTCGCGCTGGACCATGTCGAACAGGGCTTCGACGGTCTTGGGCGTGCTCTCCGAGAAAACTTCCAGCTGCGGCTCGGGATAGAGTTCACGCAGTTCCGCCAGCGTCAGGTCTTCAAGCAGCACGCGGCCAAGCACGGTGGCGTGCGCCGGCAGCCGGGTGCCGACGTTGACCGAGCTGGCGAACGGCGTAGGCGCCACGGACTTGGCCACGTAGACGATGGAGCGGCCGTCACGCACCACCAGGTTGCATGGGAAGTTGATCTCGTCGCGCAGGCGGTCCAGCAGTGGCCGGCCGAGTTCGGTCAGCTCCAGCGAGGCGAGGTAGTCAAAGCCAAGACGCAGTACCGCCATGCCGAGCCGGAATTCACGGCCGCCATCGGTGCGCTCGACAAAGCCCATCATCTCCAGCGTGGTCAGCAGGCGGAACACCGTGGAGCGCGGGACCTGCAGCCGGCGCGCCAGCTCGGCGGCAGACAGGGTCCGCTCGTTGCGGCTGAACTCGCCCAGCAGGCGCAGGCCGCGTTCCAGCCCCGGCACGATGTACTTGTCCTGGAGATCGGTAGGCTCGAGGGCATCTGTCATGGTGATATCTCTGCGAATGAGTACTTTGGCGTGCTATATGGTAACGGCTTTGGCTTCGGCCCTGCCCTGCCCTGCGGCCCGGCCGGTGCGGATGACGCACCTTGCATCCCGATGCGCCGCCCGCGACTGTCCGATATAACACGCCCTGCATCTATCCTCCAGCACTTCCATCACCGAAGCCGCGCATGCCTACTTCAGATAGTCCCGCAGCCAGGCGCCGCACTCGCCCGCGTGCTGTGCCGGCCAGCGCACGGTAATGGTCGCATTGGGCTGGCGCACTTCGATGCAGATATCCGTGAGCGGGCCCCTGTCCACGGCGGGCGCGGGCGAGAACAAGCGCGACCACCAGCCTGTGCTGCGATTGGGGCTGGCTTGCACGGTGTGAGCCGGGATGACGGCCGGGCGAGCGGGAATCCCCTCGATGGCGGAGGCGGGCGAGGCGGGCGAAGGGGCCTGCTCCTTCGCAACCGTTTGCGCCGCAGCCGGTGCTGCGGGCGCTGCGGACGCCGCAGCCGGCGCCGCCTCGGCAGGCGCCGCCAACCGCGCCGACAAATTCGTGCCGAACTCCTCCCACATCCGGTCCGCCTTCGTCTTCATCACGCTCAGGCCAAACGTGCCAAGGCGGCCCAGCACGTCCACGTTGATCTTCATGCGCAGTTCGGTCTTGCCGTCGGGCTGCCCGGTCAGGAAGATCTCGCTGGACTGCTTGAGCGAGCTGGCCACGGAGGCGTCCTCGCCTGTGCCTTCGCTACGCAGGTAGTTGGGCGCGCGCATCTCCACGATGGTGGTCTTGATCTTGAAACGCGCGCTGACAAAGGCGATCTTGACCTGGATGTGCGAGATGTACTCCACATCGCTGACCACCTCGATCGACTGCATGCCCGGCACGCAGCCGCCCATCACATTGGGATCGAGCAGCAGTGCCCACACTTGCGCCGGCGCTGCGCCGACGATCAGCCTTTTTTCAATTTCCACGCATCTTCTCCGCGGCGAACAGAATGGATTCGACGATGCCGACGTAACCGGTGCAGCGGCACAGGTTGCCGTTCAGGCCGGCACGGACTTCCTCTTCTGTCGGATTGGGGTTATGCGCCAACATGGCGCAGGAGGTCATCAGGAAGCCAGGGGTGCAGTAGCCGCACTGCAAGCCGCCGCACTCCATGAAACTTTGCTGCAGCGGGTGCAGTTCGCCGCCGGCGCCGAGGCCTTCGACGGTGGTCACGTCGCGCCCGCGTGCCTGCACGGCAAGCATCAGGCAGGACTTCATGACTTCGCCGTCCACCAGCACGGAGCAGGCGCCGCAGATGCCGGTCTCGCAGCCGCGCTTGGTGCCGGTCAGGTTGAGGTCGTCGCGCAGCAGGTCCGACAGCAGGCGCCGCGCGGGCACTTCCACGCTGTGGTCTTCGCCGTTGACAGTGAGTTCGATATGGATCTTTTGCATGGGGAATCCTTAGTCCGCCGCCAGCCCGAATAGCGCGGCGATGCTTCGCCGCGCCACGGTCCGTACCATCTCGCGGCGATAGTCCGCGTTGCCGCGCATATCGGAAACGGGGTCGATGCCCGCGGCGACGATATCCGCCGCTTCGGCGGCCACTTCGGGCGTGACGGCCTTGCCGGCCAGGAACGCCTCGGCATGCCGCATCCGCGCCGGAATCGGCGTCGATGCGCCGACAGCAAGGCGCGCCTCGATACATGTGGCGCCAGTCCGGCGAGCCAGCAGCGCGACGCTGGCCAGCGGCCGGTGCTCGGCGGCCGTGCGCAGGAAACGCGCGTAGTGGCCGAGCGCATCCGGCGCCGGCGCGGGAATGCGGATCTCGGTCACGATCTCGTCGGGCTCGAGCGCCGTGGTGTAGTAGTCGACCAGGAACGCCTCCATCTCCAGCACGCGCTCGCCGCTCCTGCCTGCGAGCACCACCTGCGCCCCCAGCGCCATCAGGCAACCCGGCGGATCGGTGGCGGGATCGGCATAGCAAAGGTTGCCGCCGATCGTGCCCTGGTTGCGCACCTGCGGATTGGCCACGCGCCCTGCCATGCTGGCCAGCATGGGGTAATGCGCCTGCACCAGCTTTGAGCGCGCCACCTGCGCATGCAAGGCCAGCGCGCCGATGCGCAAGCCGGTGCGCGGATCGAACTCTATCTTGCGCAGTGCATCGAGTTGGCCGAGCGATACCAGGTGCGTGGGCGTGAGCATGCGCTGGCGCATGCCGAGCATCAGCGCGGTGCCGCCGGCGATTACCCGACACTCGTCGCCCAGGTCGGCCAGCATGCGGCTGGCTTCCTGCACCGAGCCGGGCTCCAGAAATTCGAAATTACGCATGGCGCGCCTCCTTTTCCTTGCGCTCGCGCAGCGCGGCCAGCACCTTCTCCGGCGTGATGGGCAGCGATGCGATACGCACGCCGATGGCGTCATAGACCGCATTGGCAATGGCCGCCGCGCCTGGCAGGATCGCGGTTTCGCTGGCGCCCTTGGCGCCATAGGGCCCGTTGGGCTCAACGGATTCAACCACATCCGTGCGCAGCGCGGGCACCGCGTCAGCGGTCGGCATCGTGTAGTCGGCGAAGTTGCCGTTCAGGATGCGGCCATCCTCGACCTGCACATGCTCGTACAGCGTCCAGCCGATCGCCTGCACGGTGGCGCCGTGCGTCTGGCCGTGCACGGCCAGCGGGTTGATGGCCTTGCCGCAGTCGTCCGACACGAAGCTGTCGATCAACGTGACCTGCCCGGTGGCCATGTCCACTTCCACTTCGACGGCCTGCGCCGCAAACGAGTAGGCTGGCGCGATGTTGCCGTAGTAGTTGGCGTCGTGCATCACGGTGGGCGCATCGTAGGTGGCGCGCACCATCAGCCCTTCACCGCCGTGGCGGAAGATATGCAAGCGCGCGATCTCGGCGAGCGTGGCGCGCTTGCTGTCGTCATTGCGGGCGCGGATCACGCCGTCGAGCAGGTCCAGTTCGTCCTCTGGCACGCCGAGCTTCTCAGCGGCCACGGCCAGCAGTTTCTGCTTCGCCTCGCGCGCGGCCCGCATCACTGCGTTGCCGGAAATGATCGTGACGCGAGACGCCAGCGAGCCGAGGCAGAACGGCGCCACATCGGTATCCGGCGTGCTCACGGTGACATGCGACAGCGCAATGCCCAGCTCCTGGGCGCAGATCTGGCTGAGCATGGTGTTGGCGCCCTGCCCCATGTCGCACTCGCTGGTGAGCAGCATGACGCGCCCGTCCTCGTTGACCTTGAGCACGATGGTGGAGCCGTCCCAGTTGCCCAGCGTGCGGTTGCCGCTGACGTGCATGGCGGCCGCGATGCCGAGCCCGCGCCGGCGCGTGCCGGTTCGCCGCGAGGCATCGGCGCGGCGCGCATCCCACTGGATCGCTTCGCGCGCTTGCTCGAGGCATTCCACCAGGCCGCTGCTGCCGATCTTCCAGCCATGCACGCTGGTGTCCCCGGAGCGGATGGCATTGCGCTTGTGGATTTCGATGGGGTCCATGCCGAGCATTTCGGCCAGCATGGTGAGGTGGCTGTTCAGCGGGAACTGCATCTGCTGGCCGCCAAAGCCGCGGAACGCGCCGCGCGGCGGATTGTTGGTATAGGCGAGCACGGCGTTGGAGCGCACGTTCTCCAAGCGATGCATGTTGTCGCTGCGCATCGCGCTCACGTGCATCACGTCGCCAGCCAGGCCCGCATAAGCGCCGCACTCGGCCACGATATTGACGTCCTTGGCGACGATCATCCCTTGCGCGTCCAGGCCCATCTTCAGCCAGACCCGCGCCGGCACGCTGGAGCGCGCGCCGAGGAAATCCTCGAGCCGGTTGTTGACGAGGCGCACCGGGCGGTCGAGCCGCGTTGCCAGCAAGGCCGCGATCAGGCTGTTGCTCTCCTCCACGATCTTGGCGCCAAAGCCGCCACCGGTGACCGCCTGGATCACGCGGATAGTGGACACCGGCCGGTCCAGCGCTTCGGCCAGCCGCGCGCGCGCCAGGAATACGGACTGCGTCGAGGCCCAGACCGTGAGCCGGCCATTGCCATCCTGGGCGGCCACGGTAGCCATCGGCTCCAGGTAGCCGGGATACTGCGAGTGCATGTCGTACGTGGCCTCGTAGACCACCGCGGCCCGGGCGAAGCCGGCTTCGACGTCGCCACGCTCGATATGCATCTCATGGGCGATATTGCGCGTGCCCGGGTGCAGCTCCGCCGCGCCATCGACCAGCGCTGCATCGGCGCTGAAGATGGCGGGCAGTTCTTCGTACTCCACGCGGATCAGGTCCAGTGCATCGCGCGCGGTTTCCTCATCCACCGCGACCACCGCGGCGACCTCCTCACCCACGTGGCGGACCACGCCAGCGGCAAGAATGCGCTGCTCCTTGCGATGCGTGCCCCACAGCCGTGACGGCGTGTCCTCGCCGGTCAGGACCAGCTTGACGCCCCGCAGCGCGCGCGCCGCCGCGGTGTCGATGCGAACAATGCGGGCATGCGGATACGGGCTGCGCAGCACCTTGGCGTGCAGCATGCCGGCCTGCTTGATGTCGCCGGCATACACGGCCCTGCCCATCACCTTCTCCCGCGCCGTCACTTGCGGCGTGGCGCTTCCCACTGTCGACGTGCTCATGCCGACCTCCTGCTAGTCAGAAAACCACTGAAAACCATGAAGACGCCGGCGAGCGTTGCCGCCGGCGTCGCGTCACTCGGCGGTAATGCCGAAATCCTTGATGACCTTGCCCAGCCGCTCGTAGTCGGAAGCATTGATCTTTTCCAGCACGGCGGGCGCGCCGCCCACCGGCACCGCGCCAAAGGTGGCCATCTTCTCGGCGATGTCCGGCATCTTGACGATCTCGTTGAGCTGCTCATTGAGCAGCTTCACCACCTCGGCCGGCGTGCCCTTGGGCGCCATGACGCCGTGCCATGCGCCGACGATGACGTCCTTGTAGCCAAGCTCGGACAGCGTCGGCACATTGGGCAGCAGCGCAGAGCGCTTCGGATCGGTCACGGCCAGCGCGAGCAGCTTGCCCGTGTTGATGTACTGGGCCACCGGCCCCAGCGTCACGTAGGCGAAGTTGACGTGGCCCGCGACGACATCATTGACGGCGGGCGCAACGCCCCGGTACGGCACATGCTGGATCTTCACGCCAGCGGCGCGGTTCAGCCACTCGCCGGCGATATGCATGGGCGAACCCGCGCCGGGGGTGGCATACGTCAGCGGCTTGCCTGCCTTCGCCGCGGCCACCATTTCCTGCACGGTCTTGATGCCACCGCCCGGATACGCCACCAGCAGCACGGTCTGCGTGCCGGTCTGGATGACCGGGGTGAAGCCATGCAGCGCGTCGTAGCTGGCGCTGGCGGGGAGCTTGAGCACCATCGGCGCCGTCGTGAACGGGTTGGGCGTGAACAAGAGCGTGTAGCCGTCGGCCGGCGCGCGTCCAACCATGGCGTTGCCGACCACGCCGCCGGCGCCCGGCTTGTTCTCCACGATCACCGGCTGCTTGAGGCGCATCGACAGCTTCTCCGCGTACATGCGCGCCATGGAGTCCGTGTCGCCGCCCGGCGGATAGGCGACCACGATCGTGACCGGTTTGGCGGGATAGCCGAGTGCAAAGGCGCTGCCGCCTCCCAGGGCAATCGCGGCGAGCGCTGTGGCAAGGACGTGTCGGCGGGCAAGGTTCATCTACGGCTCCTGTGGGGGCGCTCCACTTCAGCGGGGAATGGCATGGTGGGGGCGGGGTTAGGCACGGCTAAGGGACGGGAACGCATTCGATGTGCGTTTTATTAGCGAAACATTAGTTCAGGAGAGGAACGTGTCATTCATACTAGAATGCTAATTTTGACCACTCAACTTACGTTAATCCCTAATTGACATATCTATTTTTTATAAACTCAGAAAGAGAGAATCATGACGAGAAGAAGGCGGCACATCGGATTCCCTATGAGACAATCGGCTCCGCCCTCCCCTGATCAGCCGCCGTCCGGCGGCATCTCCTGAAAGACATGGATCTGATGAAGCGCGCAGCCGGAACGACAACCGACACCGGTGACAAGGCAATGCCCCCGAAAACCGACTGCCCCTGGGCGCAACTGGACGAGCAAGGCAGCGGGCTCGATGTCGACGACTTCCTGACGACGATGCTTAGCCAGTTGGTCAACGCGCTGCGGCGCACCGTGACGCTGCCCTACGCCGAGCAGTTCGCGCTCACGGTGCCCGAATGGCGCCTGCTGGCCCTGCTGGCACACGCACGGCAGTTGCCTTTCGCAGAATTGGTGCTGCAATCCACATCGGACAAGGCGCTGGTGAGCCGCACGCTGCGGCTGCTCGAAGGCCGCGGGCTGGTGAAGCTGGATGCCGAGGGCAACACCCCGCGCAAGAAGCTGATCTGCAGCATCACGCCGGAAGGCCTGGCGCTGCATAAGCAAGTGATGCCGCTGGCCAGGAAAGGCCAGGCGGAGGTGATCCGGCTGCTTGAGCCGGAGGAGCGCCGCGCGATGTACCAGGCGCTGAGGAAGCTGCACGGCCTGTGCGTGACGCCCGGGCGCGGCGACGCCGGCGGGGGCGGGGGCGAGTAAGCGCGCACGAAAACGAACAAAGCCCGTGGCAGCTGGCGCTGCCACGGGCTTCATGTCGTGCGTCGCGGATCAGGCCTCGAGTTGCTCGAGCACCTTGCCCTTGGTCTCGATGCCAAGGAAGTGGATGGTGAGCGCCGCCACGAACGGCACCGTCGCCAGCGCGTAGAAAGCAGTGCTGAGATTGCCCGAGCCGATCGTGCTGGCCACCAGCGTCGGCGCGAAGATCGCCGCCAGCTTCAGCCACGCGCCCCCAAAGCCGCAGCCCATGGCGCGGATGCTGGTGGGATACAGCTCTGGCGTGTACACGTAGGCCGTGATAAAGCCACTGGCCAGGAAACCGAGCGAGAGCGCGCAGAGCCCGGCCACGACGTACACCGACTCCGCGTGGAACACGCCGGCCAGCGCCAGCGATATCGCGCACAGGATGAACGAGACGTTGATCACCGGCTTGCGGCCCACCTTATCGACGATCATCGCGCACACCAGCGAGCCGATCACCCCGAGCACCGATGCGCCCGCGGCCAGGTTCAGCGCCAACTGCAGCGGTGCGTGATACACCGTCTTGTAGATCGTCGGCAACCAGGTCGACAGCCCGTACTGGATAAAGCCGCAGGTCGCCCACAACATCCACACCGCCAGCGTGCGGCCAATATAGGCCTTGCTCAGCAGATCCCGGACACGCCGGCGCGGGTGCTTGCCGGTCATCGCGTCGTACGCGGATACATCGCCCAGCGGCGCCAGCGGCCCCTTGGCGCGGGACTCGAACGCCGCGAGCGCGCGGTCGGCCTCAGCCAGGCGGCCCTTCTCCGCCAGCCAGCGCGGCGACTCGGGAATGGCCCGACGCAGGATGAAGAACAGGATGACCGGGGCGCCGCCGATGAAGTACATCACGGTCCAGCCGAACCGCGGCACCAGCCACGCGCCGACCGCATTGGAGATCAGCAGGCCGATCGGGAACACCACCTCGTACAGCAGTACGAAGCGCCCGCGCCCGTGGGCACGCGTCACTTCGTTGATATAAGTGGCGGCCACCGGCAGCTCACCGCCCAGGCCCAGGCCCTGCACGATGCGCAGCAAGGCAAAGATCTCGAACGAGGGCGCAAAGCCGCAGGCGATGCTCATCAGCCCGATGATGCCCGCGCTCCAGCCAATCGAGTTAAGGCGGCCAAAGCGCTCGGCCAGCGCGGGAAACAGCAGCGCGCCGATCAGTTGCCCGACCGACGGCGCCGCGATCAGGAAGCCGATCTGCCCCGGCGTGAGCGACCACATGGAGATCAGCAGCGGCAGCGTGGCGGCGATGGCGATGACGTCGAAGCCATCGAAGAACGTGGCCAGGCCGATCAGCAGCCGCGCCCTGACATGCATGCCATTGCTGGGCAGGCGCTCGATGCGGGCGATGATCTCGCCCCGGGTGGTTGCCACGGGGGCGTCAATGGCGCGCGCGCCACCGCCTGCCGTGCTGGTGCTGGATGGGGTCGCCACACCCTCGGCGCTCGCGTTGGCGAGCGGGGCCTCTTGTCTCTGGATCAACACGGTGTTTCTCTTCTAAAGTATCCGAGGCAGGCAGCCGCCCCGCGCTGGCGCATTGCCGGACTTGCCCGGCAATGGCCACCACCGTTGGCGCCGCGATGGACGCGGCGCGCGGTGGCGCGCTTAGAGGTCCAGGACCAGGCGCTTGCCTTTGCAGCCTGACACGCAAACCATCATGGTCTGGTTCGACTCGCGCTCGCTCTTGCTGAGCACGCCGTCGCGGTGTTCGGGAATGCCTTCGAGCACGCGCGTCTCGCACGAGCCGCATACACCTTCCTTGCAGCTGTGCTCTACCGCAATGCCCGCTTCGAGCAAGGCATCCAGCAGGGACTTGCCTGCGGGCACTTTCAGCTCGCTGCCCGTGCTTGCCAGCGCCACGGTGTACTCGCCGTCCTGCACCGCCGCCACCGACGGGTCGGCGGCGAAGCGTTCGATATGGACTTCGGGATAGCCATGGCCGGCGCAGGCGGCTTCGAAGGCGTTCAGCATCGGGCCCGGGCCGCAGCAATAGAAGTGCGTGCTGGCAGCTTGCCCGGCCAGCAGCGTGGACAGGTCCGGCGGGCTGCCCGCCTCGTCGTCGAAGTGCATGCGCACCGCGTCGCCGTAGGCGGCCAGCTCGTCCGCGAAGGCGGCTTCCGCACGCGAGCGTGCGCAGTAAAGCAACGTAAAGGAACGCCCGAGCTCATGCAGCCGACGCGCCATGCACACGATCGGCGTCACGCCGATGCCGCCGGCCACCAGCACCGTGTGTGCCGCCCCCTCGTCCAGCGCGAAGTGGTTGCGCGGCGCAGCCACGGTGAGCGTGCTGCCCACCCGCAGTTGCTCATGCACATAGCGTGAGCCGCCACGGCTGCCGCGGTCGAGCAGCACGCCCACCACGTAGCGGTCGCGCACTTCCGGCGCGCCGCACAGCGAGTAGCTGCGCACCAGGCCATTGCCCAGATGCAGGTCGATATGCGCGCCTGGCGCGTACTCGGGCAACGCATGCCCGTGCGGATCGCGCAGTTCCACGCTGACGATGCCGCGCGCTTCGAAACGCATGGCCTGCACGCGCAGGCTCAGGGATTGGCTGGTACTCATGGCACTTCCTTCGGTTGCTTCGTGTTGCTTGTCTTGCTTGTCTTGCCTGCGTTGCTTGTGTTGCCCGCGTTGCCTGTGTTGCTACGCCGTGCTCAGCGCTTCTCCGTCAGGAACTTGCCCTGCGGGCCGCCTGCGTTCTTCTGCCTGCGCGTATTGCCATCCAGCCCGCCTTCCACCGCCCATTCGGCGAACATGGTCGGACCCGGCTCGAAATCGCGCGGCTCCCAGTCGGCATCCAACTGGTCTTCATCGGCGTAGTACTCGATGAGGCCGCCGGCCGGATTCTTGAAGTACCAGAAATACGCGGACGAAATCGGATGCCGGCCCGGGCCAAGCTGCGTATCCCAGCCGCTGCGCGACACATGCAGGCCGCCGCCGAACACCTCGTGGATGTCGCGCACGGTAAAGGCCACGTGGTTCAGCCCACTCTTGGCCTGCGGCAGCTGCAGCAGGAACAGGTCGTGGTGGCCGCCGTCCGGCGCGCAGCGCAGGAAGGCGCCACGGCCCGGATAGTGGTCCGACGGCACGAAGCCCAGCCTCTCGGTGTAGAAACGCTCGGTGGCGGCCACGTCCTTGACGAAGAAGACCACGTGCCCTACCTCGATCGGCGTGGCACGTTCGTAGATCGGGCTGCGCTGGTTCATGCGCGGCTTGTCGTTCCACGTGTTCATCGCGGCGCATTCCACCTCGACCTCGCGCTTGCGGGTCAGCTGGAAGCGCACGGCCAGGCCGTTCGGATCCGTGCAGCCAACGCGTTCGCCTTGCTCGCCCTGCACGCCGTGCTCGCCCGTGCTGACGAAACCCGGCTCGGCGCGGATGGCATCCGCGATCCGGTCCAGCGCGGCTTGCGTGTCCACGCCCCACACCACCTCGCGCAGCGTCGGGCCGTCTTCCATTGCCGCCGGCAGTGCCGGGTCGTCGGTGCGGCGCACCAGCACGCGGCAGCCGTTCAGCGTCTCGAAATCCAGCCCGGCCGCATCCTCGCGCACCAGCGTGAGGCCCCAGTCGGCGAAGAAGCGCCGGCAGGCGTCCAGGTCGTCGGCACCGTAGACGATTTCGTCGATGCCCAGAATCGTGTTCATTACCCTCTCCTGCTGTGTCGCTTTTGCAGCGTCCAATGTCGTCGCGCTCACTTAGTTAGCCCACGGCAGCGGTTGTTCATGCATGCCCCAATACACGCTCTTTTGTTCCATGTACTGCAGGATCCCCAGCCGCCCCTTCTCGCGCCCCAGCCCACTGTCGCGCCAGCCGCCGAACGGCGTCGAGATCGAGAACTGCTTGTACGTATTGATCCACACATTGCCGGCCTGCACCGCACGCGCAAAGCGCCACGCGCGCTTGTAGTCGCGCGTCCATACGCCCGCCGCCAGCGCGTACACGCTGTCGTTGGCTTGTGCGATCAGATCGTCCTCGTCGTCGAAGGCCATCGCCACCAGCACCGGCCCGAAGATTTCCTCCTGGCATACGCGGGCGCTGTTATCCAGCCCCTCGATGATGGTCGGCGTGTAGAAGTAGCCGTTCTCGCAGCCCGCCACCGTGGGGCGGATGCCTCCCGTACGCAGCTGGCCGCCTTCGGATACGCCAAGCGCCACATACGATTCGATCGAGTCACGATGGCGGTCGCTGATCAGCGGCCCCATCTGGGTGCGCTCGTCGGCCGGATCGCCCACTCGCAGGCGCGCCGCGCCCTCGGCCAGGCGGTCCATGAAAGGCTCATACAAGGAACGTGCCACGAACAGGCGCGAACCCGCGATGCACGATTCGCCCGAGGAACTGAAGATGCCGTACAGCACGCCGTTGACCGCGTGGTCCAGGTCCGCGTCCTCAAACACCATGGTGGGCGACTTGCCGCCCAGCTCCAGCGACACCGGCATCATCTTGTCGGCGGCAATGTGGGCGATATGGCGTCCCGTGGTGGTGCCACCGGTAAAGGACACGCGGCGCACCAGCGGGTGCTTGGTAATGGCATCACCGATCACCGAGCCCTTGCCCGGCAGCACGCTGATGAGGCCCTTGGGCACGCCGGCTTCCTCGCAGATGGCGGCGAGTTCCAGCGCCATCAGCGGCGTGATCTCAGCGGGCTTGATCACCACCGCGTTACCGGCGGCCAGCGCGGGCGCCAGCTTCTGCGCCTCGCTGGCGATGGGCGAATTCCACGGCGTGATCGCGGCCACCACGCCCATGGCTTCATGCACGCTCATGGTGAGGAAATCACCACGCGCGGGCGTGAGCGTCTCCTCCAGGGTTTCGCAGGCCGCCGCGAAGAACTGGAACGTGCCGGCGGCGCTGGCCACCAGCGCGCGCGTCTCGCTGATGGGCTTGCCGTTGTCCAGGCGCTGGCGCTGAGCCAGCGGCTCGGCGCGCGCGCGGATCAGGTCGGCCACGCGATGCAGCACGGCTGCGCGCTCGTGCGGCTTGCGCTGGGCCCAGCCGCTGGTGAGGAACGCGCGATGCGCGCCCTGCACGGCCTCTTCCACGTCGTCCAGGCTTGCCGCATTCAGTTCCGCGACGACTTCGCCGGTGGCCGGGTAGCGCGTGGCGTAGCGCTCGCCGCCGCCCACGCGCCACTCGCCTGCGATACAGATGGGGAGAATGTCTTGCTTCATGATGATTGCCTTGCTGCGCTGCTTAAATCGACATGGCGTGGGCACGGTTGCCCAGCGCACGCACCACGCTGAACACTGTCAGCGCCGAAGTCTTGGGGTTCGCCGCCAGCGGCTTGCCGCGCATGGTCAGCTCGAAACCGCCGAAGGCACCGCGCGCTTCCACGTGGTGCACGTTTTCATCCACGCCCGGATCCGCCAGCAGCTTGACCTGCGTGTGGTCCAGCCCGAGGCCGGCCATCGACAGCGTAGCCGCCACATTGGCGTTCTTCGGATAGAGCCGCGCGGCTTCGCGGGCGTTGCCCTCGAAGATCACCGTGGCTTCGGTCAACGCGTCGAGGTCGAACAGCGCCTCGGCCGGCGTGTCCTTCCACGCGCCGGGCGGCTTGCGCCCGGTGTAGACCACCGAGTCCAGCCCGCCCACGCGCGCTGCCGCCAGTGCGTCGATCGCACCGATGGCGCCGGAGAGTAGCTGCACCTGCGTGCCGCCGCGCCGTGCCGCGGCTTCCAGCCGCTCGGCCAGGCCCGGCTCGGAGAGCGCGCCCACCGACACCACCATGCAGGCGATGCCGCGCTCCAGCGCCGGCACGATGTGCTCCTCCAGCGCATGGTGGCCAGCGCACTCCACCAGCAGGTCAGGCCGTCCGTCGGCCTGGCTCAGGCAGGTGGCAACCCGTGCATGCGGGGCCAGCGCGGAGACGTCATGGCGGGCCTGGTCCATCTGCGCCTCGGGCACCACCACCACGTCGAACACCACGTCCGGATCGCTCTTGAGCAGCTCGAGCACACCGCGCCCGATCGCTCCGCATCCCACCATCGACACGTGCAGCATGTTGCGTCTCCCTCAGGCGGTCACAGTGCTGCGTTCGGCCGCGCGTGCGGTCTTCTCGGCGTCGGCATCCGCTTCCTTGTTGACCGGCGGGCCTGCGAACGCGGTCTTGAACGTGCCGATGGACAGCATGTCGATTTCCAGCAGGAACGGGCCGGATTCGATGGTGGCTTCTTCCAGCGCGGCACCCACGTCGGCCAGGTTGCTGACGCGGCGATGGCGCAGGGCCAGCGATTGCGACAGTTGCGCATAGTCCGGTGTATGCAGGTCCACGTAGTGGCGCCGTCCGCCGTATTGCGCGTCCTGGATGTTCTTGATCACGCCATAGCCCTTGTCATTCATCAGCACGAAGACCACGTCGGCGCGCTCCTGCACGGCGGTAGCCAGTTCACCCAGGTTCAGGATGAAGCCGCCGTCGCCGGCCAGGCAGAATGTCTTCTTGCCGGAAGCCGTCACTGCCGCGCCCACGGCGGCGCCGATGCCCATCGCCAGGCCCTGGCCGATGCCGCCGCCCAGCGCATGCACGCCGGCACGGGAGTCAAAAATGCGCAGCTGGCGATTGCCCCAGGTGCTGTTGGAGACGGTCACGTCGCGCACCCAGTTGAAATTGCGGCCCACCGCGCCTTGCAGCGCTTCCACCAGCGCCGAGTACGGGCCCAGGCCGTCGATCAGGCCACTCATGGCGAACTCGTGCGCGCTGCGCAGGTCAGCGGCAAAGTTCGGGTCCACCTTGAGCTTGCCTTCCAGGCGATCGGCCAGGCCATCGAGTGCCAGCGCTGCATCGCCGCTGGCGAAGTAGTCGCTCTGGTAGCAGCGGCCTTCGGCGGATGCATCGGCATCCACACGGAACAGCGGGCGCGGCAGCTTCAGTTCGTACTTCAGCGTTTCATTGCCGCGCAGGCGCGAGCCCACCACCAGCATGGCGTCGCAGGTTTGATAGAACTGCTCCACCGGCTTGTGCAGGTTGAACGCGCCCAGCGAGCGGGGATCGTCCTCGGCCACGATGCCGCGGCCTTGCGTGCTGGTGACCACGCCAAAGCCCAGCGCCATCAGGCGCTTGACCTGCGCGCCAGCGTGGCGTGCGCCGCCACCCAGCCACAGCAGCGGGCGCTTTGCCTTGGACAGGCGCTCGGCCAGTTCGTCCAGCGCGTGGGCGGACGGCACATGGGTGGGCACCGCCAGCGGGCGCAGGTCGGTCGGCATCGGGATCAGCGCGGCCTGGATATCGATGGGGATTTCCACGCTGACGGGGCCGGTCGGCGCGGTCAGCGCGGTTTGCACGGCGAGCTTGATGGTGCTCAGCGCGGTATCTGCGCTGCGGATGCGGAACGCGGCCTTGGAGATGGCCTTCAGCATGGTCAGCTGGTCCGGCGCCTCGTGAATGTAGGCCAGGCTCTGGTCCAGGTACGGCGTTTCGATCTGTCCGGTCAGGTGCAGCAGCGGCGTGCCGGCGGTCAGTGCTTCGACCATGGCGCCGGCGGCGTTGCCCGCAGCGGTGCCGGTGCTGGTCAGGCACACGCCCAGTCCACCGGTGGTGCGGGCGCAGGCGTCGGCCATATTGGTGCCGCCGGCTTCGCCGCGCGCGGGCACGAAGCGGATCTTGCCGCGCTCGCCCATCGCGTCGAGGATGGGCATGTTGTGGATCGAGATCACGCCGAACGCTGCCTTGACGCCGCATTGTTCGAGGAAGGCGGCGATGGCGTAGCCCACCGTGACTTGTTGCTGTTCGTTACGCATGACGGGAAAGTCCTCCGGAAATATCGATGTGGCTGCCCGTGGTGTACGAAGACAACGGCGAGGCAAGGAACAGGATCGCGCGTGCGGCTTCCTGCGGCAGGCCAAGACGGCCAAGTTGAATATGCTTTTGCTGCGCCAGGCGCGCGGTCCACGCGGCCCAGTCGAGGTCGCGCTCGGCATCCGGGCGCGCTTCGAAACGCCGGCGCCACTGGCCCGACTCGACCAGGCCGAGCAGGATGCCGTTGACGCGGATGCCCTTGGGGGCGAATTCGGTTGCCAGCGAGCGCACCAGGTTATGCACGCCGGCGCGCGCCGCGGACGTCGCCACCATATGCGGCTCGGGTTGCACGGCCAGCAGGGAGTTCACGCAGACGATGGCACCGCTGTCCGAGCGCTCCAGTTGCGCAAGGAACGCACGCGTGGCATGGATCACCGAGAAGAACTTGAGCTGCAGCTCTTCGAGCCAAGCCGCGTCCTCGGTGCTCGAGAACGTGGAGACGCGGCCCTGCCCGGCGTTATTGACCAGCATGTCGGCGGGGCCGAGCGCGGCCTCGCTGGCGGCGGCAAAGGCGGCCACCTGCGCGGGGTCCAGCACGTCGCAGGCGGCGGCGTACAGGCGGGCTTCGGGGAAGCGTGCGCGCAGTTGGCTTTCGGCTTCGCGCAGCCGCGCTTCGTTGCGGCCGCACAGCGCCACGGCGGCGCGCGCTTCCAGCAGTTGTTCGACGGTGGCCAGGCCGATGCCCGAGGATCCACCCGTGACGACGGCAACCTTGCCGTCGAGTTCAATCATGGACATCGTCCTCACTCCCGATACAGGTTGACCACCTTGCCGTGCTCGCGCGGGCGGTAGTCCAGCAGGCGAGACAGCTCACCCGCGGTGTCTCTGACTTTCTCTTCCATCATGTCCAGTTGCTCCGGATCGATGCGCGAGGCCGGGATGGTCACGCCCAGCGCCGCCACCACCTTGCAGGTACGATCCCGCACCGGTGCCGCGATGGTCGAGATGCTGGCCTCAAAGAACGCTTCCTGCAGCACCACGCCGCGCTCGCGGTCGCGCTGCACCATCTCGAACAGTGCTTCGACCGTACGCGGCGTGCTGGGCGTGAACACTTCCAGTTGCGGCTCCGGATAGAGCTGGCGCAACTCGGCCAGCGTCAGGTCTTCGAGCAGCACGCGCCCGAGCACGGTGGCGTGCGCCGGCAGGCGGGTCCCCACGGTGACCGAACTGCTGAATGGCGTGGGCGCCACCGACTTGGCCACATAGACGATCGAGCGGCCGTCACGCACTACCAGGTTGCACGGGTAACGAATGTCGTCGCGCAGGCGATCCAGCAGCGGGCGCCCCAGCTCGGTGAGTTCCAGCGAAGCCAGGTATTCGAAACCCAGGCGCAGCACCGCCATGCCGAGGCGGTAGTCGCGGCCGCCGTCGGTGCGTTCGACAAAGCCCATCATCTCGAGCGTGGCCAGCAGCCGGAACACCGTGGAGCGGGGCACCTTGAGCCGGCGCGCCAGGTCGGCCGCCGACAAGGTGCGGTCGCGGCGGCTGAACTCGGCCAGCAGGCGCAGGCCGCGTTCCAGTCCGGGCACGATGTACTTGTCCTGGGTGTCTTCCGACAGGCGTTCTTGAGTCATGAGATGGCTTGTGTTTCAACTGGGCCGGCACCCCGATTGGCGCGCCGGCCGCGCGCTGTTCAGCGCTTGACCTTGGTGAGCGGATGCTCGGGCGGGTACGTCGGCGTGATCGGCTTCTTGGCGCCGAGCATCACGCACATCAGCGCGTCTTCCTCGCCGATGTTGATTTCCTCGCGGTACACGCCGGGGGGCACCGAGACCAGGTCGCGGTCGGTCAGGATGGTTTCGAAACGCTCGCCGTCCTTTTCCAGGATCAGCTTGATCTTGCCGCGCATGACGAAGAAGACTTCTTCCACGTCCGTGTGCAGGTGCGACGGGCCTTCGTGGCCGGCCGGGATGATCATGGTCGAGAAGGTGAAATTCTCGGACGGCACGGTATTGGTGTCGGTGGCCACGCCGGTGCCGCCGGTGCCGAGGTAACGCATCTGCGCACGGCGGTACTTGGGATCGTAGTCAGCCTGGAACTTCAGCGCGTCCCAGTCGTAGCGGCGGGTGGAGAAACGCGCGACGCGGCTCTCCATCCACTGGTCGAAGGAAGCGCCGGACGGCTGCTCCCAGGAACGCTTGATATTGTCTTGTTGGGAAAGATCGCTCATTTGGATTCCTTCTAGCTCAGTGCATGACGAAGCCGCCGTTGACGGCCAGCGTCTGGCCCGTCACGAAGCGGGACAGGTCGGACAGGGCGAACAGCACGGCCCCGGAGACATCCTCGGGTAGCTGCTCGCGGGAAATCGCGCGTTGCTCGCGATAGAGGTCGCGCCGCTTCTGGGGCACGTATTCGGTTGCCTCCACCAGGGTCAGCCCCGGTGCGATGGCATTGACGGTGATCTGGTCGTCGCCCAGCTCGCGCGCCAGCGAACGGGTCATGCCGATGATGGCGCTCTTGCTGGCCACGTAGGCCAGCAGGTTGGGCGCGCCCCACAGCGGCGTGTCGGACGCCAGGTTGATGATGGCGCCGCGGCCCGAGGCGCGCAGCGCCGGCAGGCAGGCGGTGGTCATCAGCCAGGTGCCGCGCACGTTGATATTCATCACGCGGTCCCAGGTGGCGATGTCGATGGCGCTGGCGTCGCGGCCACCGGAATCGGTCACCGCGGCGTTGTTGACCAGGCCGTCCAGGCCACCCAGCCCGGCCGCCGCCGCGTTGGCGCAGGCCGTCACCGATTCGGGGTTGCCCAGGTCGAGCACAAACGGCAGCGCCTTCAGCCCGCGGGCCTGCAGCGCAGCCGCTTCCTCGTGCAGGCGGTCCGCGAGAATGTCCGCCATGGCGACGGCGGCGCCGGCTTCGGCAATCGCGGTGGCAAACGCCAGGCCAAGCCCGCGCGCGGCGCCGGTCACCAGCACGCGCCGGCCAGCCAGCAGGTTGTGGCGATCGATCTCAGGCATGGCTTGCCACCCCGCCAACCGGCTTCAACATGGCAACGGGCTCGTCGGCGACTTCCTGGTCGGCACGGCGGCGCAGCAGGCGGCGCACGCGGGTGATGCCGACATCGTGCTGGTACAGCGTTTCATGCTCGCGCGCGTTCGGCGCCATCATTTCCAGCACCACGCGGTCTTGCTCCAGCACGTCCCAGTGCAGGCCCTCCAGGCGGTTGCGGTACAGGAAGCGCCAGACATCGCGCTCCCAACCCTGCACGTGACGGGTGCGCCAGAAGAACACCATGCAGTGCTCCTCATCCACCGGCGTAGCGATGCCAACGATGCCGAAGGGACCGCCAGGGCCCACCTTGGCGCGATACGGGATGGCCAGGCGCAACCACATCGTGCCGGTTTCGCCGAACTCCACCCAGTCGAAGTTCACGCCGCGCTGGCCGGTCTTCTCGAACACCAGGCCGGTGTCGGTCTCGCGCACGGCCATCACAGCCTGCTTTTCGCCGCTGGCCATCGAGTGCGACACAGCGTGCAGGTAAGCGCCATGCATCGGGTCCATGACGTTGTCGATGGCGTAGCGGTAGTTGCAGTCCCAGTGCGCCACGCACAGGAAATTGGTGTGCTCGTCGCTTTCCAGTTCTTCCGGCAGGCGCAGCGCATCGGCTTGCCCGGGAGCACGTTCACCGAACCACAGGAAGATGGCACCGGCTTTTTCCTGCACGGGGTAGCTGCGCACGCAGGTCTTGCCTTCGAGCGGGCAGCTGTCCACGGCCGGCACGCTCTTGACCTGGCCATCGCCACCCACTTCCACGCCGTGGTACCAGCAGGCCACGCGGTCACCAAGGTTCCAGCCCATCGACAGGCGCGCGCCGCGGTGCGGGCAGCGATCTTCCAGCGCGTGCACCTGGCCATCGCCATCGCGCCACAGCACGATGTTCTGGCCCAGGCGCGTAATGCCGATCGGTGCATGCGTGACCGCCCATGCGGCCGATACCGGATACCAATAGTTGTGCAGGCCGGTGTTCAGGCGCGCCTCAGCACGCGCTTGCTTGTTCGATTCCATTGTTTGCTCTCTTGCGGGTACCGGATCGGATCGCTCTTTCGAGGGGCGCCTGATTGCACTGCCCTTCGTGACGCAATCGCTTTGATGTTCTTGAACTGCGTGGCGCCTCGCTCAGGCGCCTAGGCGGTGCATTTCGGCGAGGAAACGCGCTTCGGTCCAGGCCTGGCCATCCGCGCCCAGCAATCCCGCCTGGTTGAACGAACGCACGATGTCTTCCGGGCTTTTCGCACCGGCTTCGAAGGCGGCCTCCAGCGCATCGCCCAGCGCGTCTTCGTAGGCGGTGGGCATGGCGGCGCGGGTCTGCCACACGATGTTGGCCACCTTGCCGGGCTGCTCGATGTGGCCCTTGCCAGCGACATTGTTCGGAGCCGGACGCTCCCAGGGCGCCAGATTCGGGTTGTATGCGAGGTTTTCCATTGCGCTACTCCTTTCCCTTATTGCCAACCGGCTAACCGAGCGTTTTGTTTCACCTATAAAACGCTGATTTAAATATTGAACACAGACACCACTATAGACAACGAAACTTCAAAAATTGACTGGGGTTTACCCTTTTGATTTACCAATGCCACGAGAACGTGGCATCGGCATCGGCGCGGCGGCCTGAGGCGGGTGGGTACGAAGAAACAGGACGAGGAACAGAAAGTGGGAAGGCTAAGCCGCGGCAAGCCCGTGGCGAATCCAGCGCGCGACCCGGCTGGCCTGCTCCACGTAGCAGGCATGCCCTGCCTCCGGGATCAGCTCGAATGGCAAGGCAAAGCGCTCCGCCAGTGCCGCGCACCCGGGCGGCGGCGTCACGACATCCAGCGCGCCGCAGCCGACCCGCACCTTAACGCCCTGCCCCCGGCGCCCGAGGTAGTCGTCAATGGCATCGCCGCACAGCATCGCCACCGCCTGCCGGTAACCGTCCGGATCCAGCCGACGCATATTCCAGCGCACCCAGGCTTGCACATCGGCACTGGCCGCGGCGCTCAACAGGCGGCTGGGGCCCCGCTCGGCCAGGCCTTCCACGCCCACGGCCGCAAGCGCTTCGAGCCGCTGGCGCGCCACGTCCCTTGCCTTGTCCTCCTTGCCGGGGCCGCCGTATCCCTGCGCAGGGCTCAACAGCAGCAACTGCGCGGGCAGCAGCGCCGGGCTAGCCTCGGCCACATAGGCGGCCGCCATCAGCGCGCCGAGCGAGTGCCCCACGATCACATCAGGACGTACGTCCAGGGCGCGCATCAGGTCCTGCAGGCGCAGCGCGTAGTCGGCAGCCTTGGGCGCTGCGATGGGCAGGGCCGGCGAATTGCCATAGCCGGGCGCGTCCCACGCAATCACGCGCGCGTGCGCCGCCAGCAGGCTTGCGCACGACAGCCAGGAGGCCGCGCCGGAACTGATGCCATGCAGCAGCACCACCACAGGCCCGTGGCTGCCGCCGCACCGGTAAGCGAGCGGCGCGCCGTCGCGGCCGGCGGCTATGCGCCGCTCGCTGAAGCCGCTATCGAGTGCGCGGAGCAACGCTTCAGCCGGCTGGGGTGCCTGCACCAGATTGTTTTGTTCCATATATGAAACCATAGTTTTCTAATAAAACTTAAGAAATATAGACCGCCTGAATCTGGAAATTGATCCGGGTTAACCCCCTGCAAAAAAATTTCGTCAGGCCCGGCTCTCCGCCGACGTTGGAGCGCCCGCAAATCCCCTTTCTGGCGCAACGGCCTTGCATACCAATACGGGTGCGGCTCCCCGGCCTGGTGGCTGCGCGCCGCCCTCCTCGCTGTTGCGCAGCATGGTGCGCAACAGTGCCGTTCTGGTGCAGGCCACTCGTCGCTTCTCCGCATCACTAGGGATTACCCACCCATGTGTTTCCCGAAATGACCAGCTATATTTTGCTCGTTGTTTCTTATGTAATCCGATGTTTTACCTATAAAACAAAAGAAATGGGAAAGTGCTCCTGGCAGCAGGCACAAACCCAGCTCGAAGATGGCCTGACGAAGCGCTGCAACGCCAACCGATCGACACGGCGGAAAAGGAAAAGGAAGAGGAAACGAACGATGAAACTTGGACGGATTGCACTGGCTGCCCTTGCAGCCGCAGTACCCATGCTGGCCTCGGCCCAATCGACGGTGACGCTGTATGGCGTCGTCGATACCGGTATCGAGTATGTGAACAATGTTGGCGCGGCGAAGGACAACGTGGCCCGCGTGAACACGCTGACGGGCACGGTGCCATCGCGCTGGGGCATCCGCGGCACGGAGGATCTCGGCGGCGGGCTCAAGAGCCTGTTTGTGCTCGAATCCGGATTCGCCCCCGATTCCGGCACCTCCAACCAGGGCGCGCGCCTGTTCGGCCGGCAGGCATTGGTGGGACTTTCCGGCCCCTGGGGCCAGGTCGCCCTGGGCCGCCAGTACACCATGCTGTTCTGGGCCACGCTGGACCCGGACATCCTCGGCCCCAACGTGTACGGCTCGGGCTCGCTCGACAGCTATCTGCCGAACGCGCGCGCCGATAACGCCGTTTCCTACAAGGGCACGTTTGGCGGCTTCACGGTGGGTGCCACCTATAGCTTTGGCCGCGATACGGTGAACGCGGGCCCGAGCCCGGCCGGCACCAACTGCGCGGGCGAGAATGCGGCCGACAGCAAGCAATGCCGCGAATGGTCGGCCCTGCTCCAGTACGACAACAAGTGGTGGGGCGTGGCCGCGGCCTATGACTCGCTGCGTGGCGGGCCTGGCGCGTTTGGCGGCCTGACCAAGAGCAACCTGACGGACGACCGGCTCTCGCTCAACGGCTACGTGCTGCTGTCCAAGACCAAGATGGGCCTGGGCGTGATCCGCCGCGACAATGACGGTAGCCCCACGCCGCGCAGCGACCTCTGGTATGCGGGCCTGGCGTATGACATCACGCCGGCGTTCACGCTGGCCGGCCAGGTCTACTACCTCAAGTACCACAACAGCGACAACAAGGCGATGCTGTACGCGCTGCGTGGTACCTACGCCTTCTCCAAGCGCACCTCCGTGTACGCCACGGCTGGCTTCATCGACAACGGCGGCCAGCTCGCCCTGTCGGTCAGCGGTGCCCAGACGGGTTCCAACCCGAAGCCCGGCGGCAACCAACTGGGCACGATGATCGGCATCAAGCACACGTTCTAAGCGCCGGCGCGTCGCTGCGCGGCACTGGCTGGCATGCGGCGCGCAACGCGCTGCATGCCAGCACGAAGTCAATCTAGAGGCGTTTCCCCATGAAGCTCGCAACTCGCATTCTGTTTGCTGCCATCGCGGCCACGACGGCCATGATGGCAGGCGGCGCCGGAGCGCAGGCCTACCCCACCAAACCCATCACGCTGGTCGTTGCCTACCCGGCCGGCGGCGACACCGACGTACTGGCCCGCCTGCTCGCAGAGAAACTCTCGGCGCGCCTGCGCCAGTCGGTGGTGGTCGAGAACCGCACCGGCGCGGCCGGCACCATCGGCAGTTCGTACGTCGCCAAATCCGCCGCCGATGGCTACACCTTGCTGGTCGCGCCCAACACCGTTGCCATCGCGCCGCTGGTGCTCAAGAACGGCACGGGCGCCAGCTACGACGTGCGCGGCGATTTCACGCCGGTGGCCCAGCTTGGCGTGCAGTCGCTATTCGTGGTGGTCAACAAAGGCACCGGCATCACCAAGCTGCCCGAGCTGGTCGCGCGCGCCAAGGCGGGTACGGTGCAGACCTACGCCACGCCTGGCAACGGATCGCCCATGCACATCCTTGGCGAGCTGTTCAACAAGGCCGCGGGCGTGAACATCTCACAGGTGCCGTATCGCGGCACCGCGCCGGCGGTGGTCGACGTGCTCGGCGGGCAAGTGCCGATGACGTACTCCACGCTGGGCGCGGTGGCGCAATACATAGGGACGGGCGCCATCGTGCCGCTGGCCGTCGCGGACATGAAACGCTCGCCGTTCGCGCCGAATGTGCCGACGCTCGCGGAGCTGGGCTACAAGGATGTGGAGGTGGGCGCGTGGCAAGCGCTGCTGGCACCCAAGGGACTGCCGCCGGAGTTGGTGAAAATGCTGAATGCGCACGTCAACGACATCCTGAAAATGCCTGACGTGGTGGCACGCATGGCAACCATCGCCATCACGCCCGTTGGCGGCGAGCCCGCAACGCTAAGCAAACTGATCGCGTCGGACTCGACACGCTACGCCAAGATCGTCAAGGAGTTCGGCATCCAGGCCGATTGATGGATCGACTGGCTGAGCCTGTGCAAGGCGACGGCGTCCGGCTTCCCCCGCGGAATCCGGACGCCGTTTGCTTTCCGGCGCAGCCTAGCGCTGCCCGAAACTGGCATCAATGAACAGGTCCTTGTACTCGCGCGGCTGCGAGCGCCAGTATTGCTTTGGCGCATGCACCTGCGCGCCAAGCTTGGCCGCCGCATGCCACGCCCAGCGCGGATCGTAGAGCATGGCGCGCGCCAGCGACACCGCATCGGCTTCGCCATTGGCAATGATGGCTTCCGCTTGCTCGGGCTCGGTGATGAGCCCCACCGCGATGGTCGGCAAGCCCACCTCCGCCTTGACCCGCTGCGCGTAAGGCACCTGGTAGCCCGGCCCCAGCTTGATCGCCTGCGCCGGCGAAACGCCGCCGGTGGTCACATGGATGGCCGCGCAGCCACGTGCCTTGAGCGCGTTCGACAGCGCGATCGTGCCTTCGATATCCCACCCGCCCGGCACCCAGTCGGTGGCCGAGATGCGAGCCCAGACTGGCTTGTCCGCGGGAAAAGCCGCGCGCACGGCGTCGAACACCTCGATCGGGAACCGCATGCGGTTCTCCAGGCTGCCGCCGTATTCGTCATCACGCTTGTTCGCCAGCGGCGACAGGAACTGATGCAGCAGGTAGCCATGCGCCATGTGGAGCTCGATGCCATCGAGCCCAAGGCGGGCCGCGCGCCTGGCCGCGGCAACGAAATCGTCCCGCACCTTGTCCATGCCCGCGCGGTCGAGCGCCAACGGCGCATCCTCGCCCTCGGCGTGCGGCACGGCGGATGGCGCCAGTGTCTTCCAGCCTGACGGCTGGTCCGGCCGGATCTGGCTACCGCCTTCCCAGGGTGCGTGGCTCGATGCCTTGCGCCCGGCATGCGCCAGCTGTATCGCCAGCGCGATCGGCGAATGCGCCCTGACGGCCTTGATCACCTTGCCGAGCGCCGCCTCGTTTGCATCCGAGTACAGGCCGAGATCCCCCGGCGTAATGCGCCCCTCCGGCGACACGGCCGAGGCCTCGATGATCAGCATCGCGGCGCCCGACAGCGCGAGCTGGCCAAGGTGGATCATGTGCCAGTCGGCGGCCGAGCCTTCCTCGGCCGAGTACTGGCACATGGGCGCGATCACGATGCGGTTTTCCAGCCGTAGATTGCCAATCGAAAAGGGTTGGAACAACTGACTTTCACTCATGGGAGAGACTCCTTGCTGTCTGTAGCGCCGGCTTGCGGCAGGCATGGCATCTCATTCTAGAACGCCTGGTTTTTTTGCGTCGTCGCGCCATTTCAGTGCGCAGCCACCGCAAGCGGCGCGCGCCGCGTGACGAGATCGGCGACCAGCGCCAGGCCCAATGCCGCGGTGCCGCACAGGAAGATCAGCGCGTAATTGTTGTGGGACAGCGTGAACAGGTACGAGTAGCCGTAGCCGCCAAGCGCCTGGAACAGCGCGAAAGCGGTGGTGGCACGGCTCCACGCGGCGCGCTGCTCGGCGTGGTCATGCGGCACCATCTCGTGGATGCGTCCAAGCACGAGCGGCACGATGCCGGGCGTGAACAGGCCCAGGACCACGGTGGCGACGCCGACCAGCACCGGGCTACCCGACAACGCGAGCGTACCCACGGCGATCGCCTGCAACAGCAACGCGAGCCGATAGGCAGGGCCAAAGCCGATGCGGTCGGCCACGTTGCCGCACACCAGGGGGCCGGCGATGGCAGCAACACCATACAAGACCCAGTAGCCTGCGCCAATCTCCGCGCCTCGGCCGAGCCCGCGCGCCACGTAGTCGACCAGCAGCACCATGGCCGGCACAAGGCCCAGCGCGTTCGCGGCGTACTGGCCGTACAGCACGCGCATGGCGGTGCTCGCACGCCGAGCCGGCCTTGCGTTCACGCTGGACGCCGCTACCACCGGTGCCGCCGGTGTGGCGCCCGGCCAACCGAACCAGCTCACGGCGGTGAGGATAGCCGCGAACACGCCCAGGCCGATCCACGTGTCCTTCAAACCCAGGCGCAGCAACTCCGGAATGATGGTGCCCGAGGCGGCGATGCCCAGCCCGAGCCCCAGGAAGATCATGCCGCTGGCAAAGCCGCGCCGCGCGGCCGGGATATGCGGCAGGATCGTGGTGGCGACCAGCACCATGATGGCGCCGCCGGACACGCCGGAAGCAAAGCGCCAGACAAAGAACCAGCTCACCGACAACGGATACGCGCAGGCAAAGAACGCGGCGGTGGCAATCACCATCAGCAGACGCAGCGCATTACGGTTCGACAGCGCCGTGGCAAGCGGACGGCCCAGCAGCGCGCCGGCCAGGTAGCCCGCGAAGTTCGCCGCGCCCAGCGTCACCGCCTGCGACGACGTGAACCACTGCGCCTGGATCAGCGGCGGAATCAGCGGCGTGTAGGCGAAGCGCGCCAGGCCGATGGCCACCAGGCTGGCGCACAACCCGGCCAGTGTGGCGAACAACGCGCGGGCATCGAGTGTCGATGCCATGGGACCGGGGATGGTGGCTGTGTGCTCGGACATGATGCATTCCTACGGATACGGTGTGTGCGTTTGTTGCGCTCATGCGAGCTCATGCCGTGCGCGGTCCGGCGGGCAGCGGCGGCAGGCCCAGCAGGCTAAGCGCTGGGGCAACAGCCCCCGTCAGCAATGCCCGTTCGGGCCTGACCCGGGCCAGCACGCGCACGCCGAGCAGCACCGCCAGCAGATGCGCAGCCGCATCCGCCGCCGGCATGGCCGCGGGAATCTCGCCGCTCGCCTGCCCCGCTACCATGCAGCGCTGAAAAAAATCCTGGATCTGGGCGAGTTCGTCGGCGATGCCTTTCCGGCAGGCTTCGTCGCCGGGCGTGGACTCCACCGCGGCATTGACCAGCATGCAGCCGCGGTGCCGCACGTCCGCGACCGAGCGCTCGACGATCTCGCCAAAGAACGCCGCAATGGCATGCGCTGGCGATTGCGAAGATTCCAGCCGGCCGATGCGCTCGCGCAGGGTACGGTCTAGGTAGTGCTCCAGCGCCCGCAGGAACAACCCGCGCTTGTCGCCGAAGGCGTTGTACAGGCTGGGCTGCGTCAAGCCCGTGCACTTCACGAGATCGCGTGTGGAGGTGGCCTCGAAGCCATTCGCCCAGAATGCGTCTCCCGCTGCCTCCAGCACCTGCTTCTCATCGAATTCGCGTGGTCGCGCCATGGTGGCTCCGGCTTGCCTGACTTGGGTCGGTCGGGGTGGATAGATTCTGTATCACACGATATAGAACGCATTATATATCGGTCGATATAGAACACAAGGCAAAAATGCGGGCAAGCGTGGGCAACGCAGACGGCCGCCCGGATGGACGGCCTGCATTCCGTGATGAACAAGGGGAGCGGCGCGGGCGCCGGGCACTGCCGGTACCGCGCAAGTGGACAGGACGCCCCGCCGTTGCGGCGGGGCGGGCGGCGATCAGCCCTGGCTGGCGGCCACCAGTTGCGGCCTGGACTGGCCGGCCGTGACCTGGCCGATCGCGGCGAGCACGTCCGCAATCTCCGGCACCACGCCACGCGCGCCAACGGAGACGGACTGCCCGGGCGTGTTAATGCCGAAGTGCTGGCTGTCGGTTACCGTGAACAGCATCACCGACGGCTTGCCCAGCGCATCCGCCAGATGCACGAAACCGGTATCGGTGCCAACCACGAGCGCGGCGGCATCCACCCGTTGCGCGCATTCGGTAATGGTCATGCGCGGCAGGACCTCGGCACCGGGGATCTCCGCTGCCAGGGCTTCGGATTGCTCGCGCTCCGCGGGCGAGCCCCAGGGCAGCTGGATCCGGTAGCCGCGCTCGGTGAGCGTCCTGCCGACCGAGATCCAGCGCTGCGCAGGCCATTTCTTGGCCTCGACGGAAGTCGCGTGGAACAGCATCGCGCGCGGCACGCCATCGGCATTGAGCGGCGCCGCGGGCGCGGGCACGCGCAGCGCGTAATGCTCAACGGGATCCAGCGGATAGCCAAGCGCGTTGGCCACCACCATGCGCATCTTGTGGCGCGCGGTAGCGTCGCCATGCGGCCCGAAGATCTGCGTGTAGGCAAACACGGCGCGCGCCTCGCCAAGGTACTCGGCGGCGTAGCCCAGGCGCCGGCTGGAGCGCGCCAGCCAGGCCACGATGGCGCTCTTGTACACGCCGTGCACATCCACCACCACATCGTACTTCTCGCGGCGCAGGGCCCACAGCGCGCCGATGATGGCACGCAGGTCGGCCCAGCTGCGGGATTTCTTGAAGCCGCGCAGCGGCGGCGCGATCACGCGATCCACGCCCACGGCCCAGCGCGGAATATCGGCGCACGACGCATCGGCCACCCAGTCGATCTTGGCCTCGGGATAGGCGCGCCGCAGGTCGGACACCAACGGCAGCGTGTGCACCATATCGCCCAGAGAGGTGATCTTGATGAGGAGAATGCGTTTCATGGAAATGGAGAATCGGGTTGCGGACGGATCTCGCTGGCTGGCAGCGAGGCCGTAGTATGCACCAGCCCCATGGGCGGCGCACCAATTTGCAAGCCCTGCGACGGCCCCGCATGGGATTCGCGCGGCACCCGGCGCCAGCCAGCGGTACACCGCATTTTCCTTTGACTTTCCTTAACATGGGTACCAGCGTGGGACATACGGTCGGCAGAGGATCCACCACGCATCAGGTGGCCCTCTGCGCCCCGTTCCCGCCAACTCAGGCCCAGGCGCCAGGGCCAGCCACCACGGTGGCAAAGCGGTCATGCAGCGCCGCCAGCGAGTGACGGTGGATTTCCGCTGCCGAGAGCGGCGCCCCGCCCAGCGGGTCAGGCAGGTCGCGCGTGGCGCAGGCCGATGCCACCACGGTGCTGCGATAGCCATGATCGAGCGCTGAGCGCACCGTGGCGCTGATGCACATATGCGTCTGGAAGCCCGCCACGATCAGCTCCTTGCGCCCTAGCTTGTCCAGCATGGCGGCCAGCGTGGTGCCGGCAAAGCTGTTGGGCAGGCCCTTGACCACGGTGTGCTCGCCGCCAAGCGGCTCCAGCCCTTGGATGATGGCCGCATACGGGCCCTCGGGATCGAAGGCGCCGCCGCTGCCGGCCCGCCCGTGATGCACCACGTGCACCACCGGGCTGCCATGCTGGCGCGCCAGCGCCAGGAGCTCGCCGCAGGCCGCGATGGCAGCGGGCATGCCCACCAGCGGGAGCTTGCCGTCGACATACTCGCGCTGGTGGTCGATCAGCACCAGCGTGGCAGCTTCCCACGCCGAAGGAAGGCGGCTGGCGCCGGCGAGGTCGAGCAGGGTAAAGGGTGTGGTCATCATGGCTCCTAGTGCTTGTGCGTCAGATGTCGGAAACGGCGTGGGAATACACGGGCAGGCGCCACCAGGGTGACTACCATGCAAGCGATGATAAGCCGCGCTATGCTGTTCGCCAATTCTCAACTGGCTCACATCCATTGTGCAAAAACGTTCACTCCACTGGGATGACCTGCTCACCCTGTCCACGCTGATCCGCACCGGCAACTACTCGGCCTGTGCCCGCGAGCTTGAAGTCACGCACGCGACAGCGATCCGCCGCATCCGGCGGCTGGAGACGGCGCTCGGCAAGCCCGTGGCAACACGCACCGATGGCGCGTTCGCGCTCTCTGCGGCCGGCCGCTCGGCGCTGGCCGCGGCGCAGCAGATGGAGAGTTCGGCGCAGCGCTTGCTGCGCCAAGTGGAGGACGCCGGCAGCGGCGTCTCCGGCGTGGTCAGCATCGCCTGCACCGCCGCGCTCGGCAGCCACTTCCTGACACCACGCATGTTCGGGCTCTATCGCGCGCACCCGCAACTCGAGGTCAGGCTGGAAACGGACAATCGCATCGCCAGCCTGGCACGGCGCCGCGCCCACATCGCGGTAAGGCTGGCGCGGCCGCAGGAAAGCGATGCCATCGCGCAGCGCGCGGGCAGCATGGGCTTTGGCCTGTATGCGCCGCTACGGCCCGCCAACGCCGGCCCGTGGCGCGAGCAGGATCTCGACGGCGCGCCATTGTGCGGCTTGCTGGACGAAGGCCTGGCGTTGCCGGAATCCGAATGGACGCGCACGCTGGCGGCACGCACGGGCTTCCAGTCGAACAACCTGCTGGCAGTGCGCGAGGCCATTCGCAACGGCTTGGGCATCGGCCTGCTGCCGCACTACCTGGCGCGGGACGATGCCCGGCTCGCGCTGGTGCGCGAGGTGCCGGAGGTCGTACGGGAAATCTGGCTGGCATATCCGCAGGAGTTTCGCGGCGCTTCCCGGTTCCGGCCCGTGATCGACTGGCTGGCCGGGGAACTGCGGCAATGCCCGTGAGCCTCGGAAGCGGTTGAAAAGGCGGAGGCAGGCAGTATAGTTGCCTGAAGCATGCCCGCCCCCACGGGCTCGCGCACGGTGCTGTCGGCAGGCCGCCACCGGCCACCGATGGCACGGGGAGCTTCGCCATGGATCGGAATTCACCGGCAACGCTGGACGCAGGCGCACTCGGGCTGGGCGAATCCGTCGTCATGGGCGTGGCGGGCACGGCGCCCGCCTTCAGCCTGGCGGCCACCACCGCCACCCTGGTCGCGACTGTGGGGAGCCTGGCGCCGGCCAGCCTGCTGTATTGCGGCCTGATCATGTTCGGCGTGACGCTGTCTTACCAGCAACTGAACCGGCTGCAGCCCAGCGCGGGCGCCTGCTACACCTGGGTCTGCGAGATCTTCCATCCGGTGCTCGGTTTTTTCGCGGGCTGGACGCTGTTGGTGGCGTCGGCGGTATTCATGGTATCCGGCACCATTCCGGCTGCCACCGCCACCCTGCTCCTGTTCGATCCGGCGCTGGCGGAGCGCCCGCCCGTGGTGACCCTGGTCGCCGCAGGCTGGCTGCTGGCGGTCAGCGTGGTCGTGGTCAAGGGAGTCAAGCTGACCAGCTACACCCAGGTGGCAATGACGCTGGTCGAGGTCGGGGTGCTGGCCGCGATCGTGCTCGCCGCCCTGCTGCGTGCGCCGCTGCCGCTTGCCCACCCGCCCTCGCTGGCCATGCTGTCACCATTTGACTTTAACCCGCAGCTGTTTGCCAATGGGGCGCTGGTGGCGTTGTTCTTTTTCTGGGGCTGGGACGTGACGGCGAACCTGACCGAGGAAACGCGCGATCCGGCGCATGCGCCCGGGCGCGGCGCATTGATGGCGATGGTCATCGTGCTGGCACTGTTCATGGCCTTCGTCATCGCCAGCCAGGCCGTGCTGAGCGACCAGGAGATCCGCCGAGCCGGCACCAACGTGGTGTTTGCGCTCGCCGCGCGGCTGCTCCCGCGCCCGTGGGACTACCTGGCCGTGCTGGCCGTCATGCTCAGCACCGTGGGCACGCTGGAGACCTCGATCCTGCAGTTCACCCGCACGCTCTACGCCAAAGGCCGCGATGGCCTGCTGCACCCGCGCTATGCCGAGCTGCACCGCACCTGGCGCACGCCGTGGGTGGCCACCGCGGTGATTGCCTCGTTCGGCTTGCTGCTGCTGGCGCTGTCCGCCTGCTTCAACAGCGTGGGCCAGATCATCCAGGACTCGGTCAATGCCATCGGCTTCCAGGTGGCGTTCTATTACGGGCTAGCCGGCTTCGCCTGTGCCTGGCACTGCCGGCGCGGTGCCGCCCGCGCACCCGCCAGGCTGTTGCTGCTAGTGCTTTGGCCCGCTTGCAGCGCGGCGTTCCTGTGGTTCATCGGGCTGTACAGCATCCCCAGCTTCGACCTGGCCACGCGTTTGGTGGCCCTGGGCGGCATCGCGGTTGGCGCGGTGCCGCTCTGGCTCAACCGGCGCCGGCGGCTTGCCGCACGCGGAGCGCTCGGGGCCCCTGGCCCGTGACACGCCCCCGGGGCGCCTAGGCGGATACCGATGCTGTCAACAGGTCCGCGGCGGCCTCGATACGCTGTGGCGCGCCGAACAGCCGCGCGACCACCAGCCCGCTTTGCAGCGCGCCAAACACGGCTTGCGCCAGCGCCTGCGGCGGAATCGGCAAAGCCTTGTGCCGCACGGCCTGCGCGGTTTCCAGCAGGCGCGTGAGCCAGGTCTCGTGCAGGCGGTAGAAATCCTTGAGGATGCGATGCACCGCTTCCGGCAGGAACACGGCATCCGTGGACAGCATGCCCACCAGGCAGATGGCGTCGCCACCCGCGGTAGCCAGCCAGGGCGCGAGGTAAGCGCGAGCCTGCTCGTCCACCGGCAGGCTGGTGTCGATGCCGCGCACGCGCTCTGAGTTGCGGGCGCTGTACTCCGTCACCGCCGCCTGCACCAGGTCCTCCTTGGAGGGAAAGTGGTAATGGATGCTGGAGGTCTTGACCCCTACCCGCTCGGCAAGGTCCCGATAACTGAATCCATTGAACCCCCGCTGCCGCACCAGCACCAGGGTGTGCTCCAGCAGTTGATCGCGTACGGACGGAGTCGTCATGGCATGCATCCACCTTTCGGCGGACCCTCGAGGCGCCGGCAATGGCAAAGAGCCGGTGTTACCGGCTCTTTGCATGTATCACCGCATTCATTGGATGACCGATTGATTCACAGCGTGCTCAGGCGTCGCGCGTAGCTCAAGCGTTGGCGCCTTCCGTGAACACGTCGAACTTGCCGGTACGGGCACCGTCGGTATAGGCGTCCACGCTGCGAGCCGGGCTGGCCGACACGCCACTACGATCCAGGCCGGCGACGATACGTGCGCCATCGGTGTACGGGTCGAACTTGCCGGCACGGGCGCCGTCGGTGAACTGGTCAACGGCCCGCGACGGCGAAGCCGAGACGCCGGTGCGATCCAGGCCGGCCACGATGCGGGCACCGTCCGTGTACGGGTCAGCCTTGCCAACGCGTGCGCCTTCGGTGAACGGGTCGAACTTGCCGCTGCGCGCGCCGTCGGTGAAGGCGTCGGGCGTGGTGGTGCGGAACACGTAGCCGTACTTGTCACCCGAGAACGTGCTGTCCTTCGGGCCTGAAGCCTGGGCAGTGCCGGCAACGAAAGCAGCAGCAAGGGCGGCGGCGGTGATCAGGGTCTTGGCGAAGAGGTTCGAGGTCATGATGTTCTCCATTTGCATTTGAGGACCCGCGCTTGGGCGGAATCGAATCGGTACGCTTTGGAACCCTTCGCTTCCTTCGCCTGTTACCTACTAGTAGATAGATGAGCTGGCCAAAAAAAACGGGAATTCCCCGGGTGATGCGCTGGATCCTCTTTCCTGCTGCAGCTTTTCTTGCTGGGGCGGAGCAGCGGCTTCCATGTGTTGAATATTATCTACTGGTAGATAGATAGTCAAGGGGTTTTTCAGGAGATCGCTTTTGTCGATAACGCATCACAAACTCCGGAAGAAAAAACGGTGGCACAAGGCCACCGTCCGCTACGCCATCGGGGATGGCGCTTACCGCACCTTCCCTTCCTTCCATGCCTGCAACAACTTGTCATAGGCGATGGTCTCGCCCTTCGGCTTCTCGTTGGCCAGCTTCTTCCAGGGCGCGTGGTCGTCGGACAGCCACTTGGCGGGATCGCTCTTGGCGTTGAGCTTGGGCGCGCAGTTCGTCATGCCGGCGCGTTGCAGCCGCCCCATCACCTGGTCCATTTCCTCGGCCAGGTTGTCCATCGCGGCCTGCGGCGTCTTCTCGCCGGTCACAGCGGTCGCCACGTTCTTCCACCACAGCTGGGCCAGCTTGGGGTAGTCGGGCACGTTGGTGCCGGTGGGCGTCCACGCCACCCGCGCCGGGCTGCGATAGAACTCGATCAGGCCGCCATACTGCGCGGCATTCTTGGTGAGGTACTCGTGATGGATGTCGCTGTCGCGGATAAAGGTCAGGCCGGTGAGCGACTTCTTCAGCGATACCGTCTTGGACGTCACGAACTGCGCGTAGAGCCAGGCCGCCGCGAGGCGGTTGGGATCGGTGTTCTTGAAGAAGGTCCAGGAGCCCACGTCCTGGTAGCCGTTCTGCATGCCCTGCTTCCAGTACGGGCCATAGGGCGACGGCGCCATGCGCCATTTCGGCGTGCCGTCCGCATTGACCACCGGCAGCCCCTTCTTGGTCATGTCGGCGGTGAAGGCCGTGTACCAGAAGATCTGCTGCGCCACCTGCCCTTGCGCCGGCACCGGGCCGGCTTCGGAGAAGGTCATGCCCATGGCTTGCGGCGGCGCGTACTTCTTCATCCAGTCGATGTACTTGGTGAGCGCATAGACCGCGGCCGGGCTGTTGGTGGCACCGCCGCGCGAGACCGATGCACCTTCCGGCGTGCATTTGTCAGCGCCGACACGGATGCCCCATTCGTCCACCGGCATGCCGTTGGGCAGGCCCTTGTCAGCCGACCCGGCCATCGAGAGCCAGGCGTCGGTAAAGCGCCAGCCGAGCGACGGATCCTTCTTGCCGTAGTCCATATGGCCGTAAACCTTCTTGCCGTCGAGTTCCTTGACGTCGTTGGAGAAGAAGCTGGCGATGTCCTCGTAGGCCGACCAGTTGGTGGGCACGCCCAGGTCATAGCCGTACTTGGCCTTGAACTTGTCCTGCAGGTCCTTGCGCGCGAACCAGTCGGCGCGGAACCAGTACAGGTTGGCGAACTGCTGGTCGGGCAGCTGGTAGAGCTTGCCATCCGGCGCGGTCGTGAACTTGGTACCGATGAAATCCTTCACGTCCAGCCCGGGATTGGTCCACTCCTTGCCGGCGCCGGCCATGTAGTCGGTCAGCGGCAGGATGGCGCCGTAGCGATAGTGCGTGCCGATCAGGTCGGAGTCGGAAATCCAGCCGTCATAGATCGACTTGCCGGACTGCATCGAGGTCTGCAGCTTCTCCACCACATCGCCTTCCTGGATGATGTCGTGCTTGACCTGGATGCCGGTGATTTCCTCGAAGGCCTTGGCCAGCGTCTTGGATTCGTACTCGTGGGTCGTGATGGTCTCCGAGACCACGCTGATCTGCGTCACGCCTTTCGCCTTGAGCTTGGCGGCAGCGTCCATGAACCACTTCATTTCAGCGAGCTGCTTGTCCTTGGCGAGCGACGACGGCTGGAACTCGCTGTCGATCCACTTCTTGGCCTCGGCCTCGCCTGCCCAAGCGGCGTGGCCGCAAGCGAGCGCCGCTGCGCAGGCCAGCGCCGTCATGCCCAATTTCACGTGCACCTTCATTGACGTCTCCTCGAGAATCCCCCTCCCTGCTCTTTGTCTGGGTCGCGGTCCGGGGAAGGTGCAGGCCGCTATGCCCATTGACGAAAAATCCGTCGCTTTATTCTTGTCGGCTCAGGTACGCGATCCGCATGCGGCTCAGCCCTTGCGCATCACCAGGCCCAGCGCAAGCATGGACAGCACCAGGCTGATCCAGATCGAAGGCTCCTCCGCCAGCGAAAACCACGCCATCATCTTCTCGCCCAGGCCTACCCACGCGAGGTTGATCCAGGCCGCGCACATCAGGCCGATGAACAGGCGATCGCCGCGGGTGGTCGCGATCGGCAGGAAGCCCTTGCGCTCCATGGTAGGGGCGCGCGTCTCCCACATCGTCATGCCAACCAGCATCACCGCGATGCTGATGAAGAACACGGCCACCGGGGTGGTCCATACCATCCAGTTGAACATGGCATCCTCTCCTTACACGCGGCCCATCGCGAAGCCTTTCGCGATGTAGTGCCGCACAAACCAGATCACGATGCCGCCGGGCACGATGGTGAGCACCCCGGCCGCGGCCAGCACGCCCCAGTCCATGCCGGAGGCCGACACCGTGCGCGTCATGGTGGCAACGATCGGCTTGGCGTTGACCGAGGTCAGCGTGCGCGCCAGCAACAGCTCCACCCAGCTGAACATGAAGCAGAAGAATGCGGCCACGCCCACGCCGGCCTTGATCAGCGGCAGGAAGATGGTGATGAAGAAGCGCGGGAAGGAATAGCCATCCACATAGGCCGTCTCGTCGATCTCGCGCGGCACGCCCGACATGAAGCCCTCCAGGATCCACACCGCCAGCGGCACGTTGAACACCAGGTGCGCCAGCGCCACGCCCAGGTGCGTGTCCATCAGGCCGATGGTGGTGTAGAGCTGGAAGAACGGCAGCAGGAACACCGCCGGTGGCGTCATGCGGTTGGTCAGCAGCCAGAAGAAGACGTGCTTGTCGCCGATGAACCGGTAGCGCGAAAACGCATAGGCCGCGGGCAGCGCCACTGTGATCGAGATCACCGTGTTCATCGCCACGTAGATCATCGAGTTGATGTAGCCCGAGTACCAGGACGGATCGGTGAAGATGGTCTTGTAGTGCTCCAGCGTGAAATCGTTGGGCCACAGCGACAGCGTGGAAACGATCTCCTCGTTGGACTTGAACGACATGTTCAGCATCCAGTAGATCGGCAGGATGGCGAAGACCAGGTACACCACCAGGAAGACTGCACGCCAGTAAGTGGCGCTTTGCTTGGCTTCACGTTTGGCTTCACGCATTGGGCATGTCCTCGCTGCCGGCGGTGCCCGCGCGCTGCATCCAGTTGTAGAGAATAAAACACATGAGCAGGATGATCAGGAAGTAGACGATCGAGAATGCCGCGGCCGGGCCCAGGTCGAACTGGCCCACGGCTTTCTGCGTGAGGTATTGCGACAGGAACGTGGTCGCATTGCCAGGCCCGCCGCCGGTCAGCACGAAGGGTTCGGTGTAGATCATGAAGCTGTCCATGAAGCGCAGCAGCACCGCGATCATCAGCACGCCACGCAGCTTGGGCAGCTGGATATAGCGGAACACCGCCAGGCGCGAGGCGCCGTCGATCTGCGCGGCCTGGTAGTACGCGTCGGGAATCGCGCGCAAGCCGGCGTAGCACAGCAGCGCCACCAGCGGCGTCCAGTGCCACACGTCCATCACCAGCACCGTGAACCACGCGTCCACCGCGCTGCCGGTGTAGTTGTAGGCAAAGCCCATGCCGGCAAGCCCCGCACCCAGCAAGCCGATGTCGGTGCGCCCGAAGATCTGCCAGATCGTGCCCACAACGTTCCATGGAATCAGCAGTGACAGCGCGATCACCACCAGCACCGCCGACGCCTTCACCCCCTTGGCCGGCATCGACAGCGCCAGCAGGATGCCCAGCGGGATCTCCACCGCCAGCACCGCCAGCGAAAAGCCAAGCTGACGCAGCAGCGCGTCGTGCAGCTCGCCGTCGCGCAGCACGGTGCGGAACCATTCGGTGCCGACGAACACGCGCCGCTCGGGCGAGATGATGTCCTGCACGGAGTAATTGACGATGGTCATCAGCGGCAGGATGGCAGAGAACGCCACGCACAGGACCACCGGGATGACCAGCAGCCAGGCCTTCTGGTTGACGGGCTTCAGCGTGCTCATGCCACCAGCTCCTCGTTGACGTAGTAACAGGTATGACGGTTGAACACGGACAGCCACACGGTCTCGCCCGCCCGCAGCGCCGCGCCCTCGTTGCCGAGCCGGCCGCGCACGGTGGCAGCGTGGCCGCTGGCATCCTGCACGGTGGCGGTGACCAGCCAGTAGGTGCCAATGTCCTGCGCGCGCTCCACGCGTGCGGGCACGGCCTGCGGATCGGTGCTCGCGGCCAGGCGCAGGTACTCGGGGCGCACGCCGACCTTGAAGCTGCCGGCCGCCTGCAAGGCCGTGGCGACGGTCGGCGCGAACTCTGGCATATAGCGCCGACCGGCAATTTCGATGGCGCCATCGCGCCATGCCCCTGCCAGGAAGTTCATGCCCGGCGAGCCAATGAAGTTGCCAACGAAGGTATGCGCCGGGCGCTCGAACAGCGCATCGGCCGGCCCCACCTGCACCGCCCTGCCGCGCGACATCACCACCACCTGGTCGGCAAAGGTGAGCGCCTCGGTCTGGTCATGCGTGACGTAGATCAGCGTCAGCCGGAACTCGTGGTGAATCTCCTTGAGCTTGCGGCGCAACTGCCATTTCAGGTGCGGATCGATCACGGTCAGCGGCTCGTCGAACAGGATGGCCGATACGTCCTGGCGCACCAGGCCCCGCCCGAGCGAGATCTTCTGCTTGGCGTCGGCCGCCAGGCCGCTGGCGCGCCGGTCCAGCGATGCGGACAGGTCCAGCATCTCGGCCACGCGGCCCACGCGCTCCTTCACCTGGGCCGCGGGCACGCCGCGGTTGCGCAGCGGGAAGGCCAGGTTTTCGCCCACCGTCATGGTGTCGTAGATCACCGGGAACTGGAACACCTGGGCGATGTTGCGCGCCTGCGGCGTGGCTGCTGTCACGTCGCGGCCATCGAAGGAAACGGTGCCATGCGATGGCCGCTGCAAGCCGGAAATGCAATTGAGCAAGGTGGTCTTGCCGCAGCCGGAGGGCCCGAGCAAGGCGTAGGCGCCGCCGTCATTGAACGTGAACTTCAGCGGCAGCAGCGCGTAGTCCTCATCCGCTTGCGGATCGGGACGGTATGAATGGGACAGCTCGAGGTCGATGCGTGTCATCTCAGGCTCCCAGCTCGGCAGTGGCGGGGGCGACCTTCAACGGCCGGCTTGGCGCATGAATGCGCATGCCGTCTGCGTCGAACAGGTAGAGCTGCGCGGGATCCAGGTGCAGCGTGAGCGGTGCGCCCAGTTCCAAGTCGACCACTCCCGGAAACTGCGCCACCAGGTTGCCAACCGGGGAATCCATGTGCACGAAGGTGTCCGACCCGGACAGCTCGGCCAGCGCCACCCGGCCCGCCACCGGCACCGAGCCGGGCACGGCGTCCAGGCGCAGCGCACCGGCCCGCACCCCGACCGTTACCGTGCCGCCTTGTTCCACGGCCCCGGGCAAGGGGACCACAACGCCGCCAGGCAACGTGACCGCGCCGGCCAGCAGGCTGCCGGCCATCAGGTTCATGGGGGGATCGCTGAAAGCACGCGCCACGCGCAGCGAGGCGGGATAGTGGAAGACCTCTGGCGTGGGCCCGTACTGCAACAGCTCGCCGGCATCCAGCACCGCGGTATAGCCGCCCAGCAACAGCGCTTCGGCCGGCTCCGTGGTGGCATAGATCACGGTGGCATTGCCATGCGCGAAAAGCTGGGTGAGTTCCTCGCGCAACTCTTCGCGCAGCTTGTAGTCCAGGTTGACCAGGGGCTCGTCGAGCAGCATCAGCGGCGCGCCCTTGGCCAGCGCGCGTGCCAGCGCCACGCGCTGCTGCTGCCCGCCGGAGAGCTCGGCGGGAAAGCGCTCGAGCAGGTGCTCGATATGCAGGCGGGTGGCCAGCGCCCTCACCTGTCCATCGATATCCTTGGAACGCCGCAGCTTGAGCGGCGAAGCAATATTGTCGAAGACGGTCATCGACGGGTAGTTGATGAACTGCTGGTAGACCATCGAGACGTTGCGCTCGCGCACCGGCATGCCGGTCACGTCGACGCCGTCCACCTCGACGCGGCCGGCACTGGGCCGGTCCAGCCCCGCCATGACCCGCATCAGCGAGGTCTTGCCGGCCTGGGTGGCTCCTAGCAGGATGGTCACCGCGCCCGGCACGGGCGTCAGCGACATGGGATATAGATACGCCTGCGAACCTGCTTGCTGGGCGATGCCTTCCAATCTGAGCTGCATCGAGTCTCCGATTCCGAATGCCACATACATCACATATACCGCAATGATGCAAACGCACAAATCCTTGCTTCCCGCTCGTTTTAGAGCAAAAACGAAAATAAAACAATCATGCACCGCATCATTTGTTTTCGTTTGTGTTTGAACTAGAATGCCGGCATGACGCTAAATCCACGCCAGACCGCCCTGCTGGAAGAGGTTCGCAGCCAGGGCTTCGCTTCCATCGACGAACTTGCCCGCAAGTTCGGGGTGACCCTGCAGACCGTGCGCCGGGACGTCAACCTGCTGGCTGAAGGCGGCATGCTGGCGCGCTTTCACGGCGGTGTGCGGGTGGAGGGCTCCACGGTGGAGAACATCGCCTATCGGCAGCGCCAGGGGCTCAATGCCGAGGGCAAGGCCCGCATTGCGCGCGCAGTGGCCAGCGCCGTGCCCGAGGGTTGCTCGCTGATCCTGAATATCGGCACCACGGTCGAGGAAATCGCGCGCGAGCTCATGCATCACCGCGGCCTGCGCGTGATCACCAACAACCTGAACGTGGCGAGCATCCTGGCCGACAACCCCGATTGCGAAGTGATCGTCGCCGGCGGCGTGCTGCGCTCGCGCGACCGCGGCATCGTGGGCGAGGCCACGGTGGAGTTCATCAGCCAGTTCAAGGTGGATATCGGCCTGATCGGCATCTCGGGCATCGAGGCCGACGGCACGCTGCGCGATTACGATTTTCGCGAAGTGAAGGTAGCGCGGACCATCATCGAGCATTCGCGCGAAGTCTGGCTGGCGGCGGACGCCAGCAAGTTCAACCGGCAGGCCATGGTGGAACTGGCGCACGTCTCGGAGATCGACCGGCTGTTCACCGATGAGCCGTTGAAGCCGCCATTCGAGAGCATGCTGGAAGAAAGCGGAGTGCGCTGTGTGGTCGCGCAGGCCTGAGAGCGGCCAGCCACGGCGCAGGCGCCCCTGCGGGCGAGGCGGTGCCGGCGCGACTGCCGCCGGGCACCTGGCGAAGGGCTTGCTGAGTGGCTTGCCTAAGGACTCGCTTAGGGACTTGCCGGAGGTCTTACTTGAAGACGACGGTCTTGTGGCCGTTGAGCAGGATGCGGTGCTCGGCATGCCATTTGACGGCACGCGCCAGCGCCACGCACTCCACGTCACGCCCCACCGCGGTGAGCTGCTCGGGATCCATGCTGTGGTCCACGCGCTCGATTTCCTGCTCGATGATCGGGCCTTCGTCCAGCGCCGCGGTCACGTAGTGGGCGGTCGCGCCGATCAGCTTCACGCCGCGGTCGTGCGCCTGATAGTAAGGCTTGGCGCCCTTGAAGCTGGGCAGGAACGAGTGATGGATATTGATGGCGCGGCCGGCCAGCTTGCGGCACAGGTCGTCGGACAGCACCTGCATGTAGCGCGCCAGCACCACCAGGTCGATGTTCTGCTCGCGCACGATCTCGAACACCTTGTTCTCTTGCGCGGCCTTCTGCTCAGCCGAGGCGTTCATCATCGGCAGGTGGAAAAACGGGATATCGTACGACGCGGCAAGCTGGTAGAAATCGCGGTGGTTCGACACGATGGCGGCGATCTCCACCGGCAGGCCGCTGGCCTTGGCGCGGAACAGCAGATCGTTCAGGCAATGGCCGATTTTCGACACCATGATCATCACGCGCGGCTTGACGCTGGCATCGAACAAGTCCCACTGCATGGCGAACTGATCGCCGATCGGCGCAAACGCGGTCTTCAGCGTGGCCAGGTCCGGGCCGCCGGCGGCCGGCGTGAAATGCACACGCATGAAGAAGCGGCCGGTGAACTCATCGCCGTACTGGTCGGAGTCGACGATATTGCAGCCGTGCTGGAACAGCAGGCCCGAGACGGCATGGACGATGCCAGGCTGATCCGGGCAGGAAATGGTGAGAATGAATCCGGTATTGCTCATCGTGTGTGGTTTTGTCTAGTGCGCGCCGATCAAGGGCGGGGGATGCCGGGGGCGCTCCAGCCGCGGCGATTGAGCGCATCCAGCGTCACCAGGGTCGCGTCGACCGTCATGGCGCCATCCGCCATGATAGCAAGCAATGCCTCCGGCTCGATACGGCGGTGCTCGGCCACCTCCCCGTCGCGGTTATGCGGCACGAAATCCGGCGGCAGCAACAGGTCGTACACGTACACGGCCTCCCACTGCACGCCCTCGGGGATTTCACGCAGCACTTCGATCACGCCATGCGCCTCGGCGCGTTGCGCCAGCACGGGCGCAATGCCTGACTCCTCGTCGCACTCGCGCACCAGCGTGGCAAGCGGATCACTGCCGTGCGGCATGCCGCCAGCCACCAGGTTGTCCCACATGCCGGGGTCGACCGCCTTGGCGGCGCTGCGCCGTGAAATCCACAGCGCGCGCGCGCCGGCAATGACGCCGTTCATGTGCGAGGCAAAGGTCAGCAGCCCGAGAAAGCGCGCGGCCGCGCGCTCGATCACCGCGAAGGCCGGCGCCGCGAGTTCCGGCGTGACGGCGAACAGCTCGTCGCGCCAGCCGCGCACATGGCCGGCATCCGCCAGCCAGTGCGCCAGCACCTTCAGCGCCGCGCTGCGAGTGCAAGCATCGCCGCAGTCCGGCAGCAGCGCCACGCTGCCACCCCGCGGCTCGCCCAGCACGCCCGGCACCGTATCCTGCGCGCGCAGGATCTGCGCATGCGCGCGCGGCAGCCAGCCCACCTGGCGGCCTGCCACGGTCAGCCGCAAATGCGCGCCGGCATCGAAACGGCTGCGCGCCGCCAGCGAGGCGGCAACGCGGGACACGACGGGGTTCTGGCTGGCGCTATCGGGCAAGGTATCGGACATGAAGGATCCCGGCGGCCGGCAAGGCACGCCTGCAATGGTCAATGCAATGGTTAATGTAGTGGTTAATGTAGTGGTTAATGTAGTGGTTAATGTAGTGGTTAATGTAGTGGTAAAAGCAGTCAATCCAGGACAAGACGCATGAAGCAAACCCAGCCTTCGGGCCTGCCGCAATTCGTGCTGGCGCTCGACCAGGGCACCAGCAGCTCGCGCGCGATCCTGTTCGATCACGCCGGCAACGTGGCGCGGGTCGCGCAGCGCGAATTCCGCCAATATTACCCGCACCCCGGCCACGTCGAGCACGATCCCTACGAGATCTGGCAGTCGCAGCTGGCGGTGGCCCACGAGGTGCTGAACGACGCCGGCGTCGCGGCCAGCCAGGTGAGCGCCATCGGCATCACCAACCAGCGCGAGACCACCGTGCTGTGGGACCGCCAGACCGGCGAGCCCATCGGCCGCGCGCTGGTCTGGCAGGACCGCCGCACCGCGCCGATGTGCGAGGCGCTGCAGGCCGACGGCCATGGCGAGCTGTTCCGCGACAAGACCGGCCTGATCATCGACGCCTACTTCTCCGGCACCAAGCTGCGCTGGATGCTCGACAACACCGAGGGCGCGCGCGAACGCGCGGCGCGTGGCGAGCTGGCGTTCGGCACGGTCGACAGCTGGCTGATCTGGCAGCTGACGGACGGCAAGCGCCATGTCACCGATGTCTCCAACGCGTCGCGCACGATGCTGTTCAACATCCACACCTTCCAGTGGGATGATGACTTGCTCGACCTGCTGGACATCCCGCGCAGCTTGTTGCCCGAGGTGGTGCCCTCCAGCGGCGAGGTGGCGCGCACGGCGCTGCGGCTGTTTGGCGCGGAGATCCCCATTGCCGGCATCGCCGGGGACCAGCAGGCCGCTACCTACGGCCAGGCCTGCCTGTCCCCGGGCATGGCCAAGAATACCTACGGCACGGGCTGCTTCCTGCTGATGAACACGGGATCGCAGCCGGTCACTTCGCACAATCGCCTGCTCACCACCATTGGCTGGCAACTGGGCGGCACCACGCCGCCCGCCAGCCGCACCCAATATTGCCTGGAAGGCGGCGTGTTCATGGGCGGCGCCACCATCCAGTGGCTGCGCGACGGGCTGCAGATCATCAACAGCGCGCCCGAGGTGGAGCCGCTGGCGCGCCAGTGCGACGACACCGAAGGCGTGGTGCTGGTGCCGGCCTTTGCCGGCCTGGGCGCGCCGCACTGGGATCCGTTCGCGCGCGGCACGCTGGTCGGCCTGACCCGCGGCACCGGACGAGCGCACATTGCCCGCGCCGCGCTGGAGTCGATCGCACTGCAGAGCGTGGACGTGCTGGACGCCATGCAGAAAGATGCCGGCATCTCGCTGGCCGAACTGCGTGTGGACGGCGGCGCATCGCGCAGCGACCTGCTGATGCAGATGCAGGCCGACCTGCTTGGCACGGCCGTGGTTCGCCCGCGCGTGACCGAGACCACGGCGCTTGGCGCGGCCTACCTGGCGGGACTGGCCACCGGCTACTGGAGCGGCGAGGACGAGATCGCCAGCCAGTGGCAGGTGGAGCATCGCTTCGAGCCCAACCTTAGCGCCGACGCGCGCGCGTACCGGCTCTGGCGCTGGCATCGCGCGGTAGAGCGCGCACGCGACTGGGCGCGGGAAGATGGCGCGCCACCGCACTCGACAAATTGAGCGCGAGCTGAGCGCAGCGCACAAGCCACACAAGGCACACAAGCCTACACGGCAAGTACAAAAGTACATACAAGCAACACCGCGACACGCATTCGCACCAAACAAGGAATCATGCAGACACTGCACACCCCCATCCTGCCGCCCGACCGCGCCACCCTGCTCGCCACCCTGGAGCGCGAGCCTAAGTGGGATGTCATCGTCATCGGCGGCGGCGCCACCGGCCTGGGCACGGCGGTGGACGCCGCCTCGCGCGGCTACCGCACGCTGCTGGTGGAGGCCGCCGACTTCGCCAAGGGCACCTCCAGCAAGGCAACCAAGCTGGTTCACGGCGGCGTGCGCTATCTCGCGCAGGGCAATATCAGCCTGGTGCGCGAGGCGCTGCATGAGCGTGGCCTGCTGGCCCGCAACGCGCCGCACCTGGTGTGGCCGCTCGGCTTCGTGGTGCCGGCCTACCAGTTGTTCGACCAGCCCTTCTACGGCATCGGCCTGAAGCTATACGACATGCTGGCCGGCGGCCTCAACCTGTCCGGCAGCCGCTGGCTCAACCACCGCGAAACCCTGGCAGCGGCGCCGACCCTGGCCGAGCACGTGGGTGGGCGGCCCCTGCGCGGCGGCAACCTGTATTTCGACGGGCAGTTCGACGACGCCCGCCTGGCCATCGCGCTGATGCGCACGCTGTTTGACGTGGGCGGCACGGCCATCAACTACCTGCGCGTGAGCGGGCTGTCGCAGCGCAACGGGGTGATCGACGGCGTCACCGTGAAGGACGTACTGGGCGACGCCAGCTTCGACCTGAAGGCGTCCTGCGTGATCAACGCCACGGGCGTGTGGGTGGATGCCGTGCGCCAGATGGAAGACGGCCAGGCCCGCAGCATGGTGGCCCCCAGCCAGGGCGTGCACCTGACCTTGCCGCGCAGCTTCCTGCCCGGCGACCGTGCCATCCTGATCCCCAAGACCGATGACGGCCGCGTGCTCTTCGTCGTGCCCTGGAACGGCCACACCATCATCGGCACCACCGATACGCCGCGCAAGGACCTGCCGCTGGAGCCGCGCGCCGGCGCCGACGACGTCGATTTCATCCTGGAGACCGCCACGCGCTACCTGTCGCGCGCGCCAACCCGCGCCGACGTGACCAGCGTCTGGGCCGGCCTGCGCCCGCTGGTCAAGGCCACCGGCGAAGCCTCCACCGCCTCGCTCTCGCGCGAGCACACCATCCTGGTGTCCAAGGCCGGCCTGATCACCGTCACCGGCGGCAAGTGGACCACCTACCGCAAGATGGCCGAGGACGTGGTGGGCACGGCCATCCAGCGCCAGATGCTGCCGGCCGCGCCCTGCGTGACAGCAGATCTGCCGCTGCACGGCGCGCAGGGCTTGCCCGCGAACCTGCCCGCGCCCGGCAGCGGCTCGCCGGACCGTTACTACGGCAACGAGGTCGGCATGCTGCACACGCTGCCCGGCAACGACGACATGCTCGTGCCCGGCGCCGGGCTGACCGCCGCCCATGTGCGCTTTGCCGCGCGTTTCGAACTGGCTCGGCGAGTCGAGGACGTGCTGGCGCGCCGCAATCGCGCCCTGTTCCTGGAAGCCAGCGCCGCGAGCGCGGCAGCGCCGCGGGTGGCCGAGATCCTGGCCGAGGAGCATGGGCACGACGCCGCCTGGCAAGCGGTCGAGGTAGCCAGCTTCCGGGAGCTGGCAAGCGGCTATATGTTGGCCTGAGCGACAACCCGCGGCAGGGACGCCACCCCGCCGCGCGTGCCGCGGGGAGTACGCCAGTCACGACCTGGGCCGCCTCATCAGCCATCGGCATCTTGCTACCGAGCTAGCCAACAAGGAAACCATATGCCTCTTCGTTCGCCCCTGCGTCGCTTCACTACCTGCGCCATCGCCGCCACCATCGGCCTGGCCGTTGCCCCCGCCATGGCCAAGCCCGGCATCGACGGCGTGCGCTTCGACCCGCCCCGTGCCGTGCGCTACCAGTGCGAAGACGGCAAGCAGGTCACGGCGCGCTATTTCAACAGCACCGACAACCAGATCGCCATCTTGCGGCTGGATGGCAAGCCGCTGCTCTTTGTCAGCGTGCTGACCGGCTCGGGCGCCCGCTATGCGCATGGCGCGTATCTGTGGATCACCAAGGGCGACGAAGGCATGCTGCAGGACCTGACCAAGGGCGAGAGCGCGCCACCGGCCTACGCCAACTGCCACGCAGCGAAATAGGGCTCCGGAGCAGCGCCCGAGCAGGTCATCGCCAGAACATTTTGGTGCTTGTGCCCTGGCCGAGCGATAATGCGGGTTATCGAATCAGGGAGAACACCATGGACGAGATTGATGATCTGTCCGATCTGCCGATGCCCCGCTTTATCTGGGGCTTCGCGATCTTTACGCCCAAGGGCGGCGAGGTCATGCATGACGAATTTGAATATCTGACCCACACCCGCGCGCCCCGCTTCACCTGCCGGGTAGTCGAACTGGAAGACATGCCGGTCGACAGCGAGGAAAGCGGCATCGACGGGCGCATCGTGCATTACGACGAGCCCGGCCGCCTGTTCTACATCTCCGACGCCGGCATCGCGCTGGTGAACTTTGAGCTGTTCGACAAAGTGCCGGAGAAGCAAAAGCTCAAGAAAATCTGCGATGAGGCCATCGAAAACTGGATGCTTCGCCGCGATTTCCTCGACTCGGAAGAAGGCGAAGAGGACTGAGCGCCCTTTGCTCCACCCCGAAGGGATGACGGCCATAAGGCTGTGATCCCCTGGAGCGGTCCCCGCGGCCGCTCCGTTCCCTCCGCCCTGGCGTGCCTCGCCGCGGGCAACCGCACTGCCCCGAGTCTTTCCCGCCCCCGTCAGCCCAGTCCTACACCGCAAGCGGAAACCGCCGGACACCCTGCCAGAACGGCCGTGCCTATAGTGGAACCGTGGAAAACAGATAGGAAAGGAAGGAAATCATGCCCTACATTCTCGCCTGGCTGCTCGGTGTCCCTGCCTTCGTATTGCTGCTGATCTGGCTGTTCGTGCATTGAGGTTTTGCCCTCGCTCACACAGGAACGGCATCCGGGAGACCCCCCTTCCCTCAAAGCAAAACAGCAAAAGCAAAACGCCCGCTGAAACCCAGCGGGCGTTTTGCTTGCTTCTGTTTGCTACGGCCCTGCGCACCACACCGTTTGCGTGGACAAGAAGGCACAAACCAGTGCTTCTTGCCCACCCGGCCCAGCGCGCTGCAATCAGGCTGCCGCGTCTTCCTGCGGCAGGCCTCGTTCCAGCGCTTCTTTCAGCAGGCCGCTCATGCCACCGGCGTGTGCCGGCGCCAGTGCCTGCAGGCGCTTCACCAGTTCGGCATCCAGCTTGCATGCAAACGGCACCAGGCCTTGTTCCTGGTCGAGCCGGCGCTGTTCGCGGCGATCGACCTTGGCCGGGCCGGTATCACGGCCGGCACGGACTGCCGCGGACAGCTTCAGGCTGTTTGCGAGCTTCAACGCTTTGTTCTTTTCGAGGTCGGTCTTTTTCACGGCTTGTTCCGCTAGAGTCTGTCTGGGGCGGTATTGTACGCAGGTCGGCGGGAAGGCCCACCTTTCCGACGTGCACATGACGCGATGCACGCCTGGCCGGCACTGCATGGCGTCACCGCGCCAGCCCCCTACCGCGCCTGCCTCACCTCGATCAAATCCGCCGCCACCCGCTCGATCTCCGCATAGACGGGAAGCGCCTCGTCGGGGCCGGTGCACCCGACACCGGTCGCGCTGGCTTCGTCCGCGCCCAACGGATGAAAGACAAAGGCCATGCCTGGCTTCCACCTCGGGTCGTTCTTCAGGCTTTCATTGAGGATGGCCAGGTACTGGCTGCGAGTGAACACGTGTTTTGACATCTTCACCTCCGATGATTTGTCGGGATCGTAGCATGGCGCGCGGCCCGATTCGGGTGAGCCTCGATTCACGCGCGCCAACCCGCATGCGATGATCACCTTGCATTTGCAGCAATCGAGCCCTTCCCGATGCCACATCGGTGCCACACCGAGGCTGCATCGATAAGACATTGCCAAGACAACGATAAGACAAAGGATGAGACAAATGATACGCAGCACTTTGCCTGCGCTGGCGGTCGCACTGCTGGCTGCCTGCGCGGCCCCGGCCAACACGCAAAATACCGCACCGCTCACGACCGGCTTCTCCGCCACGCAACTGGACAGCATGAGCGCGCGCGTGCGTGCCGATGTCGCGCAAGGGCGCATTCCCGGCGCCGTCTACCTGGTGGCCCGCAATGGCAGCATCGTCAACACGCAGACCATTGGCTGGCAGGACGCGGCGGGCAAGGTGCCGATGCGCCCGGACTCGATATTCCGCATCTACTCGATGAGCAAGCCGATCGTCTCGGTGGCAGTCATGATGATGGTCGAGGACGGCCGCATCCAGCTGGCCGACCCGGTGTCGAAGTACCTGCCCGAGCTTAAGGACCTGCGCGTTGGCGTGGAGAAGATCGACGCTGCCGGCAAGCCCGTGCTGGAACTGGTGCCCGCCCAGCGCGAAATGACCGTGCAGGACCTGCTGCGCCACACGTCTGGCCTGACCTACGGCGTGTTCGGCAAGTCGCTTGTCAAGGAGGAATACAAGCGGCTGGACGTGGATGCCACCGAGCAAAGCAATACCGAGTTCATCGCGCGTCTGGCCAAGGTGCCGCTGCAGTTCCAGCCCGGCACCACGTGGGAATACAGCCGCTCCACCGATGTCCTGGGCGCCCTGCTCGAGCGCGTGTCGGGCCAGACGCTGGCCACGCATCTGCAGCAGCGGATCTTTGCGCCATTGCAGATGAAGGACACCGGTTTCTGGGTTCCGCCGGCACAACAAGGCCGCATTGCGGAGCCCTTTGCCGTCGATCCCGACAGCAAGGTGCCGGTCGGGCTGATCGACGTGCGCCGCGCCCCGAAGCTTGAATCGGGCGGCGGCGGCCTGGTGTCGACCGCGGCCGACTACTTCCGCTTTGCCCAGATGCTGCTCAATGGCGGCGAGATCGACGGGGTGCGCCTGCTATCGCCCAAGACGGTCGCCTACATGACGGCCGACCACCTTGGCATCGTGGGCGCCCGTTCCCTGGCGCGCGGCGCGGCCTACCTGCCGGGGCCGGGCTATGGCTTTGGCCTGGGGTTCGGCACGCGCACGGGCACCGGCGAATCGGCCACGCCGGGATCGGTCGGGGACTACTACTGGGGCGGGGTCGGGGGCACCTACTTCTGGGTCGACCCGAAGGAGAAGACCGTGGCGATCTGGATGATGCAGGCGCCGGGGCAGCGCGAGTATTACCGCGCGTGGTTCAGGAACACGGTGTACAGCGCCATGATCCCATGAGCCCATGAGCCCATGAGCCCATGAGCCCATGACTTCATAGCGCCATAGCGCCGTGATGAAGCGCCGCGGTGGCCGCCCGCTGCCACCGCGGCTGGCGTGCCTGCCGCGCCTGACCGCCCCCAAGGCCGCCCTACAGCGCAGCAACGGACTCGCCCGGCACCAGGCCGTTGATGATGTCCTCGCCGAACTTCACGGCGCCGCGGCGCGCGGTGCCGATATTGTCCCAGGGCGCGGCGCTGAGGCGAAACACGCGCGAGCGCTCGGTCCCCGGCTCATGCCCTTCGCGGCAGATCACCACCGACGCGTTGAAGCTGCGATCCGGCCGGCGCTCGGGCCAGGTACGTTCCGCCTGGTGACGATAGATCAGCGGGTAGAGATCGAAGCCTTTGTAGCGGGTGAAAGGTCCAGTGTCCAACTTGCGCTCCCCTGTCGATGATGGATGGGTGGATGCGGCCGGCGCCGCACCGCCACGGATTCGCCCCGCCCTGTTGCCAGGCGGTGGCGGGAATGCTTTCAGGCAAATCGGGCCGCGTCAGTCTGCCGGCTGTATCGACCAACCCGGCCCCTTGCCGTTCTTGTCGCTCTCATGGCGCCAGCGGCAGCCGCAATCGGCACAGGTGTAGGTGGCAAAGGTGATCGCGGGCTGGCCACGCGGCTTGATGCGCTGCGTATCCGTCAGAAGCAGCCGGGGATGCCCCGTGCCACCGGTCGAGCCGGGCCGTATCTGCGCACAGGCCTCGCACATGCTCATCATCGCTCCCGCGCCTTGCACATGCAGTCAGCGAGCGGGCCGCTGCGCGCCGACAGTGTCAATGCTGCGCTTTCCCATGGCGCGCGTAGCGGCTACTTATCCGCCGCCATCGCCTTGAGCTGCGCGTCGCCAGCCACGCGCGCCGCGTCCGAGGTGGTGAAGGTATCGTCCGAAACAATGGTGCGCTTGACCATCTGCGCAGCGAAGTCGACCAGCGTGATCACCCACACATAGCGCCCGGCCTGCGGCGCTGTCTGGACAATTGCCTGAAGATGCGGCGTGGAATCCTTAGCCATGATGCTCCTCCGGAGAATCGGATCAGGCCACTGTAGCACGAGTTGCGCACGAGGCTGCCGCAACGCCGGTGCACCGCGCTTGTCAGACCACCTGCAGTTCGCGCAGCGTTTCCAGATCGGCCGGCGTCAGGCCAAGCTCGGCGTAGAACGCCGCGTTGTGCTCGCCCACCGCGGGGCCGCTGCGGGGTGCCGGTGGCGCATGGCCGGAAAACCTCGGCACCACGCAGGGCGCGGGAATCGAGCCGAGATCGGGGTCGGGCAGGCGGACGACCGCGCCGCGTGACTGGAAATGCGGATCCTCCAGGATATCGACAATGGTGAAGATCTTGCTGAACGGGATCTCGTGCGCGCCCAGCGCCCGCGCCACGGCTTCGTCGTCATGCGCGGCAAACCAGGTCTTGACGATGGCGTCGAGCGTATCGAGATGACGCACGCGCGCCGGGTTGCTGGCATAGCGCGGATCGTCGGCCATGGCAGGTTTGCCGATGGCATGGCAAAGCCGGCGGAAGATCGGGTCCGATGACGCCACGAGCGAAACCCAGTGCCCGTCCGCGGTAGCGTACATATTCGATGGCGCGGTGTAGGTGGCGCGATTGCCGGCGCGCTGGCGCACCTGCCCCAGTTGCTCGTACTCCACTGCCAGTGGCTCCAGCAGGCGGAACAGTGCCTCGGTGGCGGACAGGTCGATCTCGCGGCCACGCGCCTCGTTGCCATGCGCGTGCGCGCGCCGGCTGTCGGCCACGGCGGCTGCGATCGAGAACGCGCCGAACAGCCCGGCCACCATGTCGCCCATCGGATAGTTCATGTGCATCGGCGAGCCCGACGGATCGCCCGCCAGGTTGGTGAACCCGCTCATCGCCTCGAACACGCGCGCAAAGCCGGCTCGCCCCGCATACGGCCCCGTCTGGCCAAAGCCGGTCAGGCGCAGGATCGTCAGGCGCGGATTGGCTGCGTGCAAGGTCTCGGCGTCGAGGCCCCAGCGATCCAGCGTGCCAGTGCGGAAATTCTCTACCAGCACATCGAACCGCGGCAGCATCTTGAGAAACAGCGCGCGTCCTTGCGGCTTGCGCACATCCAGCGTGATGCCGCGCTTGCCGCGATTGGTGACCTTCCAGTACAGCGGCAGCTTGCCCTTCACCGGCGCGAGCCCGCGCAGCGGATCGGTGCCATCGGGCAACTCGAGCTTGACGACTTCCGCGCCCATGTCCGCGCATAGCGTGCTGGCAAATGGCGCGGCGACTACCGTGGCCATGTCGAGGATGCGCACGCCGGCGAGCGGTCCGTTCTGCTGCGCGGCGGGCGCGTCTTGATCTATGTGGTTCATGCGGGTGCCGAGGCGATGTTCTGGTGTGTTGGAAATTGGCTCAGGGCAGCGTGCTTAGTCGAGCGTGGTTCCAGTCGACTTCACCAGCGCGGCCCACCACGCCGTATCACTGCGGATCAGCGCGGCGAACTGCTCGGGCGTGTTGCCTACCGGCTCCGCGCCGAGGTCCACCAGGCGCTTGCGAATCTGGGGCTTGGCCAGGATCTTCGCTGTCGCATCATGCAGCTTGGCAATGATCGGGCGCGGCGTGCCAGCCGGCGCCATCAGCCCCTTCCACGCGGTCACCACATAGCCCCTGAGCCCGGCCTCCTCGACCGTCGGCACATCGGGCAAGGCGCTGGCGCGCTTGTCGCTGGCCACCGCCAGGGCACGCAGGCGGCCCGATTGCACAAACGGCAGCAACGCCGGCATGTTGTCGATCATCAGCGTGATATGCCCGGCGATCAGGTCGGCCACCGCGGGGCCGCTGCCCTTGTACGGTACGTGCTGCAGCTTGATGCCGGCGGACTGGTTCAGCAGCTCGCCCGCGAGTTGCGCCGTGGTGCCGTTGCCCGGCGAGCCAAAGCTGAGCTGCCCGGGCTTGCTCTTGGCATAGGCGATGAACTCCTTGAGGTTGTGCGCAGGCACCGACGGGTTGACCGCCATCAGGTTGTGCTCGCGCGCCAGCATCGTGACCGGTGCGAGGTCTCGCAGGGGGTCATAGGACATGCGCGCGTAAAGGCTGGGGTTGATCACCGTGGGACCGGCCGCGGCCAGCAGCAGCGTGTAGCCATCGGGCGCAGCCTTGGCCACCGCATCGCCGCCGATATTGCCGCCAGCGCCTGCCTTGTTCTCAACGACCACGGTCTGGCCGAGTTCTTCCTTCAATTGCTCGGCCAGCAAGCGCGCCAGCGTGTCGGTGGACCCACCCGGCGGGAACGGCACGACCAGGCGGATCACTTTGGCCGGATAACTTGCCTCGGCCAGCGCCGGTTGCGCAAGCCCAGGCAGGGTCAGCAGGACGGAGCCCGCTGCAAGCAAGGTTTTCAACATGGTGTCTCCTTGAAGGAATGACGCCGCCTGGCAAGTTGGCCGGCGGCTGTTCTGCGCTTTCGTGATCAGCTCGCCGCGGCCTGCGCCAGCGTGCGCTTGGCGATATTGAGCTGGTGGATCTGGCTGGTGCCTTCGTACAGGCGGAACAGGCGTACGTCGCGATAGAAGCGCTCGATGCCGAAGTCCGCGATATAGCCGTAGCCGCCAAACATCTGCACGCAGCGATCCGCCACGCGCCCGCACATCTCGGAGGCGAAGTACTTGCACATCGAGGCTTGCATGGTCACGTCTTCGCCGCGATCGCGCTGGCGCGCCGTTTCCATGATCAGCGCGCGCGCAGCAAAGATCTCGGTCTGGCAATCGGCGATCATTGCCTGCACCAGCTGGAACTCCGCCAACGGCTGGCCGAACTGCTGGCGCCCGGTGACGAAGCGGATCGCTTCGTCCAGCATGCGGATGGCCGGCCCCGTGCACAGCGCCGCCAGATGGATGCGCTGCTTGTTGAGCACCTTCATCGCCGTGCGAAATCCTTGCCCTTCCTCGCCTCCGATCAGGTTGGCGCCGGGCACGCGGCAATCGTTGAAGTGCACCTCCGAGACCGGCGAGCCCTCTTGCCCCATCTTGCGATACGGCTGCCCGGTGGTCAGGCCCGGCGTGCCGCGCTCCACGATAAACGCCGAGATGCCGGCCGCCCCGCTACGCGCGGGATCGGTACGTGCCATCACGGTGAACAAGCCTGCGATGGGCGCATTGGTGATGAAGCACTTGGTGCCGTTGAGCACATAGTGGTCGCCGTCGCGCCGCGCGGAAGTCGTCAGCGCCGTGGCATCCGAGCCGGCCTCCGGCTCGGTCAGCGCGAACGAGCCGGTCAGCTCGCCACTGGCGAGCAAAGGCAGGTAGCGGCGCTTTTGCTCGGGCGTGCCATCCGCCACCAGCGCTTCCGAGCCAATGCCGGTATTGGTGCCCACCCGCGCGCGGAAGGCCACCGAGCACTGTGACAACTCCAGCGCCGCCAGCACGAGTTCCTCGGTTGTCATGCCGGCGCCGCCGTACGCCTCGGGAATCGAAAAGCCGAACAAGCCCAGCTCGGCCATTTCCTTTACCAGCGCTTCGGGTATGGCATCGAGCGCGGCCACCTCGGCCTCGCGCGGCACCAGCCGCTCGCGCACGAAACGCCGCAATTCGGCCAGAAAGGCTTGAAAGGCGTCCGGTTCCCTGATCATCAGTCTTGCTCCATCCGGTAAGTGCGGCCGGGATCGGCTGCGTGGAAACCAGCGTAGCAACCCGTGCCAGAAAAGCGGATCGATGTTTCGCTATCTTGAACGCGAGGCGTGCCCGGAATGCCCGGCGATGGCTATGATGGATGCGTACCACTGCCCTGCGATGCAGCCCATGCGCCGCCTTTGAACCGCCTTTGAACCGCTTTTCTCTCACGCCAGATGCCGCTCCGCCCCCATCACCCGGACCCTGCCTTCGCCACCACGCTGGCGCACGGGCTAGCGCTGCTGCAGTGCTTTCGCGTGGGAGAGACGGTCATGAGCAACAAGCAATTGGCGGAGCGCACCGGGCTGTCCAAGGCCACCATCAGCCGCCTGACGTACACGCTGGCGGCACGCGGCCTGTTGCTCTACGACACCGATCTGCGCCGCTACCGGCTGGGCTCCACTGCGCTCTCGCTTGGCTACCCGCTGCTGGCCAGCCTCAAGGTCAGGCAGCTTGCGCGCCCGTTGATGAAGCAGCTCGCCGACGAAGTGGGCGGCTCGGTCTCGCTCGGCCTGCGCGACCGGCTGCAAATGGTCTACGTGGAGACCAGCCGCGGGCACGACGCCATCGCCTTCCGGCCCGATATCGGCGCATCGCTGCCAATGCTCCCCACCGCCATCGGACGCGCCTGGCTGTGCCAGGCATCCCCCGACGAGCGCGAGCCGGTGCTGGCGGCGCTACGCGCCAGCGACGCCGCGCAATGGCAGGCGCACGCCACCGCGCTGGAAGCCGCGGCGCACGATTTCGCCACGCTTGGCTTCTGCCTGTCGCGCGGGGAATGGCAGCGCGACGTGCATGCCGTGGCCGTGCCGATGCGTGCCGAGATCGACGGCGAGGTGCTGGTCTTCAATTGCGGGGTGCCAGGCGGCAGGATGACACCACGAAAGCTCGAACGCGAAATGGGGCCGCGCCTGCTGCGGATGGTGCGGCGCGTGGAAGCGTCGTTGGGGATCGCGTGATGGCATCGGCGCCCTCACCCGGCCGATCGCGCGGCACGCCCGTAGGCGACGAGCGCGACACCGGCGATCGCCAGTTCGCCACCACGCTCGCGCACGGCATCGATATCCTGCTGGCCTACCGCCCTGGCGAATCCCTGCTCGGCAACAAGGAGTTTGCACAACGCACCGGCCAGTCGAGATCAGCCGTGGCAAGGCTCACGCACACGCTGACCGTGCTCGGCTACCTGCGGCGCGACGCCGCGCAAGCCAAGTACCGGCTCGGCGCGCCCGTGCTCTCGCTCGGCTATCCGCTGCTAGCCAGCATGCATATCCGCCAGATCGCCCGGCCGTTGATGAAAGAGCTCGCCGACCGCGTCGGCGGTGCGGTATCGCTAGGCATGCGCGACCGCACGCAGATGATCTATGTGGAGACCGCCCGCTCCACCGACAGCCTTGTCGCGGTGCCGGACATCGGCGCCGCGCTGCCCATGCTCACCACCGCGATCGGCAAGGCCTGGCTATGCAAGGCGCCCGCCGAAGAGCGTGAAAGCGTGCTCAATCGCCTGCGCCTCCAAGACCCCGATGCCTTCCTGCGCTTCCAGCCACAGATCTTGCGCCTGCGGCAGGATTTCGAGGCCAAGGGCTACTGCGTGAACCGTGGCGAATGGCGCAGCGATGTCCATGCCTTTGCCGTGCCGCTGTTCCGGCCGGTGGATTCGCAATGGCTGATCTTCAACTGCGGGGTATCAGCACAAGCCAAGCCATTCGCCGCGCGCGAGCGGGAAGTCGCGCCGGGGCTGATGGATCTGGTGCGAAACGTGGAAAGGCTGCAGGGGATGCGGTGAGTACGCCCGAACAGCTCAGCCTCAATGCTCGAAATCCAGCCCGCCAAGCAGCACGGTAGGGTCTGCCTGCGAGCGCGTCCCGAAATCGATCTGCCGGGGTGTTTGCCACGCGCGCATCTTGCCCGGCAGGGCCGCGAGATAGTGTTCGAATTTTTCCGCGCCACCGGCGGCGAACAGCGCTTCCACCTCGAGGCCGTCCCACGACAGGTAGACGTTCAATGGCTGCGCGAACCGCCGCGGCTCATCGAACGGCTCGCCGGAAAGGCGGACGCGCGCAGCGCGGCCAGGCCTCTCGTCCGGCACCACCTCGACGTGAATGCGGCGCTTGAACAAATCCGCGATCGTCTGCGCAATCCGCGGGGCGAACTCCGTATTGAAACGCGCTGCAATGTCTTGGCTCACTGTGTGTCTCATCCCGATTTTTTATCGATCGTAGCACGGCGCGTTTGCCGCGACGGCATCGGGAACACGCGCGGTTCACCACCTGCAGCAGAACTCACAAGCACGATGAACCGCCGGCAAAAGCCGTCCATGAGAGCCACCAGCAACCCGCCATTAAACTCAGGTTGACCCCGATTCCTGCTGACCTATACTGAAGTCCTGCCGACTGAGACACGCAGTAGCAAAGCGAAGGTAAGTGGCAGATGATCCTCTGGCCAGCATGGCAGTGAGATCGAGCAAGCCGATTAGGCTTGCAAGTCCGAACCGGATCCCAATGAGTTTGCCGACCCGGTTCGGTCCCCTCCCCCTTCAACCGCGGGAAATAAAAAAGCACCTGCTACAGGTGCTTTTTTTATGCATGGGGAGTTCGCGCATGCCGGCGCGCAAGACGCGCGCGCTGCCCCTGAAGCTGCCCCGAAAATAGAAAAAGCCCTTGAATACCAAGGGCTTTTTCCGTTGTTCTGGCGGAGAGACGGGGATTCGAACCCCGGATAGGTATTAACCTATACACGCTTTCCAGGCGTGCGACTTAAACCACTCATCCATCTCTCCAGCAAGTCCGCGAGTATATCAGAGTGTTGTTTCGCAAATCTAGTGTTTCGTGATCGAAGACACTAGCCGCGTCGCAAGTACGTCACGAGACGGTCAATCACCGGGGCGTTGCGCGGCGTCAGCAGGCTGACCAGGATGGCCACGGCAAAGCCGGCGGGCACACCGAATGCGCCGGAAGCGATCGGGTCCACGCCGAACCAGCGATTGCCGAAAATGCCGGTCATGCGGGTAAAGAACGGATAGTTGACGAAGATATAATAGACCGCCACCCCGAGTCCGGCCACCATGCCTGCCACCGCGCCCGCAGCCGTGGTGCGGCGCCAGAAGATCGCCAGCACCAGCACCGGGAAGAAACTGGACGCGGCCAGGGAGAAGGCCGCGCCAACGAGAAAGAGAATATTGCCGGGCCGCAGCGAGGTGACGTAAGAGGCAAACAGGGCCACGCCCAGCAGCACGATCTTGGCCGTGGTGACACGCCGCTGGTGACTCGCGGTGCGGTCGACCATGTGATAGAAAACGTCGTGCGACAGCGCGTTGGCAATGGTGAGCAGCAGGCCGTCGGCGGTGGATAGCGCGGCCGCCAGCGCGCCCGCGGCAACCAGCCCCGAGATCACGTAAGGCAAGCCCGCGATTTCCGGTGCGGCCAGCACGATCATGTCGGGCTGGATGAGGATCTCCGCCCACTGCACGATGCCGTCGCCGTTCACATCGCGAATGCCGAACACCGGCGGATCGACCTTGCGCCATTGCACCACCCACTGCGGCAGTTCCGCGTATGGCGTGCCAACCAGGTGCTGGAAGAACTCGTACTTGACCAGCGCCGCGAGTGCGGGCGCGGAGACGTAGAGCAGCGCGATGAAGAACACCGCCCACGCCACCGAGTTGCGCGACTCCTTCACCGAGGGTGTGGTGTAGAGCCGCGTCAGGATGTGTGGCAGGCTGGCGGTGCCCAGCATCAGGCAGAACACCAGCAACACGAAGTTCAGCCGTTTGGTCTTGCGCTCCGCCTCCGAGGGCGACGGATAGGGCTCGGTCGACGGCGTGGAAGGCTGGCTGCGCGCCAGGGCTTCTTCGCGCTGCTGGTTCCATTGCTGCTGGGCCGCGGCAACGTCACGCGGAAACTCGACCCGCTCGCGCTCCACCGTCTTGATCTCGCGCAGCGGTGCGTTACGCAAGCGCAGCTCCTGCAAGCGCGCGGACAGCGCATTGCGCTCCTCATCGAACGATTGCGGCAGCCGCGAGATGCGGTCCTGCATCTGGACGGCCTGCTGGCGGTAGTACTCGCGCACGGCTTGCTCGGCCGGGTCGCGCTCGATGCTGCGCTCGCGCGTGTCGAGCTGCTGCAGCAGCGTGCCGTAGCTCAGTTGCGGCAGCGCCTGGTGATGGTGCTTCCACGCGATCATCGAGACCGTGACCAGGAAGGCCGCGATCAGCATGATGTATTGCGCAACCTGGGTCCACGTCACCGCGCGCATGCCGCCAAGGAAGGAACACACCAGGATGCCGGCCAGGCCGAAGAATACGCCGACGGCGAACTCCACGCCGATAAAGCGCGTGACAATCAGCCCTACCCCCTGGATCTGTGCCACCAGATAGACGAAGGAACATAGCGAAGCCGCCAACACGGCGATCGCGCGCACTGGCATGTTGCCGCCGGGCTTGCCATTGCCATAGCGCGCGGCGAGGAAGTCGGGGATGGTGTAGCCGCCGTACTTGCGCAGGTAGGGCGCGAGCAGGAACGCAACGAGGCAATAGCCGCCGGTCCAGCCCATCACGTAGGCCAGGCCTTCGTAGCCCGACGCAAACAGGATGCCGGCCAAGCCGATGAAGGACGCCGCGCTCATCCAGTCGGCTGCGATCGCCATGCCGTTAAACAACGCGGGTACGCGCCGGCCAGCTACATAGTATTCATTGAGGTCGGAGGTGCGGCAGATCAGCCCGATGCACGCATAGATGGCGATGGTGACGAACAGGAAGACGTAACCGAGCCAGAGGGCATCGCCGCTGGAATGCTCCAGCAGGCCCATCATGCCGATAAAGACAAACAGGCCTATCGTGAACAAGCCGTAGTACAGCAGCAGCCGTCGGCGAAAGCGCGACTGTTCATCAGGCATGGGAGCAGTGGTTGGGCAGCCGGGTTGGGCAAGCAAGCAACCTGCCGGCACGCGCAAGGCGTGCCGGCAGGGGCGGATGACCGCGTTGTCTCGTTATCGCGTTATTGTGCCTGCTTCAACTGCTCCAGGATGGCGGGGTTTTCCAGGGTGGACGTGTCCTGGGTGATCTCTTCGTTCTTGGCCAGCGAGCGCAACAGGCGCCGCATGATCTTGCCGGAACGCGTCTTGGGCAGGTTGTCGCCAAAGCGGATGTCGCGGGGCTTGGCGATCGGGCCGATCTCCTTGCCCACCCAGTTGCGCAGCTCCGCGGCGATCTGTTTGGCTTCTTCCTCGTTCGGGCGGGAGCGCTTGAGCACCACGAAGGCGCAGATGGCCTCGCCGGTCATGTCGTCCGGGCGGCCCACCACGGCGGCTTCCGCCACCATCGGGTTGGAGACCAGCGCGGACTCGATTTCCATCGTGCCCATGCGGTGGCCCGAGACGTTGAGCACGTCGTCGATACGGCCCATGATGGTGAAGTAGCCGGTCTCCTTGTCGCGGATCGAGCCGTCACCGGCAAGGTACAGCTTGCCGCCGAGTTCTTCCGGGAAGTAGCTCTTCTTGAAGCGCTCCGGGTCGCCCCAGATGGTGCGGATCATCGAAGGCCACGGCCGCTTGACCACCAGGATGCCGCCGCTGCCGTTCGGTACGTCCTGCCCTGTCTCGTCAACGATGGCCGCGATGATGCCCGGCAGCGGCAAGGTGCACGAGCCCGGCACCAGCGGCGTGGCGCCCGGCAGCGGCGTGATCATGTGGCCGCCGGTCTCGGTCTGCCAGAAGGTGTCGACCACCGGGCAGCGCTCGCCGCCGATATTCTGGTAGTACCACATCCACGCTTCGGGGTTGATGGGCTCGCCCACCGTGCCCAGCAGGCGCAGGCTGGACAGGTCGTATTGCTTGGGATGGATCTTCTCGTCGGCCTCGGCCGCCTTGATCAGCGAGCGGATCGCGGTCGGCGCGGTGTAGAAGATGCTGACCTTGTGGCGCGCGATCATGTCCCAGAAGCGGCCGGCGTTGGGATAAGTGGGCACCCCTTCGAACACCACCTGCGTGGCGCCGGCGGCCAGCGGGCCGTAGGCAATGTAGGTGTGCCCGGTGACCCAGCCGATATCGGCGGTACACCAGAACATGTCGTCGGGCTTGATGTCGAAGCTCCATTTCATCGTCATCAGCGCCCACAGCAGGTAGCCGCCGGTGCTGTGCTGCACGCCCTTGGGCTTGCCGGTTGAGCCCGAGGTGTAGAGCACGAACAGCGGATGCTCGGCGCTGACGGGCTCGGCCTCGCAGGTCTGCGGCTGGCCGGCGGCGACATCGTCCATCCAGCGGTCGCGGCCTTCGGCCCAGTTGACCTTGCCGCCCGTGCGGCGGTACACGATCACGCTCTTCACGGCTTCGCAGCCACCCAGCGCCAGCGCTTCATCGGCGATGGCCTTGAGTGGCAGCGCCTTGCCGCCGCGCATCTGCTCGTCGGCGGTGATCAGCGCCACCGCGCCCACGTCGACCAGCCGCTCTTGCAGCGACTTGGCGGAGAAGCCGCCGAACACCACCGAGTGCGTGGCGCCAAGGCGCGCGCAGGCTTGCATGGCTACGACGCCCTCGACGGACATGGGCATGTAGATGACGACGCGGTCGCCCTTCCTGATGCCCAGCGCCTTGAGGCCGTTGGCAAACTGGCACACTTTGGCATGCAACTGGCGATAGGTGACCTTGGTAACGGTGCCGTCGTCAGCCTCGAAGACAATGGCCACCTTCTCGGCATTGCCGTTGTCCAGGTTGCGATCCAGGCAGTTAAAGGAAGCATTGAGCTCGCCGTCCTCGAACCACTTGTAAAACGGCGCATTGCTCTCGTCCAGCACCTTGGTGAAGGGCTTGGTCCAGTGCAGTTGCTCGCGGGCGTGGCGCGCCCAGAAACCCTCGTAGTCGCGCTCAGCCTCGTCGCACAAAGCCTGGTAAGCCTCCATGCTGGGGATCGCGGCTTGCTTGGCGAACGACGCCGGGGGATTGAAAATGCGATGCTCCTGCATCACGGACTCGATGGCGGACATTTGTTTGTCTCCTGATATAGCGTGGCTGCCTGGCTGCGAACTTACGCTCGACGGCTTACTTAAACCTGACGCTGCCAAACCCAACCCGCTCGCATGCCGCCACCCGCGCGCCGGCTGCTGCGGCGCACCATGGATAACGGCCGGACACGGGTAAGGATGTGCAGCCTTCTCCATTAGGCTAGCACAGCTATAATGCCGCGAGCCCTATCCCGAACGCGGCGCTGCGGCATTGCGGACCTTCGCTGGCAGACATGCTCAGCGCAACGCGCCACTGCGAGCCGCCGGCCCGTACCGTGCCAGAACCAGGCCAGAAGCCGGCCAGATCCCGATCGAACAGCGCCGCCACCCAGAACCCCGTGCCCATCCACGCCCTCTTCCTGATTGCCTCAATGGCCCTCGTCGGCAGCAATGTCGGGCTGGGCAAGGCCATCGTCGCTTACGTACCCATCCTGCTGTTCGCGCTGCTGCGCTTCGCCATCGCCATCGTGTGCCTGGCGCCCTGGTACCGCCCCGCGCGCATGCGCGCCGTCTCGCGCGGCGAATGGCTCAACCTCTTCCTGCAAGCCTTTTTCGGCACGTTCCTGTTCACGCTGCTGATGCTGGGCGGCGTGCGGCTGACCAGCGCCATGGCCGCAGGCGTGATCACCAGCACCATCCCGGCGACCGTGGCCCTGCTCTCATGGCTGATCCTGCGCGAGCGGCTATCGCGGCGCACCGTGTTCTCGGTCTTGCTAGCGGTGGCGGGCATTGCGGTGCTGAACGTGGCGCGGGGCACAGACCACGGCGGCGGCAGCGCTGCCGACGTCGGCAGCGAGCATGCGCTGCTCGGCAACCTGATGATCATGGGCGCGGTGGTCTGCGAATCGATCTACGTGATCCTCTCGCGGCGCCTGGCGCAAACCCTGGCGGCCATCGAGATCTGCGCCTACACGCACTTGATCGGCGGGCTGCTGATGCTGCCACTGGGCCTGATGCCGCTGCTGCATTTCGACATGGCATCGGTTCCGGCGAGCATATGGTGGATGGTGCTCTGGTATGCGCTGTCGGCCAGCATCTTCTCGTTCTGGCTGTGGATGAAAGGCGTGCGGCATGTGCCGGCACAGATGGCGGGCGTGTTCACTGCGGTGCTGCCGATCGCGGCCGCCACCTACGGCATCGTCTTCCTCGGGGAGACGCCGGGCTGGCCGCACGGCGTGGCGCTCGCCTGTGTGCTGGCCGGCATCGCACTGGCGAGCTGGCCCGGACCGCTGGCCCGCCGCGCCTGGCGCGCCAGCAGGACAGGCAAGGGCTAGCCCATTGAGGGGCTTCGGCCCAACGCCGGCATCACGGAACCGCAGCCAAGGCCGCGGATTTTTTCGCCGGCAGCCAGCGCTTCATGCCACCAGATGCTCTGGCGGTTGCGGCGCGGGCAGCACGAGGCAGACCTGGAAACCGCCCCCGGGCGCATTGCGAGCGAGGCATTTGCCCCCCATGCGTTCCACCAGGCGGCTGACGATCGCCAGCCCAAGGCCACAATGGCCGTCGCCGCCACGCGAGGTGTCTAGCCGCACGAATGGACGCATCGCCACCTCGACCTGCGCATCCGGCATGCCCTCGCCATGGTCGCGTATCACGATATGCCAGTGCTCGCCGTCCAGCCGGGTCTCGATCTGGATCGGCGGCATGCCGTACTCCAGCGCGTTGTCCACCAGGTTGGTGACCATCCGGTCCACCAGCGTGCGTGGCAACAAGAACCGCGGCCCGGCGTCCACGCGCAACTGAAACAACGCGCCGGAAAACTGCTGGCGCAGAAAGGCATCGACTTCGATGGCCGCACCGGGATCGGGACTCTCGTTCGCGTACTCCAGGAACTGGTTGACGATATGCGTGATCGAGTCGATGTCCTGCACAAAGCCACCGCGCTCAGCGGTGTCCGCGAGCACGTCGGCACGCAGGCGCAGCCGGGTCAGCGGCGACTTCAGGTCGTGCGCCACGCCGGCGAGCATGACCGCCTGGTTCTCGCGGCTCTCCGCCTGCCTGCGCATCATGTCGTTGAAGGACTCGGCCAGATAGCGCAACTCGGACGGGCCCGTCACCGGAATCAGCGCCGCGCTCCCGCCATTGCCAAGCTCGCGCGCGGCACCGGCCACGCGGGCGATCGGGCGCTGCATCTGCCATGCCACGAACAGGGACAGCAGGATCGCCGCGACCAGCATGCCCGTGGTTTCAAAGACGAACGGCGGCAATGGCGGCGGCCGCATGTCCAGCGCCATGACCGCCCAGCGGGACTGCCCGGGAAGGCGCGCCCACAGGTGCGGCGGCCATGCCTGGTCCACACGCAGCTCCGACCCTGCTGGAAGCCCTTGCCGAAGGTCACGCAGCAGATGGCGCAAGGGTCCATGTTCTGGCAACGGGCCGGCGGCGGGCTCGGTGCCAAGGGCGGCAAGCCGGATGGCGGCGCCTGGCTTGCGCTGCGCGCCGGCACCCGGCCTCCCGTCGAGCGTGCCCAGCGCCAGCACTATGCCCCGTGCCATGCCGTCCGCCTGACCATGCGGGCGCAGGTGAAACATCAGCGCAGTCCAGCCCAGATGGACAATGACGAGCACGGAGACGGATAGCACCGCCATGCGCCCAAACAGCGTATTGAACGGATTCTTCATGCGTCCGGCGCTTCGTCGGCGCAGAACGCGTCGAGCCCGGGGACGAAGACGTAGCCGCGGCCCCGCACGGTCTGGATGTAACGAGGCACGGATGGATCCTCCTCGATCACGCGGCGCAAACGCCAGACCGGCACATCCAGGCTGCGGTCGCGGAAATGCATGTCGGAGCCATAGAGACGGTCGTGCAGCCGGGCGCGCGAAAGCACCTTCATCGGGTGGCCGGTGAAGACCTTGAGCATGGCGAATTCGGTATCGCGCAAAGGCAGGCGCTCGCCGTCGCGGGTCAAGATGCGGGCGGAAAAATCGACGTCGAACGGGCCAAAACTGTAAGAGTGACGCTGCTCCGGCGCGCTCCCCGGGGCCTGCGGGCGGCGGCGCAGCACCGCGTGGATCCGCGCCAGCAATTCGCGCGAGCAAAATGGCTTGGGCAGGTAATCGTCGGCGCCAAGCTCCAGGCCCGCGGCACGGTCGGCGGCCTCGCCACGCGCCGACAGGAAAATCATGGGCACATCGTCACCGGCAGCGCGCACTTCCTGCAACGCGCTCAGCCCATCCTTGCGCGGCATCATGATATCGAGCAGCACCACCGATGGCCTCTCTTGCGTGAGGCGACGCGACAAATCGTAGCCGTCATGCAGCACTGACACCGTCATGCCGCTGGATAGCAGGATGCGTGACAGCAGGTCACAGGCGACGGGGTCGTCGTCGACGAGAAGCACGTGAGGAGTCATGAATGTGATGGCGCGCGCACGCTGCCGGGGCAGCATGCGCAGGGCGTGCTGGGAACAGCAGCACCCCCTTGCGGGTGGTTCTTTATGCCTGCGTGGTAACGAAGTTGCCAACGGTGCTCATCGTACCGTTGCCGCTGCTCAGGTTGGCCGAGAGCGTCTGCAGGAACGACTGCAAGGATACCGTCGATCCCGAGCTACCGGATTGCTGAAGCGCGGAAAAATCCGTCTCGAGGGTCGCGAGCGTTGCTGAGGCCGGGTTGCTGGCGCTATCCGAACTGGCACCACTCGATGAAGTGCTGCTGGCGCCAGCTTCTTGCGCCAGGCTGGACAGGTCCGCGCTGACGCTCTGGTAGTGGTGATGATGGTGGTGATGGCCGGTTGCGGTAGCCGGCGATTGGGTCGTCTGCGCAGCATCGGTGCCGGTCGCGCTGGCTACGGTGCTGTCGGTCGTGCTGGCGGCGGTGGTAGCGGTGGTAGCAGCGCTCGTGCCCTGGCTCGCGGTGGTGCCGGCAGCCTGGGCGGCAAGTGCCTGGAACAGCGCGCCGACGAACGCCTGCACCGCGTTGCCGGACGCATCGGCGCTGTCCGTTGCGCTGGACGCGGTGGTGCTGCTGCTGGCGGCGGCGCCCGAAGCGGTGCTGGCAGAGGTGGCGGAAGTGGCAGACGAGGCGGACGCCGCGGTCGTCGAACTGTCAGTGCTGGACGACGAGGTCGTGATGCCCAACTGCGCCAGCGTTTGCTGAAGTGCCTGCATCAGCGCATCGGCCGGATTGCTGGCCGAGTTGCTGGTGTCGCTGCCACTGGACGCATCCTGGCTACCGCAGCTTTTGCCGGTGTACTGCGTCTGAAAGAGGCTGGACAGCGACGTGTTGCTGCCAATTGCGCTCAAGGTCATGGTCACATCTCCGTTATTGAGGAGATGCCAAGATAACCGCCGGCCCACCGTGAACATGCGCCAAGGAGAAAACGGAATCGGGGCCTTTTCACCCGCCCGTAAGGCCCTGTAAGGCAAGCGTCGCAGGCAGGCGAAGAACTTCGCGGCAGGAAGCGCGCATCGGCCGGCCGTGAGCAGCGAAGCGCACCTGCGGCCCTGTCGACAACCGCATGCAGTCAGGCACCTCCCCCTCGCTAGGTGTATGATTTCGGGCTGAATTTCCCCTCGACTGTCCTCCCCACAAAAATGACTGTCATCAAACAAGAAGACCTCATCCAGAGCGTCGCCGACTCCCTGCAATACATCAGCTATTACCACCCGATGGACTACATCGCCAGCCTGGGCCGTGCCTATGAGCTGGAGCAGAGTCCCGCGGCCAAGGATGCGATCGCGCAGATCCTGACCAACAGCCGCATGTGCGCTGAAGGCAAGCGCCCGATCTGCCAGGACACCGGCATCGTGACGATCTTCGTCAAGGTCGGCATGGATGTGCGCTGGGATGGCGCCACCATGGGCCTGTCGGACATGATCAACGAAGGCGTGCGCCGCGGCTACACCAACCCGGACAACGTGCTGCGCGCGTCCATCGTGAGCCCGCCCGAAGGCGGCCGCAAGAACACCAAGGACAACACCCCTGCCGTGATCCACTACGAAGTGGTGCCGGGCAATACCGTGGACATCCAGGTGGCGGCCAAGGGCGGCGGCTCGGAGAACAAGTCGAAGTTCGTCATGCTCAACCCGTCCGACTCCATCGTCGACTGGGTGCTCAAGACCGTGCCGACCATGGGCGCGGGCTGGTGCCCGCCGGGCATGCTGGGCATCGGCATCGGCGGCACCGCCGAGAAGGCCATGGTCATGGCCAAGGAATCGCTGATGGACCCGATCGACATCCAGGACGTGATCGCTCGCGGCCCGCAGGACTGGATCGAGGAAATGCGCGTCGAGCTGTACGAGAAGGTCAATGCGCTTGGCATCGGCGCGCAAGGCCTGGGCGGCCTGGCCACCGTGCTGGACGTCAAGATCATGGGCTACCCCACCCACGCTGCCTCCAAGCCGGTCGCGATGATCCCGAACTGCGCGGCCACCCGCCATGTGCACTTCACGCTGGACGGCAGCGGCCCGGCCAAGCTCGAAGCGCCTGACCTGTCGGCCTGGCCGAAGGTCGAGTGGGCACCGAACACCGAGACTTCCAAGCGCGTCGACCTGAACACGCTGACGCCGGCAGAAGTCGCCTCGTGGAAGCCGGGCCAGACCCTGCTGCTCAACGGCAAGATGCTGACCGGCCGCGACGCCGCGCACAAGCGCATCGCCGACATGCTGGCCAAGGGCGAGAAGCTGCCAGTGGACTTCACCAACCGCGTGATCTACTACGTGGGCCCGGTCGATCCGGTGCGCGACGAGGCCGTCGGCCCGGCAGGTCCCACCACCGCTACCCGCATGGACAAGTTCACCGAGATGATGCTGGCCGAAACCGGCCTGATCTCGATGATCGGCAAGGCCGAGCGCGGCCCGGTGGCGATCGAGGCCATCAAGAAGCACAAGTCTGCCTACCTGATGGCAGTCGGCGGCGCGGCCTACCTGGTGGCCAAGGCTATCCGGCACGCCAAGGTGGTCGGCTTCGAAGACCTGGGCATGGAAGCCATCTACGAGTTCGACGTCAAGGACATGCCCGTGACGGTGGCCGTGGACAGCGAAGGCACCTCGGTGCACAAGACCGGCCCCGCCGAATGGCAAGCCAAGATCGGCAAGATCCCGGTCGCTGCGCTGTAACGCGAGCCACGCCGTGACAGCGCAGCTGTCTGCAAAAGCCGGGTCTTCCGACCCGGCTTTTTGCTACCTAACCTCTTGATTGCCTCGAACCCTCCCGTGAACAACGCACCCATCGGCATCTTTGATTCCGGCCTCGGCGGCCTGTCCGTGTTGCGCGAAATCCGTGCCCTGCTCCCGCAGGAATCGCTGATCTACGTAGCCGACTCGAAGTACGCGCCCTATGGCGAGAAGCCCGAGCATTTTGTCGAGGCGCGCACGCTGCAGGTTTGCGAATGGCTGGTGGCGCAGGGCTGCAAGGCCCTGGTGATCGCCTGCAACACGGCGACCATGCATGCGGTGCAAACGCTGCGCGAAAAGCTGGCGCTGCCGATCATCGGCGTCGAGCCCGGCCTGAAACCCGCCGCCGCCGCCAGCCGCAGCAAAGTCGTTGGCGTGCTGGCCACGGGTAACACATTGAAGAGCGCAAAGTTCGGCCGGCTGCTTGCCTCCCTGGAAGGCGAGAGCCGCTTCCTCTGCGAGGCTGGCGTCGGGCTGGTGCCGCTGATCGAGCAAGGCGATGTGGATGGCCCGGCCGTGCGCGAGAAACTCACCACCTACCTGTCGCCCATGCTCGAGGCCGGCGCCGATACGCTGGTACTTGGCTGCACCCATTACCCCTTCCTGTCGGACACCGTGCGTGAACTGGTGGGCGACCGTTTGACGCTGGTCGATACCGGTGACGCGATCGCGCGGCAACTTCGGCGCAAGCTGGCCGAGCACGACATGGCTGCAAACGCCGACGCGGTGCCCAACGACCGCTACACGTCGACCAAGGATGCCGCCCACCTGCGCGCCATGGCCGCGGCGCTGCTGCATGTGGACGCGCCCGCGGAAACCCTGGTAATCGAGCCGGCGCCCGCATTCGACTGAGGCACCGGCTCCCGCTTCAGGTCATTGCAGGAACCCCAGCGGGCGACGCTGCCGCACATCCGGCTTGACCGCATGTTCCTGGCGCAACTGTGCCAGGAACTCGTCTGGCGTCAGCGTCTCGCCGAGCAGCACGCACTGACGCTTGACCGTGGCGAAGTCGCCCGGCGTCAGGCAATCCATCTTCGCCAGCTCCTCGCGCATGGTTGCGTCCATGCGCTGCGGATCGGCATCCAGCGCTTCCTCGACAAACATCGCCGTGCGTTGCTCGGGCTTGAGCGGCAGGAAACGGATCTTGAACGAGAAGCGGCGCAGCGCCGCCTCGTCGATCCGCTCGAACAGGTTGGTGGTGCAAACGAAGATGCCGTTGAAGCGCTCCATGCCCTGAAGCATCTCGTTGACCTCGGACACCTCGTAATTGCGCACGGCGTTCTGCCGGCTTTGCATGAAGCTGTCGGCTTCGTCGAGCAGCAGGATGGCACCGTCTTCCTCCGCGCGCGCGAACATCGCCGCGATCTGCTGCTCGGTTTCCCCCACGTACTTGCTCATCAGGTCGGAGGCGCGCCGGATCATCAGCGGTTGCTCGAGCGCGGCCGCGATGTGCTCGGCCAGCGCGGTCTTGCCGGTGCCCGGAGGACCATAGAAACACAAGGTGCCGCGCTGCCGTGCCTTGAGCGCCTGCACGATCTTGCCGACCTCGTAGCGCGTCTCCAGGTTCAGGTAATCCAGGCGGTAGTGCGTCACCACCGGGCGCCCTTCCACTTCCGGGCGCAAGCCCATGGCGCGGTCGGCATGGTCAAGCTGCCGCAAGATCAGCGCCTCCACCGGCTCGGCCACGCCCGAGCCCGCCAGTTGCACGAAGCGCGCGGCCGATTGCACCTGCGCCGGTGTCAAGGTCTTGCGCGCGGCCAGCGACGCGATAAAGGCGTCGCTCACGTCCAGCGTGCCCAGGTGCTTGCGAATGATGTTCTCGCGCACCAGCGGGGGCGGGATCTTCAGCTCCAGGTGGAACTGGAAACGGCGCAGATAGGCCGGGTCGATCTGGCGAATCGAGTTGGAGATCCAGATCACCGGGACCGGGTTCTGCTCCAATGTCTGGTTGACCCAGGCCTTGCCGTTCACCGAGCCGCGCGGGTCCTCCTGGCCAAACAGGCTGGTGAGCTCGCGCGCGCTGCCCGGGAACACATCCTCGACTTCGTCGAACAGCAGAGCCGTGCGCGGGCGGCCACGCAGGAACGCCTGCGACACCTGCAGCGAGCGATAGCGATCCTTGCCTGACAAGCTGTTGCCGTCGCGGTCCAGGCAGTCCACTTCGTACAACTCGCAGCCAGCCTCGCGCGCCAGCAGCCGCGCGAACTCGGTCTTGCCGGTGCCGGGTGGGCCGTAGATCAACACGTTGACGCCGCAGGCATGCTGCTGCGTGGCGTTGGCCAGCAGCGCCGACAGGTAGCGCGCATCGGTCTCGACGTGCGGATAGTCGCCGGTGCCAAGCGTGGGTGCTGCCGCCGGGCGCGTGAACACCGCCATCATCTCGGCTTCGTTCGCGTAGTTGCCAAGCAGGACATGCAGCAGCCGGTCCGACAGGCGCATCAGGTCGCCCAGATCGGTCACGCTGTTCTCGGGCAGGGGCTGCTCGATCAGGTTGAGCGTCTCCAGACGCGATCCGGGCCGCAGCGACACCGCCACCGCGGCCGGACTTGCGCCGGTCAAGCCGGCGAGGATCTGGAAGGCTTCCTGGCTGTGCGCCACCTTGCAGTCCACCATCACCGCGCGCAGGTCGCGCTTGTATTTTGCGAGCGCCGCATACAGCAACAGCTTGCGCTCATGCTCGGGCAAATCCAGCACATGGCTGAGCATGTCGATGTTACGCACCAGCAGCACGCGCTCGCCATCCAGCCGCGCTGCCAGCGCCGCCGCCGACGCATCGAACACGGCGAACATATCCTTGGCGTGATGCTTGACGTACTCATCCAGGTAGTAGAACAGCGCGCTCTCGTCGAACGCGCTGTTCCATTGCCCGTGCCGCTCCAGGAATTCTTCAGGCGTGAGGCGCGCTGCACCTTTCCAGGCCGGCATATCGGCGCAGCGCGCGGCAAGGAAGCGCTGGACGCGCAACACCACGCCGTACGGCCACACCATCTCCTGTGCGCTGACCGTCAGGATGTCGTTGATATTGCTGCGCAGGTTGAATCTGGGCCCCAGCGAGCACACGACCCGCAGGGCGAACTGGGCGCACATCCAGTCGAGCGCGGAGGTGCATGGCGAGCCGGTCGCAGCACGCAGGAGGGTCGAGCGGTCGTCTTCGGCGAAACGGGTGAAATCCATGGCCTGGTCCTCTCGCACGGGGGGCGCCGCGGCCAGCGCGGCGAAATGCTCGAATGGATCGAATGGCTCGTCTTTTTCCTATGCTAGCGCGCTTTGTGGCAAATCGGGCATTGCCAGCAACCCTGTGCCGTGCGAGAGCGCGCATTTTGTCGCAGCCGCGGGAAGGTATCGCCAAATCGGCGTATAAAGACGGCTGCGCGGCAGCGATTCAACGCATTGCACAAAATGCCACCAAATAAGAATCATTATCGTTTATACTGACGACCTGACACGCTGCCTCAAGAGCGGCGCTCCCACCGGCATCACTGTTGAAGGAGCGTTTATCATGGAATTGCTGCTTAGCTTGCTGGTCGGTTGTGGCATCTCGCTGATCCTGTTCTATCGCAAATAGGCCCTATCGCTAATAAAGCCGGCGCCGCGCCAATTCGCCGACATCTGCTGTTTTCTCATGTTCGATCAACGTTTTTTCAAGATCACGCTTGCCGTCCTGCTGTTCCACGTCGGCCTGCTTTACCTGATCCAGAGCGGGCTGGGACGCAAGATCACGGAGGCCGTGATCTCGCCAGAAGTCGTCGCCCGCATCATCCCGCTCGAGCCACCCCAAAAGCCCGCCGTCGAGACGCCAAAGCCCAAACCGGAAACCCCGCCCAAGCAGGTGAAGGTCACTACACCCAAGCCTGCACCGCCGCAACCGCGCCCCACGCCGACGCCGGTGGCATCGCTGCCACCCACGCCCAATGCCGTGGAAGCACCGCCCGCGCCACCTGCCCCGCCGGCACCGCCCGCCCCCGCCCCCGAGCCGGCCGCTCCGGTGTCGGCAGCGCCACGCGCGGTCGGCATTGGCGAGATCCAGTGCAGCCCGCCGCAACCCACCTATCCGTCGCAATCGCGCCGCATGGGTGAAACCGGCAAGGCCGTGGTGCGTCTGACTACAGACGATACCGGCAAGGTGGTCAAGACCGCAGTCGTGACCTCGAGCGGATCCTCGAGGCTGGACCAGGCCGCCGAGGAGGCGGTGCGACGCATGCGCTGCAAGCCCTATCTGGACAACGGTCGTGCCGTGGCGGTTACCGCCCAGCAGCCGATCGGGTTCGAACTCAACTGATTTCAATACCGACCTCACCAGGAACCAACATGCAGGACCTCGGACTTTCTCACCTCTGGACGCAAGGCGATTTCGTCATGCGTGCCACCGCCATCATTCTGCTCATCATGTCGCTGGCTTCGTGGATCGTGATTCTCACGAAGGCGTGGGATCTCTTCCGGCTGAAGAAGATGGCGCATGGCGCTGAAAAGCAGTTCTGGCACTCCGACGATTTCGACCACGCTCTCGAAACCCTCGGCAGCAGCGAAGCCAACCCGTTTCGCACGCTAGCCATGACCGGCAAGGAAGCCGCGCAGCACCATCGCGCCAGCCAACCGCAGCTGCACGACGTGATGGACATCTCGGACTGGATCACCCGCTCGCTCAAGAGCGCCATCGACGAGGCCGTTGCACGCATGCAATCGGGCCTGGCCGTGCTGGCGTCCGTCGGTTCCACAGCGCCGTTCGTTGGCCTGTTCGGCACCGTGTGGGGCATCTATCACGCGCTGATCAACATCGGCGCCTCCGGCGTGCCGACCATCGACAAGGTGGCAGGCCCGGTGGGCGAGGCACTGATCATGACCGCCTTCGGCCTGGCCGTTGCGATCCCCGCGGTGCTGGGCTACAACGCGCTGACCCGCGGCAACAAGGGCGTGATCTCGAAACTCAACCGGTTCGCCCACGACCTGCACGCCTACTTCGTCACCGGCGCCCGTGTGCGCCCGACCAGCGCCAGCGCGCGTGCCACCGATGACAACGGTGTGCGCCTCGCAGTCAAGAATCAGTAAGGCCGCAGCAAGGCAACAAGGAAGTCATCATGGCATTCGGCACCCTCGACTCGGACGATAACGAAGTAATGAGCGAAATCAACATGACGCCGCTGGTCGACGTCATGCTGGTGCTGCTGATCATCTTCATCATCACCATTCCCGTGATCAACCACACGGTCAAGATCGACCTTCCGCGTGCAACCAACACGCCCAACGATCCCAAGCCACAGAACATCAACCTGTCGATCGACGCCAGCGGCAAGGTCTTCTGGAACCAGGCTGAGGTGGACGAGCCCACGCTCGAAGCCAACATAGCCCAGGCCGCGCAGCAGCAGCCGCAGCCTGAGCTGCATCTGCGGGCCGATCGCGACGTGCGCTATGAGCGTGTGGCGGAAGTCATGGCAGCCGCTCAGCACGGCGGGTTGGGCAAGATCGGGTTCATCACGGAACCCAAGCACTAGTGTTGTTCGTGCCGTGCTCTTTGGGCCGGCAACGTAGCATCGACAAAAAGGGCGCTCAAAGGAGTGCCCTTTTTGCTTGCGCTGACCCGTCCTGCACGATTAAAAATCTCTATTGTAATGATAACAATTCTCATTTAAGATTGAGCCAACTTGAACCCGGTCGTGACCGCTCGCAGTCTCGCGCAGCCGCCACAGACCACCGGACCGGAGCCCGCCCATGAGCACCCTGACCCTGCCGCTGTCGCAACCGCATGAAGTCACCCGTCGCCGCCTTTCCCTGCGCCGGGTCGAAGTCAATTCCAACAAGGCTGCGCAGGCGCGGCGCGAAAGCCCCGCCAGCGCGGCGATCGAATCGATGAAATCTGCTGTAGCTGCCCTGCCCGCACGGCTCGAAGCGCTGGTGCGCGACAGCCTCCCAGCTGCGCCCGCAGGGGATGCAGTGCCCCTGGATTTGTTGATGCGTGGCGCCAACCTGCTGCCGATCCTGCATAACGGCGAGGTCTACACGCTGCGCATCACGCGCTATGGCAAGCTGATCCTGACGAAGTGACCGTGCCCAGGCGCGCGCACGCGCCAGCACAAGCCATGCCGTGGGAAACCATTGTGGCAACCATGTAACGCTGTACGGGATTTCGATGCAAGAAGGGCTACCGGAACCGGCAGCCCGATGCCAAAGCCCGTCGACAGGCTTCAGCATCCGGAAGCACAAGCGATTTGCTCCGCAGTCGGCAGGAGGTGCGTGGGCAGTGAGCCACGCTCACTGCCGGCACCACGGCCGCCTCTGTTTGCAGGCGAGTATCAGACGCCCAGGGCGGCAATGCCCGCGCGCGCGATCTGTGCGTCTTCGGTCGATTTCACGCCCGACACGCCAACTGCACCCACTACCTGGTCATTGACCACGATAGGCACACCACCTTCCAGCATGCCTTGCAACACCGGCGCGGTCATGAAAGAGTGACGGCCGTTGTTGATCATGTCTTCGTAAACCTTGGACTCGCGACGGCCCAGCGACGACGTGCGTGCCTTTTCGGTCGCGATGTAGCTCGAGATCGGTGCGGCGCCGTCCAGGCGTTGCAATGCCAGCAGGTGACCACCGTCGTCCACGATGGCAATCGAAACCGCCCATTGGTGATTCTTGGCTTCCAGCTCGGCTGCGGCCAGTACCTTCTTCACATCATCTGCCGTCAGCACGGTTTTTTGCTGCATACCACTCTCCTCGAAGATCATTTCAGTGAGCCGGAAGTATAGCGCCACGGCCCTTGGCATGACCATGCCGCCACCGTCCTGGCACCTGCCCGCAAAAAGCAAAAGACCCGCTCGAGGCGGGCCTTTCGATGATTCACGGCGTTGCTGGATGCGGACGGCCGAAGCCCTCAGGGCCACAGGCTTGTGTCCGGCAAACTCAGGCTCCGTCGCTGAACTGGTCGCGGCGATCGCCAACCTTGGCGCCGTCGGTGTAGGGATCCACCTTGCGTGCGCCGTCGGTGTACGGGTCAACCTTGCCAAGCTTGGCACCATCGGTGTAGGGATCAACCTTGCCGATCTTGGCGCCATCGGTGTAAGGGTCTGCCTTGGCAATACCGGCTGCGAAGGCGGAGGCGGAGAGTGCGGAGAGGGCGGTCAGGGCTGCGATCGCCACCAGGCTGTTTTTGATCTTCATGGGCGGATCCTCTTGGGAATTAGGTCGTGCTGGAGGGGCGCTGGATGATGAAGCATTGCGGAATCTTGTCATCACGGCGTCACAGCAGCAGTATAGGTGGAAACCCTAATAAGGATATGAGAGCCGGTTTGACCTGTCTCTTCAAATTTTTTGACCCCACCAATAACAATGGAACCTTGTCCGGATTGCCGCCTACAGTTTGCCTCCCAGGGCTGTGCGTGAAAAACGAAAGGGCCCCGCAGGGCCCCTTTTACCAGCCTGCACGAGGCAGGTCGTTCATGCTTATCGCCAGTGGCGTCCATGTCCCGGGCCATAGTAGCCCCGCCCATAGTAGCCGCGGCCGTAGTAACGCGGGCCGTAATAGGCCGGCCCCGGACCGTAGTAGACCGGCGCCGGCCGCACGATGACCGGCGGCGGACCATAGTAGACAGGGGCAGGCGCCATGACCACGGGCGGCGCGGCAATGTAGGCTGGCGGCGGATAGTACGCCGGGCCGCCGACCACAACGCCAGGCACCCCAATCGCCACGCCAACGCTCACATGGGCCATTGCCGCACCGGATGCCAGCGCCCCAAGCAAAGCGAGTCCTGCGAGCCACCAACGTTTCATGATCCTTGCCTCTTGCAATGCGTTATTCGATAAGAGGTATTGTAGGTTCCTGGAAATTTGCAGGTGAAACCGAGAACGTTACATTGTTACCAAGCGTAACAACCGACGCATAAACACGTTGCTGCCACCCGCCTGGCTGCCCACGGTACAAATCCCGCGCGAAGCTTGCATCACCGCGCCCAACCGACCACAATATCGGGCTTGCCGTGCGGCCGTGGAGAAATTGGTAGACTCAGCAGACTTAAAATCTGCCGCCTTTACGGGCTTACGGGTTCGACCCCCGTCGGCCGCACCAGCATCCACCCTCCCCAGCTTCCGCCCTCCCCCTGTCCCGGCTTTGCGCGCTCAGGCCACCGCCGCGCACAACAGCGCGCCACCGCACACCAGGAACACAAACAGCAGGCCGGCCAGCACCAGGGGCTTGCGCCCGGCGCGCAGCAAGGTGCCGATGCGGGTGTGCAAGCCAATTGCCAGCATCGCGCAGGCAAGCAGCCAGTTATCGAAGGCCAGCAGGGCAGGCTTCCAGCCCTGGGGCACAAGGCCCGCCGAATGCACGGCCATCACCGCCACGAAACCCACCGCAAACCACGGGATCGCCTTCAGGATGGCACCCCACGGACGCCCGCCTGCCGCCTTCTCGCCTTTGCCGTCTTCCTCCAGCCCGATGCCGGCCTTCGGCCACAACGCCAGCACCAGCAACAGCGGACCCAGCGCCAACACGCGCACCATCTTGGTCACCACGGCGGCATCCGCGGTGGCATCGCTGACCATCTTGCCCGAGGCGATAACCTGTGCCACCTCGTGCAGCGTGGCGCCAGTGTAGATGCCAAACGTGCGCTCGCTGATGGCAAGGTGCCAGTGCTGGGTGGCCAGCTCAAACAGATAGGGATACAGCAGCATGCCAGCCGTGCCGAACAGCACCACCGTGGCCACGGCCACGGCCGTCTGGCGGTCGTCGGTGCGCACCACCGAAGCCACCGCGATGGCCGCCGCGGCGCCACATACGGCGCTGCCCGCGCTAACGAGGATGGCTTCACGGCGGCTTAGTCCCAGCAGCGAAGAACCGATCCAGATCCCCAGCAACATGGTCGAGACCAGCATGGCCAGCGGCACCAGCACGCCTGCCAAGCCCAGGTCGGCGATAGCGCCGAAGGTGAGGCGCAGGCCATACAACGCCACGCCGAGGCGCAGCAGTTGCTGGCGTGCCAGCTGCATGCCCGGCGCAAGCGGGGTGAGCCAGCGTTGCGGCAGCGTATTGCCCGCCACCATGCCGGCGAACATGGCCAGCGTCAGCGCGCTCATGCCGAGGTGAGAGACCGCCGGGTTGGCCGAGAACACCATGGCCAGCCAGGCGATGAAACCCAGCGGCACCAGCGTCAAGACCCGGGTCGGCCACGAAGGCGGTTCGGTGCCGAGATTGGCAACTGCGGACGATTGAATGGAAGACATGGCGGGGGTCCTGCCCGTAACGCCGGAGGGCTTCGGGGCGCATATTGAATATGTCCGAAGCGTACTTAGCAGGCAGAAATCTGTAAAACAGGTAATATCGCTATACATTACCTGCTTTACAGATATGACCCATCGCCCGCTACGCCTGACCCTGCGCCAACTCTCCGTGTTCGTCGCGGTGGCCCAGCACGGCAGCACCGTGGCTGCGGCCGATGCGCTGGCCATGTCGCAATCCGCGGTCAGCGCCGCGCTGGCGGATCTGGAGGCCACGCTGGGCGGCGCCCTCTTTGACCGGGTCGCGCGCCGCCTGAGCATCAATGAGACCGGCCGGCTGTTTTTCCCGCGCGCACTGTCGCTGCTGGACCAGGCACAGGAACTCGAGCGCTTCACCGTGCAACCCGGGGTGCAACTGCGCATTGCCGCCAGCAACACCATCGGCAGCTATATCCTGCCGGGTCTGCTCGCGGGTTTTCGACATGCACAGAGCGGGCCCTGCGCGCTCGACATGCGCATTGGCAACACGCGCGAGGTCCTGCAGGCGTTGCTGCATTTCGAGGCGGACATCGGGCTGATCGAGGGCACATGCCACGAGCGCGACCTGCGCAGCGCCCACTGGCGGGACGATGTGATGGTGGTAGTGGTCAGCCCGTCACACCCGCTCGCAAGCTACCCTGGCAATCTGGCTGCCTTGCGCGACGCCGACTGGGTCGTGCGCGAACCCGGCTCGGGCACGCGCGAGATCATCGAACAGCGGCTGGCACCACTGCTGGGCGAGTTGCGCTTTGCGCTGGAGCTGGGCAACTCCGAAGCGATCAAGCGTGCCGTGATGAGCGGCTATGGAGTGAGTTGCCTGTCGCTGCAGGTGGTGGAAGACGAATTGCAACGCGGCACACTGGTGGCGCTGCGCAATGGCCTGCCCGAAGTGGTGAGGCCGCTGCACCTCGTGGTTCACCAGGACAAGTACCCTACGCAGGGCCTGCTGGCCTTTACGGAGTATCTTCGCCGCGATGCCGCGGCGACCAGCCAGTGAGCTGCGCAAGCCGCTGCATGCCCGCGCTCACGCGGGGTGGGGATCCGCTTCGCCTGCATGCTTGGCGGTATAGCGATCGAGCAGGTGGAACAGCAGCGGGTTCAGCACGATGGACAGCAGCGCGCCTGCCAGGATCAGGGCGTGGCCCCGCTCAGGCAGGATCTTCAGATAGACACCGAGGCCCGCGAGGATAAAGGAGAACTCGCCGATCTGGGCCAGGCTGACCGCGATGGTCATGCCGGTACGGGTGGAATGCCCGAACACCCGAACGATGCAAAGCGCAGCGAGCGATTTGCCCACCACGATGATGAACAGCGTGGCCAGCACGCCCCAGGGGTCGTTGATCAGCACCATGGGGTTGAACAGCATGCCGACCGAAACAAAGAACAGCACTGCAAACGCATCGCGCAGGGGCAGCGACTCCTCTGCCGCGCGGTGACTGAATTCCGACTCCGCCAGCACCATGCCTGCAAAGAATGCACCGAGCGCAAACGACACGCCAAACAGCGAGTACGCGCCAAAGGCCACGCCGAGCGCCGTTGCCAACACCGCCAGACGGAAGAGTTCACGGCTCCCGGTCCAGACGATGCGCTCCAGCATCCAGGGAATAAAGCGACGGCCGATCACCAGCATCACCGCGACGAAGGCAGCCACCTTGCCCAGGGTAGCGAACACGGCGAACACGATGTCGCCGGAGTCCGGTGCGGCCACGCCTGACGCCGTGGCATCTGCGGACGGCGTGAGCAGGCCCGCCAGCGCCGGCAGCAGCACCAGCGTCAGCACCATGGCCAGGTCTTCCACGATCAGCCAGCCCACCGCGATCCGGCCCTGCGGCGACTCCACCAGCTCGCGCTCCTGCAAAGCTTTGAGCAATACCACGGTGCTAGCCACCGAAAGCGCCAGCCCGAAGACCAGGCCTGGCCCCCATTCCCAGCCAAAGCCCCAGGCCGCGCCCATCCCGAGCAAGGTGGCGATGCCGATCTGTACCACCGCCCCGGGAATGGCGATCGTTTTCACCGCCATCAGGTCTTTGAGCGAGAAATGCAAGCCAACCCCGAACATCAGCAGAATCACGCCAAGTTCCGCCAGTTCCGGCGCCAGCGCCTGGTCCGCGGTGTAGCCCGGCGTATACGGGCCAACCACGATGCCCGCGCACAAGTATCCGATCAGCGGCGGGAGCTTTAGCCGGTTGGCCAGCGCGCCCAATATAAACGCCAGGACGAGACCGCCGACGATGGTGCTGATGAGCGGGGTAGCGTGATGCATGCGTTCTGGGTTCCTCGTGCTTGGCCATGGCGGCGGTGACTGGACAACCCGCCCGCCCCCAGCGGCCGTATGGCGGGGACCACAAAGCGACCTCTGGGCCGCGCTGCGGCGTTGAACGCCGGGCACAGGCCGAGAGGTACCGCACTGATTGAGGGAAAACGGGAACGGGAGTTTTACGGCAGCCTGGAGGCAAAAAGCGCGGCATGAGTCCAAGCGGACGACGATGGCACGCTGTTCAGGTCGGATATCCCCTGAACGCCCCGTGAAGACTACAACATGGAATGTAACACGATCACCACAATGGCAAAGCGCGGAATCGGGGCAGGATGTGCCCCCATCCCCGCGCAAGTGCGCCGCCCCACCTGCCATCCCGCCGCCCTGAAGTCCTACCGCCCGGCCAACTGGAACGTCGCCACGGTATCGCGCAGCTTGTCGGCCTGCTCTTCCAGCGATTGCGCAGCCGCTGCCGCCTGCTCCACCAAAGCTGCGTTCTGCTGCGTGACCTGGTCCATCTGCCCGACGGCCTGGTTGATCTGCTCGATCCCGGTGCTCTGCTCGCTCGACGCCGCGGCAATCTCCCCGATGATGTCGGAGACGCGCCGCACGGCCTGGCGAATCTCGCTCATGGTCTTGCCCGCACCCTCGGCCTGCGTCGAGCCCTGGCGAACCGTGTCCACCGAGGTGTCGATCAAATCCTTGATTTCCTTCGCCGCGCTGGACGAACGCTGGGCCAGGCTGCGTACCTCGCCAGCCACAACCGCAAAGCCGCGGCCCTGCTCGCCGGCGCGCGCCGCCTCGACCGCCGCATTGAGCGCGAGGATATTGGTCTGGAAGGCGATGCCCTCGATCAGCGTGGTGATTTCAGCAATGCGGGTGGAACTGGTGCTGATTGCACCCATGGTTTCCACCATCTGCTGCACGGCCGTGCTGCCTTGCTCCGCCACCTCGGCGGCATTGTCCGCCAGGCTGCTGGCCTGGCGCGCATTGTCGGCATTCTGGCGCACGGTCGTGGTCAACTCTTCCATGCTGGCGGCAGACTGCTCCAGCGATGCCGCCTGCTGCTCGGTACGCGTGGACAGATCCGCGTTGCCCGCCGCAATCTGGTGGGCGGCCGTACTGACCGAGTCGGTCGACGAGCGGACTTCATGCAGTGCCGACGCCACGCGCTCTATCAACTGGTTGAAAGCAATCGCCGTGCGCCCGATCTCATCCTCATGGCGCACCGAAGCGCGGCGATTGAGGTCGAGCGACTCGCTCACATAGCGCAGGGTCTGCTCAATCTCGGCAAGGCTGTTGTGGATGTGGCGGTAGAGCGAATAGCCAAGCGTACCGGTAACCAGAAAGCCGCAGGCAATGATCGCCGAGAAGACCGTCAAGGCCAGTCCGTATGCCTTGCCGTTGCTCACCACCACCTGCTCGCCCAGACCCGCATTATACGCCACGTGCTTGTTGATGGCGGTGCGCAGCGCCGAGGCCGCGACAAAGAGCGAGCCCCCCATCAGCATGCCACGCGCACCTTCATCGTCGTTGGCGGCGAAGCGCTCCAGGAAGCGCTCCCGCTCCGCGCGATATTGCCTCGCCGCGGCGCGGTCCGCCTCCAGCATCTGGCGGTCTGTCTCGTCGGAAATATCGCTGCGCTCGTAGGTCGCGACCGTGCTGTCGAAAACCGCATCCGCCTCCGCCAACGCCTTCGTGGCTTCGGCGCGGCTGCTCGCCTCCGGCGACAAGGCATAGCGGTAGAGCGACACGCGCATGGTGCTGACGGTATCCCGCAGGTCGCTCAGCGTGCGAACGCTGATGAGCGTGTTGTCATTGAAGTAGGTAAAACGCTCCTGCGACTCGCGAAGCTGCCAGAGGCCGCCGACTCCGACGGCAAGCAGGGCCAGCAAGGCCAGCGACAAGGTAGCTAAGAGGCGTTGGGTGATGTTCATGACGCAATGTCGGCGCGCGCGAGAGGGCGGCACCGATTCTCCAAGAAAGGTGGACGATGAAATGACGCCCGTGAGCAACGGGAACGGGGTCAAGCAGTCTGTTTTGGAAGCGCGCTTGCAACAATCTCGGAATCCGGTGAGCCGTCTTTTGGACGACCCTCACATCCGCCTTTACGGCAGCCGCTGGAATAGCTGAAGCAGAATTGGGAAATACAACAAAAATAAGCGACGATATTAGGACTTGTCCTAAAAATCGGAGAGGATAAACGACAAAAAAGAGCCGAGACGCGCAATCTAGCGGAAATTTGAGGGGAAAAAAGAGGGGGAAGAAGGAGGGGAAAGGAAGAGGGAATTGCCGGTGCGGATGGCGCCAGCGATCGGATCGCCAGAAAGCAAAAAGCGCCACCGGTTAGGGTAGCGCTCTGTGCTTGAAGATACTGGAGGCGGGGGTCGGAATCGAACCGGCGTACACGGCTTTGCAGGCCGCTGCATGACCACTCTGCCACCCCGCCGGGTGACGGCTGCTGGATTGTAGCCGCATTCGCCAGACCCTGCCGGGCTGCGCTTGCGCACTACCATCACAAACAAAAAGGGAAGCGGTGCTTCCCTTTGGGATTGGAGCGGGAGACGAGGCTCGAACTCGCGACCTCAACCTTGGCAAGGTTGCGCTCTACCAACTGAGCTACTCCCGCA